>JAIXQU010000023.1 GCA_027485575.1 Cytophagaceae bacterium
AGAGAATCAATTGAGATACCTGGGATTGGCTCACTGAAAATGCTCCAAAACCTTCTTGCCATTCAAATCGTCCCTTGACAAAACCTTGTTCCCGAATAAATGAGGAGGAATGTGATTTGATATCCCGAACCAGATCAGAGATGGATTTATCTGGTTTGATTCCGATCAGAATATGCACATGGTCAGGCATTCCATTTATGATCATGAGTTTCTGATTTTGATTGCTGATAATACCTGCTATGTATTTGTAAAGTGTCTCTTTCCAGTCAGGTTGAATAAGGCTTTGCCTTCCTTTTACGGCAAAAACCAAATGAGTATATAGTTGTGAATAGGTATTGGCCATATGAATTGGGAAATAAAACATATCGCTCCTCTGGAGCAGTTGAACACGGGCTGGAATCAGCTAATGACATTACACCCCGCTAGGGTAAAATTAATTTTAAAGGACGGTCGTTTACAAAACCAGCAACTACCTTATCCGGATAATTCAAGGTAGCTGGTTGGATACCTGCTCAGACACCAATAGAATCCAATCCCAAGGTTTTTCCACTGACTCAATCAAATCCCAAAAACTACCTCCTTTATATTTTAAACAAGAAATTAATGCTATCTTTTTTCTTTTTTTTTTTTTTGTTAGCGGACAAATTAATCCTCTATTCAACGAATTGAAGAAAAAAATGAGTAAAATAAATTCACTCGAATTTTTCCTGAACCAGGAAAGTTTTAAGAACTGGGCAACTGGTGAAAACGAGGAAGATTGCAGATATTGGGACAATTGGGTAAAAGAAAATCCAGAGCAGCAACCCGTTGCTATGCTTGCTGTACAAATTTATACTGGCCTTAAATCAGAAGTATCCTTAATTAAAGAAGAAGAAATCAGGTCCGAATGGAATAAACTAAAGTCAAGGATTAATTCAATAGAAACCACAGAAAAAACAATTGTCTTAAATTCAAGATTTTGGTGGCAATCTGCGGCTGCCGCTGTTATATTTTTGGCTATCAGTGGATTGAGCTACTTTATCGCCAAACCTTCTGAAGCAGAATACGCCACTGGTTTCTCTGGAAAGAAAACGATTACGCTTTTAGATGGCACTGAAATTATACTCAATTCAAATTCTAAATTAAAGGCTAAAAGTTCATGGTTTTTTGCGCCGGCAAGGGAAATTTGGTTGGACGGAGAGGCTTATTTTAATGTGGTTTCGCATCTTGAAGACCCAAAAATCAAACAATTTGTAGTACACACAAAAGACCTTGATGTAAAGGTTCTAGGCACTCAATTCAACGTTAATACAAGGAAAAATTCTACCAGAGTATATCTGAACGAAGGAAAAGTAGAATTGGCCCTCAAAGAAAATATCGAAAAAAGCGGATTATTGATGGCTCCTGGTGAATTTGTAGATTATTCCAGTGTTGCTAAAACAAAAAAAGAGTTAAAAAAACGTCTGCCTTCAGAAGTAGTTACTTCCTGGAAATCAGGTTATTTCTCATTCAATCAGACGCCACTTAAGGAAGTGATTGAAATGGTAGAAGCAACACACGGAATTAAAATTACAGTTACAAATCCAGCACTGTTGAAAGAAACAATTACTGGAAAAGTTCCAAGCGAAAATATCAATGAACTTGTGAAATCAATGACAAGCTTGTTCAACTTAAAGTATACAATGAATGGGTCTGAATTGATCCTTCAGGAAAATTAAAAAAAGGAATATTAGCCATCATCCACCATAGGCAACCTTTTTTTTCATCTAATCGTTTTTTATCAAGTTACCAAATAATGCAAAATTTTACCTTTTTAGGGAAGGTCTTTTTATTGATATTTTTAAGCTTCTGCATTGATACTGCAGTTGCCCAAACCGCTTCAATAAATTCCTGGACGTTTTTATCATTAAAATCTCAAGTGCCCAATGATACACCTTCAAATCTGGCACTAACCGAGGTTTTAAGAGAACTAGAATCAAAATATGGAGTCTCATTTTTCTTCAAAAGTGAAGGATTAAAAAAGAAAAAAGTTTCCTCAGAAATACTTAACGGTCAAAGTTTAAACCAAAGCCTTACAAGTATTACAACTGAAACCGGATTGACTTTTGACAAAACGGGAAAAAATGTATTCACCATTCTGGAAAAATCAGACAATAAAAGTCCTGGAAAGGAGCAAAAAAATGATGGCGTTCCTTCTAATACGTCTGTCAATTCGGCTCCAAAGGAACTCATTTCTGTAAAAGGTGTTGTTTTGGACGAGTTAAACAAACCAATTCCAGGAGCCACAGTCCTGGTATTAGGAACACAACGAGGGACAACCACAAATCTGGATGGTCAGTTTACAATTGAAACGGATGAAAAAGATATTCTTCAAATTCGTTTTGTAGGCTATGAAAGTCAAGACATTGCAATTGCTGGCCGAACCAATATCACGGTTTCTATGAAATTAAAAGTAAGTGAAACCAGTGAAGTTGTCGTTGTGGGATATGGAACAAAAACAAAAAGAGAGGTCAGTAGTGCCATTGGTTCTGTCTCTGCAAAAGAAATTACTGCCACTCCGGTTGCAGATGCTGCCCAGGCTCTTCAGGGCAGAGTTGCTGGTTTAACAGTAATTCAAAACTCAGGCGCTCCGGGTGGTTCCGGTGGAACATCTATCCGGATAAGGGGTATTTCTTCAGTTACAGGTTCGAATAATCCATTGGTTGTTTTGGATGGTTTTCCGCTTCCGGACCAAACGGCTGATAATGTGCTAAATTCAATTAGTCCAAATGAAATAGAATCTATTGACATCCTAAAAGATGCAGCTGCGGCTTCAATCTATGGGGTTCGTGGTTCTAATGGAGTAGTCATAATCAATACAAAAAGAGGTAAGGAAGGAAAAGCAGTTGTAAGTCTGGATTTTTACAGGGGAATTCAAAATACCTGGAACTTACCAACCATGCTCAATGCAAAAGAATATTCAATAATCAACAGTGAAGCCCGATTGGCGGCAGGTTCACCTGTATTGCCAAAACTAGCTGATCCAAATGCAATTGAGGAACAATATGGTGAAGGGACTGATTGGTTGAAACAAATATTCCGAAGGGCTGCAATGACCAATGCCTCAGTAAGTGTTACCGGAGGTACAGACAAAGCAAAGTATGCAGTTTCTGCCAGTTATTTTCAACAAGATGGAATAGTGAGAGGCACAAGTTTTGACCGATACAACCTAAGGTTCAATGGAGATATGCAGGTTTCAAAGAAACTTAAAATCGGTAACAGCCTGATTTTAAGCCGAACCAATGAAATACCAAGAAACACATATGACCCATTTAACAGCTTATTGCTCTTGGCAGTATCAGCTCCACCAACAGTTTCTATTCGAAATGAGGATGGTACATGGGCAGGAGGAAATGGACAAATTGATGGTTACAATGAACCCAATCCAGTGTATGACATCCAGGTTCCGGAAGTTACAAATACCAGATTCAGGTCTATAGGTTCAGTATTTGCCGAGTATGAAATTCTTCCCGGACTTTCAGTTAGGGCCAATATGGGTTTGGATTTTGTAATGCAAAATATAAGAAGCTGGAGTCCAAAAATTCCATCCACTGGTGGCCGGCCAATTGAAAGAACAGGCTTCTCAGACCAGGTAAATTACTCACCGAGTTGTCTGGCTGAATATACAGCAAACTATAAAAAGAGTTTTAGCGACCACAATATTTCGCTTTTAGGTGGTTACACGGTGCAGGATAACAATTTTAACACTCTGGGAGCAGGAAGAAACGGTTATAGCCGATTGGATTTAAGGGTTTTAGATGACGGGGCAACTGTCCCAGCTGATTTAAGCCAGACCTTCAACTTTGGTGGATATGGAACCAATAGATTACTTTCTATTGTAAGCCGGTTTGGGTATGATTACAAAGGGAAATATCTCTTTTCTGCCAGTGTTAGAAGAGATGGCTCATCAAATTTTGGTCCTGGAAACAAATTTGCAGTTTTCCCGGCGTTTTCTGCAGGATGGAACGTTTCAGATGAGAAATTCATGGAGTCTGTAAAACTGATAAGCAACCTGAAAATCAGGGCAAGTTTTGGTCAGACAGGAAACCAAAATGTACCCGCTTTTGCCTATTTACAAAGAATAAATACAGGGATTCAATATCCATTGGGAAACAATGGTGGAAGCGGTGGAGCCAATACCGGCGCTGCTCCAACCTCTACCAAAAATCCAAATCTGATTTGGGAAAAAAACACGCAGGCCAATATCGGAATAGACATGGGTATCCTTGAAAACAGGATTTCCGTTTCTGCCGACATTTACCAAAGGTCATCTCAAGACCTAATATTTCTGGTTGCTCCACCTTCAACAAGTGGAACATATGAAAGCACACCATTGAATACAGGAACAATGAAAAATACAGGTATTGATTTGACATTAAATACAATAAACATGCCTGCACAATCAGAATTCAAATGGAATTCAACGGTCATTTTCTCAACTTTTAAGAATGAAGTGACTGACTTAGGAAAAAGTGCCCCAATCTTTTCAACCTTTCCAAGAATCACAGGTGGTGGGCTGAGAGTGAATGAAGGACTTCCAGTCAATTATTTTTATGGATATGTTGCAGACGGCATTTTCCAAAATGAAGAAGAAATTGCAGCCCATGCAACTCAAACACAAGGGACAGATGGAAAAAATGGCACTTCACCAGGCGATATCCGGTTTAAGGATTTAGATAACAATGGGGTAATCAATGACAAAGACCGAACCAATCTGGGCAATTCAATTCCAAATTTTACCTACGGATTAACCAATACCTTTAGCTATAAGATTTTTGAACTTTCGGTCTTTTTACAAGGCTCAAGTGGAAATAAAACATTGAATTTCACCAGGTGGTATACTGAAGGCGGTGTTTCTAATGGGAATTACAGCAAAGAAGTTTTAAACAGATGGACAGGTCCGGGAACAAGTAACGAAATGCCAAGGGTTACTCAGGCAGACCCAAATCAGAACAACCGGGTTTCTTCAAGATTTATTGAAGATGCATCCTACCTCAGAGTGAAAAACATTCGGTTTACTGTAAGTCTTCCTAATACATGGAGCAAAGCAGTAACTGCAAGTAAAATCAGATTTTACGGTTCCGTTCAAAACGCTTTTACTTTTACTAAGTACACTGGTTTCGATCCTGAAGTTGGTGGAGGTGTTGATTTTGGATTTTACCCTCAAGCAAGAACATTCCTTGCAGGACTAAACATTGAGTTTTAACTTAAATACACCTTAACAGACTGACTAAGAATATGAAATCCAGCAAAATTCTCAAAATAGCCGCATTTGCTTTTGCCTATCTGGTAATCCAAACCTCCTGTAAAAAAGAGTTTCTTGACCTCAAACCAAACAACTCCGTAACAGATGAAAATTTTTATCAAAGTGAAACAGATGCCATAAGAGCTACCAATGCATGTTATTCTCCCTTACAAGGATTATACAATGGTGCCGCATGGCAAATCATTGATATTATGTCTGATGACGCAGATAAAGGTGGGGGTGGTGCCAGTGACGCAGCAGAAATTAATGAACTTGATAATTTTTCATTAAACTCCTTTAATCCAAGAATAAACACATATTATGTGCAGTGTTATCTGGGTGTTCAAAGAGCCAATCTGGTCATAGAAAAGGTCCCTAAAATTGAAGTTATGAACCCAACCATCAGGGGTCGAAGTAAAGGTGAAGCTCATTTTTTAAGGGCATTTTATTACTACATGCTGGTACGCCTATATGGTGATGTGCCGCTCTATACAAAACCAATTACACTACCAGAGGCATATGAAATAAAGCGATCTTCTAAAGAACTTGTCTACTCAACAATAGTATCAGATTTAGATTCAGCGATACTGTTATTACCAAAAACAAAATATACAGGTGAAGATATCGGAAGAGTGAATTCATGGGCTGCAAGAGGAATGCTCGCATCCGTTTATTTAACCCGGAACCAAAAAGAAAAAGCAGCTGAACAAGCATTGGCTGTCATTAATTCCGGACTATATTCTTTAAATTCCAATTTCGGAGATAATTTTGATGTCAATAAAGAAAACGGACCGGAGTCGTTATTTGAAGTTCAGTACAGAAATTCAGGCGGTAGTTTTATCTATTTTGGTCAGGGCAATGTACTTAACTGTTGGTTTGCACCAAGAGCAAGAGATTTGGTTATAAACTCGGGATATGGATTTAATGTTCCTACACAAGATTTTGTAAATCAATACGAAAAAGATGCTTCTCAGAAAATAAAAGACAAAAGAAGACCCGCAAGTATCTGGATGCCAGGTGATGAATTTGATGGAAAAACGCAACCTGCCTCTTTGGAGGGCTCACCAAATGGATTTAATATCCGTAAGTATTTTGTTTCCGCAAAAAACACATCTGCCGATAGCGATGGATGGTCGTGCGCAGGAAATGTTCCAATTCTTAGGTATGCAGAAGTTTTACTAATTGCAGCCGAGGCCTTAGGAGCGGGAGTTGGTGAAGTGTATATAAATGAAGTTAGAACAAGAGCAGGACTTCCAGATATTCAAACCGGGCTTTCACCTGATCAATTCCTTGAAGCCGTTTATAAAGAGCGAAGAATTGAATTTGTTGCTGAAATGCACAGGTGGTTTGATTTGCTACGTCACCCAAATCCAAACTATATGCTAAATGTAATGAAAGCTGCCGGCAAAAGTAGTATCCAGCCTAAACATTATCTCATGCCAATTCCACAGGAAGAAAGAGATAGAAATCCAAATCTTACCCAGAACGCTGGCTATTAAAAAATACCTAACCATTAAAATTTAAAAAATGAAATTTCCACTAATAGTTATTTCAATCCTTTCTCTGCTGGTTTCATCCTGTAAAAAGGATGTTCCAAAAATTACCGGCAATACACCGAGTTCAAATTTCTCCTTTGACATTGTGAGGTCTCCGGGAGGCGATACACTTCCGTTTACAAACACGCTGTATTTTAAGAACTTATCAGTTGACGCATTTTCTTATTACTGGGATTTTGGAGATGGGAAAAATTCAGTCCTGGCCTCTCCTACCCATCTTTTTGAAGATGGAACTTCCTTTCTTATCAAATTTACCAGCATTGGAAAAGGAGGAAACACAACAAGTTCAAAAAATATTACTTTAGACTCGCCATGTGACTACAATGCATTTAGTATTTTGACAGGATGTAGCAATAGAAAATGGTCAGTTAGCCCTGAAGCTTACGACATTAAAATATTTGCTGTTGACGGTAGCCCAGCCGATTCGATTACCGCTCCAAGTTGTATGGTGGATGACCAATACACATTTACAATTGCTGGAACGATGATTTATGACGCCAAATTAAAAACTTATGTTCAAGGAAATGGTCCGGTACCAGGCTCGTGCCAGGATCCTTATAAAAATGCAACATCATTTATCATGCTAAAAAGTGCCTCAGGAAATCCAAAAATTATTCTTGGTGGAATAGCTGCTGGAACTACCGCTTTTTTGGGGGCATTATATCCTGTGGTTGACAATACGTATGAAATTATAAGCATAAATGAAGATGATATGGTTGTTCAAGGCATCATGACAGATGGTAGAAAAATTCAGGTCAAATTTAACAATGCAAGTATTTCTATCCGAAGCCTCAGGACTCTCTTAACGGGTGGTAGCAGGAAAACATGGAAACTTGACCCAACACCTGGAGCTAATGCAATTACAGCAGGATTTGAAACAAACCTAACGGTAAATTATGGAGGTGGACCTTTGGCTCCTTGCCAATTAAATGACTGGTACACTTTTACTGTTTCAGATTCAATTTTTGCCAATTTTAATGGTGACGCAATGATTAACGACGCTCCCGGAAGTTACAATTGTGGGGGGTTGGGAAATTTTTCAGGTACTTTTTCTCTCGGACCTGTGGTTGGCTCCGGTGCCGGGTCGGCGCAAATTGTGTTGACAACCCCTGGTAAACAATTTGTGGGTATGAATGTGGCTGATAAACAGTTTATTGGAGTTAACGATAATGTCGCAAATGTTTACAGGATTATAGAACTTACTTCCACAAAAATGATTTTAAGGGTAGGTGATGGAAGTGGTCCAGTTCAAACCTTAAAATTCGTAGTAAAATAAATTTAACTAACTTAGCATGAATCGATTAATTAAGAAATATCAGGGAAAAAGTAAAACGGTTTTTATTCCATTAATAGCAATACTCTCTGTTTTTTCAAATACAGGTTGTACGGAAAAAGATGAAATTCCGGCTGTTAAATTTGTTCCCATCGAAGACAAAGGTTGGGGATTTAGTACCGAACCCGTATGGGCAGATGAGTTTAATGTGGATGGCAAACCAGATCCAACCAAATGGACTTATGAAGTTGGCAACGGAAACAGTGGATGGGGAAACAATGAAAAGCAGTATTATACAAAAGGAGATAATGCAAATATTTCGGGCGGAATTTTAACTATCGAGGCACGAAAAGAAGATAAATCCGGGTTCTCGTATACTTCTACAAGAATGATAACGAGGGATTTTGCCAGTTGGACCTATGGCAGATTTGTTGGAAGAATAAAAATACCTGCAGGAAGAGGGACATGGCCAGCGTTCTGGTTGTTGCCAACCGATAATGCTTACGGAAATTGGCCTAAATCAGGAGAAATAGACATAATGGAGCATGTTGGTTATGAACCAAATAAAGTCCACACAAGTTTGCACACTGAGGCAAACAATGGACTAACTGGCAATCCGAAAACTAATTTTCTTATTATTCCTACAGCAATCTCAGATTTCCATATCTACAAAGTGGATTGGACACCCTATGCAATCAGAGGGTATGTAGATGATGTGAAAATATTTGAATATGTAAACTCCAATACTGGCTTTGCTTCATGGCCATTTAATAAGAAATTCTTCATGATCCTTAACGTTGCCGTTGGTGGCAATTGGGGAGGTGCTCAAGGTATCGACGATGGTATATTCCCTGCAAAAATGGAAGTAGACTATGTTCGTGTTTTTAGTTTGGTTAATTAGTATAAAGTTAAGTAGTGATGGCAGGTTTTACCTGCCTCACTTTTTTAATCTTTGACATTAGAATTATCCTTAAGAATTATGGAAATCCTGCCTACATCCTCGCCATTTTAAATAAGGCCAGGTCCTTGAATTTCAAATTCAATCTTCTCGCAATTCCCTTTTGAGTTACCGCACCTTTGAAACAATAGACGCCTTTCATAAACCATTCTTTGGTGAAAATCATATCTTCCATTCCGCCCAAATCGGCTGCCCTAATTATCATTGGAGTAAGAATATTGCTTAGTGCAGTTGTAGCTGTATGAGCCACCCTCGAAGCGATATTGGGAACTCCGTAGTGAATAACTCCATATTTCTTAAAAACCGGATCAGCATGGTTTGTCATTCTTGAAGTTTCAAAACAGCCGCCTTGATCAATGCTAACATCTATGATGATAGAATCTGGCTTCATGGATGAAACCATTTCTTCGGTGACAACACATAATGTTAAACCCTCTTCTGCCCGAATTGCACCAATAACAACATCAGCCCTTTTTAATGCATCACTCAGATTGGCAAAGTCAATTGTGGAGGTAAAAAGCTGATTACCAAGACGCTGTTTCATCCGACGAAGCTTATACAGGTGGTTATCAAAAACCTTAACTTCAGCACCTAACCCTAGCGCATTTCTGGCAGCATACTCCCCTACCGTACCAGCGCCAATGATGACAATTTTTGTCGGTGGAACTCCGGTCACTCCTCCCATAATAATACCCCTTCCATTGTTTCGGCTATTGAGATATTCAGCCGCAATCAATAGAACTGTATTGCCAGCAATTTCGCTCATCGCCCTAACTATAGGCATAGATCCAACTACATCTTCAATCATCTCAAAAGCAATTGCGGTGATTTTCTTTTGGTTAATTGCATTGAAGTAGTCAGCACTTAATTGGGATAAATGTAGTGCAGAAATCAGGGTAGTTCCTGGTTGCATTAAGGCAATTTCTTCAAGTGTAGGTGGAGTTACTTTCATAACAATATCACCACTTTTGTAGAGCTCTTCTTTAGAATAGCATATCTGAGCCCCTGCTTCTGAATATAAATTGTCATGAAACTTGGCCCCGTTTCCTGCCGATGCCTCAAGAAATACTTCATGCCCATTGTTCACCAAAAGTGCCGCTGCCTCTGGGGTGAGACATAGCCGGTTTTCCTGCATATACTCCTCTTTCGGCACCAAAATGGCAAAGCCCTTTTTACGGGAGCTTACCTCAAGCAGTTGTTCTTTGGGTTTTAAGGCTTCAGAAGTGAGTGCCTTTACTTCGGACGAGATTTCAATTTTCATAAATCTTAACGCTAATATGGCGGTCAATTATGTTTAAATGCTCGATATTGAGCAGAATATAAGGCTTTACCGGTTTGAACCCAATGGCAGAGGCCCACTCTATCAGACAAAAATAACCAGAATCTACCAATTCAAACAGCCCTATTTCTAAAGCTTGGTCCAGTGTCTTCAATCTATATAAGTCAAGATGGTAAATAATGGCATTTACATCCGATTTATATTCGTTAACCAAAGAAAAGGTTGGGCTGTTTACATCTCCTGCAACCCCTAATTTTTTACACAAACTTTGAATCAAAGTTGTTTTCCCGGCGCCCAAATCGCCTTCAAACAGCCATATTTTCCTATCGGAGAACCTACCAATTAATTCATTGGAAAGTATGTCTAAATCCTCTAATGAATATGTTTTTCCCCAATCAGACATTTGTGTCAGACACCTTTAAATAAATAATTAAAAAAAAATTGACTCCCCCTGAAACCAATGAAGTTGATTTATTTACCACTTTGATTTTCGTCAAAAGAAAGACTTACTGAATTGATACAATACCTAAGCCCCGTTGGATTTGGGCCGTCGTCAAAAACATGGCCCAAATGCCCTTCACATTTGGCACAAGTCACCTCAATCCTGGTCATAAAATGGCTGTTATCAGTAATCAATAAAACAGATTCAGGATTAAAGACATCAAAAAAACTTGGCCAACCTGAACCAGAATCATATTTGGTTACAGAACTAAATAAAGAGTTGTTACAGCCTGCACAAGAATACAATCCAACACCCTTGAACTTGTCATACTTTCCGCTAAAAGCAAACTCAGTTCCTTTTTTCCTTAAAATTCTGAATTGTTCCGGGTCAAGCTTGGATTTCCATTCCTCTTCTGACTTGATTATTTTGTCCATCTATAAAACCTAAAAAGACTTGGTTAATGAATAACTCAGGATGTTTGCACCCATTTGAAGTGCCTGTTGACGAATAGGTTCAGGGTCGTTATAAACGGATTGATCCTCCCAACCATTTCCTAAATCACATTCAAAAGAATAAAAACAGATTAATCTACTCTGAAAAAATAGTCCAAAACCCTGGGGTGGTTTTCCATCATGTTGGTGCACCTTGGGCAATCCTTTTTCGAAGTTATACTTCTGGTGATAAATGGAATGGGAAAAAGGAACTTCCACAAAATCCAACTCAGGGAAAACTTTTTTCATTTCTCTTCTTATAAACTTATCCATTCCAAAGTTGTCATCCAGATGAAGAAATCCGCCGGAAATCAAATACTTACGTAAATTCTGAACTTCATCCGGATTGAAAACCACATTGCCATGGCCAGTCAAATGAACAAATGGATATTGAAAAATCTCCACACTTCCCGGCTCCACTATTGCCTCTTCGGGAGAAATATTGAGTTTAAGGTTTCTATTACAAAAATCAATCAGATTGGGTAAGGACGTTTTGTTTGCATACCAATCTCCACCCCCATTGTACTTCATTTTTGCAATCTGATAGCTGTAAGGCGTACTTCTTTGGGCAACCAGACTTCCTGAAACCAAAAATATACATCCAAAAAACAAAATGAACTTCATGCTGCAAAGATCAAAAAATGTAAACGGAAAATCCTTTTTTTTACTGTAGAAAAATCAAAACCATCCTTATTCATTGGCCATAGTTTGATAATCAGGAAGAGAAGAAAGCTGAATATATTCTCCTGTTTGTGAAAAGGTCAATACTTTATGTGATTTTCCATTCGTTAACCAGATGTATTTTGCCTTTATGTATTGGTTGTATTGAAGTGCTTGTCGGGCGGTTTCTTCATCAATATCGGTAAATGGCTCTTTGCATTCAACGAGCAATATGGGTTTACCCTGGGTTCCAAACCCAACAATGTCAGCTCTTTTGAGTGATTTCGGAGAAAAAGCCCGTTCAATGGACAGCAAACCTTCTGAAAAACCAGTTTTATGAATCAACCAAAAAATGGCATGCTGTCTTACCCATTCTTCAGGGGTTAGCTTCAACCATGCTTTTCTTATGTTATCTCGTATCCACAATCCGTCATTTCTATGCTCCAGATCCAACGAAGGAATTAGTAAATCCAGGGCTGGATACGCTTGAAGCAGTTCCTCTATTTCAGGCATTTATAGTTTGAATTGAAGAATCTTTTGCTGGCCTAGCCTCCAAGGTTCAATAAAATTGTCATAAAAAGGAGAAGCAGAATTGCCCGATTGCCCCCCCGGGTAAATACCAAAGGCTTTTACCTTTGGCCCCAATTCAACAATCATTTTCCATGATTGCCCATTGGTAGGACCTGTTGCGTTCACTATTCCTTTCCCTCCTCCGGTAAATAAAGTTTCAGTTCCAAGGCCAGGCATCAATCCTAAATGTCCAACCTTGGTGCCTTTAAAATTTCCCCAAAGATATTGGGCTTTATTTCCCTGAAATTCTCCCAATCTTCTTTCCAAAGAATCCAGGGCAAAGTGAAATGCTTCAGCCATCAATTCAGAGCCAGTTTCCATCTTTTTGGTTTTGGAAATATCAAACCAATCTGAATTGTCCTTTTCAACCAGAATCTGCCATGTGACATGCTTGTCTGGGTACCTAAGCCCGGATTTGAAATTATCACCCCATACCCTATCCATCCAGATTCCAAACCAGGTCTCAAATAGGGTTGGTCCAATCTCATTCGGATCGTTATTAAGATTCCACTTTGAAAGGATATCAGTTGCCCATTTTGCCTTTTTACTTTTGCTTTTAACCATTTGCAACATGGTAGACAACGTTTTCTCCGCCCATAAATTTTTACTGTCATTCTGAAGACGGATCATGGAAGAAATTGTAAACATTGAATCGGAACCTAAAACCTGATTGATCCTTTTCCCTCTTTCAACTGCATAATAATCCCATCCCAAATAATATGGGTAAATGGTGTCTGCAGGAATTTGATTGGCTGAGCTAACAAAACCAGATTTCGGGTTAATCGACTTAGGCAACTGATCTTTTGGAATATAACCTGCCCAATGGTGATCGGCAGAACCGGCCATAAGCAAAAACTTTCCTTGTTCATTCCAACGAACAGGAATTTTTCCGAATTGAGCAAACATTCCAATATTTCCTTTTTTGTCCGCCACCACAAAATTTTGGGCAGGACACATATATGTTGAAAGAGCAAACGGAACCTGGTCGACAGAACTGAGGTGGTTTAACCTTAAAAATGCAAGCAACTCATTTCCAGGATCGTGGGCAGTCCAACGTAGAGCATGTCCTTCGGGAATATTATTTTGAAATGGCTTTTCCTTTCTTTGGTAGACCAAAGGACCAAAGTCTGTCCAATACATTGTATCCGTAACGGTCATTTGTCCTCTGACCTCATAATTCATAATCGACCTTTTTATGGGCTTCCAAACACCATCCATCCAATAATATTTTTTTGTATTATCTTTAAATACAACTCTATACCAGTCAGTTACATCAGGATAACCATTTGTTACGCCCCAGGAAAAATTCTCATTAAACCCTGAAATTACACCGGGCGAACCGGGCAAAGTAGCACCCATACAATGGTAACCAGGGGCTTTTAACTCTGCTACATACCATGTAGCAGGCAGCTTCATGGACAGATGGGGATCATTGGCTAAAATCGGAAATCCAGATTTGGTTTTACGGCCCGAAACGGCCCAATTGTTTGATCCTATTTCATCATCGTCTTCTAGTTTTGGTCCCGAATTAATAGGTATGGAAGTATCTGTTGTATCGGTCCAACCCATTGAAACCGGCACTTTTGGAATGGTCAATTTCGCAAAATTCCATGGCGTTCCTTTTGGAATGATGGGTTCCTCATCCGGAAGGTGGGTTGGAAACAACTGATCTACAACCGATTTGCCAAATGTTTCCAGAATCTTATTCAGATCCTTATCATCAGAATTTCCTGAAAGGGTAAAAGCCATTCTTTTCAACAAAAGGCCTGTATTTTCTGGTTTCCATTTTTCAGGACCATAATCAAGAATTTTAAATTCTAAAGGCAATTGACGCTTAGGCCAGGAGGATATTGCTTGATTTATCCCTTCTGAATATGCTTCCAGCGCAATTCTTGTTTTGGGATTTTTCATCATTTCCAATCCTGATCTTCTGGCTGCTTCAGGTATTCCGAATCTTCTTTGAAACTTATCCAGTTCAAGTGCCTTCGGACCAATTACTTTGGATAGCTGACCTGAAGCAGCAAGATTCTGGAAATCCATTTGCCATAATCTATGTTTTGCAGTAATAAAACCTTGACCCAAAAACAAATCGGATTCGGTTTCCGCTTGAATATGGGGAATCAGATTTTGGTCTAACTCTATTTTAATGGGACCAGCCTGCCCTTTAATTGTATAAACACCGGGGCTTTGATATTCTTGTAGTGTTACCTGAAATGCTCCTTCAAAAGGGCTTAAAAAGATTCCCAATGGAGGCGTTAATCCAAATCTGGTATTTAAACCATAAACAGCACCAATCAGAAAAACAATCCAGAATATCCAACTCCAAGATCTGGATTGCCTTATAGATGAAGGGTAAAAGCTTCCAAGTTTGGCCATTGGGATAAAGGAAAATTTGCAAATGCGAAGTAAATGAAATTTAACCTCTTAACTTATCCATTAAAATTTATTTTCGGGTAAAGCCTTACTTTTAAAAAATCAAGCCCTCTTATTTGAAAGAAATTGAATCAATGTTTTGCAAATCAATTCAGCCGAATTTCCATCCCCGTAAAAGCTTTCCTTAACATCAAATGGACTATTTTCAAAATGTTTTACAGCGCTCAATAGTTTTGATTTATCTGCATCAACCAAAATAGCTGCTCCTGATTCCACCAATTCTACCCACTCTGTTTCCGGCCTTAAAACAATACAAGGTTTATTATAAAAAAACGCTTCCTTTTGAACCCCACCTGAATCTGTAATTATCAACCCGCAAAGGCTTTCTAAAAGGACCATTTGCAGATAAGAAACGGGAGGAATAATCTGGATGGCAGTGTTCGAAATATCCCTAAAAAACGGGTCCTCTTCAGCAAACAATTGAATCATTTTCAATGTCCTGGGATGCAGAGGCAGAATTGTTTTCCAACTTTTGTTTTCGGAAGCTTGAATAAGACCCGATAAAATTTCTTTCAATCGGTCTTTTTGGTCTGTATTCGCATTCCTATGGACAGTAGCTAAAATGAATTTACCATTTTCAAGCCCAAGTTTTTGAAACCATGAATATGAGGTATCCATGGCCAAATCTTTGAAATACAATGCATTATCAAACATAATATCGCCACAATGCATTACCATTGGATGGTTGTGGTCCACATGGTTTGTTGGCATCAAACCAAATCCTTCCTTTTCTAAATTTGACAAACCACTCTTCGTTGGAGTAAACAAAAAAGTAGAAACATGGTCGGTCAAAATTCTATTTATTTCCTCTGGCATGGATTTGTTAAAACTTCTTAGACCTGCCTCAATATGAGCCACAGGTATTTGAATTTTTGAAGCCGCCAAGGCACCTGCCAGAGTGGAATTTGTATCTCCATAAACCAATACCAAATCTGGTTTTTCCACAACCAGCAAATTTTCAATGCTTTGCAGCATTTGACCTGTTTGCTCTCCATGTTTGCCAGAACCCACATGAAGGTGAAAGGAAGGTTTAGGAATCTTCAACTCATCAAAGAACACATCACTCATTTCAGAATCATAATGCTGACCCGTATGAACAATGAACTCTTCGAGGTTGGCGGAAAAATGGTTTTTAATTGCCCTGCTTATGGCTGCCGCCTTAATAAATTGAGGTCTGGCACCAACGATAGTAAATAATTTGAACTTCAAGATTTAAACTTTTTTGATTATTGACCGGCAGTCCAGACCAATGCTTTTTCTGCGGCAGCTTGCTCAGCTTTTTTCTTGCTTAAGCCTTTTCCAGAGCCTGCCAATTCTCCATCAATTTTTACCTCCGCCAAAAACTCTTTGTAATGGCTGGCCCCGCTTTCATTGACAATTTCAAAGGCAACCTTCCGGTTTTTCCTTTGTGCCCATTCGATAAGCTGGCTTTTGTAGTTGATATTTTGTTCTACAATCGAGTCCAAATGAACGTGGGAATTGATTAGCTTTTTGATTATGAATTCCTTACATTTTATAAATCCATGATCCAGAAAAACGGCTGCAACCAACGCTTCCATAGCATCTCCATGCATAGAAGACCGGTTTAATTGTCCTCCTTTTTGTCTTTTATCGTGGTCTATCAAAGCCGAAAGACCAATTTTTCTAGCTAAGGCTGATAGGTGCTCGCCATTAACAATCCTTGATCGGATTTCGGTTAAAAAGCCTTCTTCCTTATATGGAAATTTTTTAAAAAGGAATTCGGCAATTACGGCTCCAAGAATGGCATCACCCAGATACTCAAGCCTTTCATTATGCTCTTTTGCCTTACTGGCGGCAGATGAGTGCCTTGTTGCCAATTTATAAAGGTCTATATTACGGGGAGTGAATCCAGTTAAATTCGTAATAGCTTCTTTGAGTGGCTTATCACTTGCTGAATTCTTAAGCGAAAAAGTTTTAAAAAATTGGGTTAGAAGCCCCTTCACATTAATTTATCTTTTTAAATATAACAGCGGCATTATGTCCACCAAATCCAAAACCATTACTCATCGCATAATTGATGCTCCTTTTCTGGGACACATTGGCGGTAAGGTTAAATCTTGGGTCGATTGTATCATCAAGGTTATCAAGATTGATGGTTGGGGGTGCTGTCTGATACTCAATAGCTTTTATACATGCTGCGGCCTCAATGGCCCCTGCAGCTCCCAGAAGATGTCCATGCATTGACTTACTGGAAGAAATATTCATTTTGAATGCATGTTCACCAAAAACTTCATAGATGGCATTTAACTCCAATGGGTCACCCAGGGGAGTGGAAGTACCGTGTGTATTAATGTAATCTATACTTGTTGGATCAAGCCCGGCATCTCGCAATGCATCTTTAAGCATTAATACAAATCCAAGTCCTTCCGGATGTGGGGCAGTGATATGATGGGCATCAGAAGACATTCCGCCACCAACAACCTCACAATAAATTTTTGCACCCCGCTTGACAGCATGTTCATATTCTTCTAAAACAATGGCTGCACTTCCTTCCCCAAGAACAAATCCATCTCTGTCCTTGTCATAGGGCCTGGAAGCTTTTTCAGGGTCATCATTTCTTTCTGACATTGCTTTTAAGGCATTAAAACCTCCTACTCCGGCAATGGTTACGGCCGATTCAGATCCTCCGGTAATGCAAACCTCCATTCTGCCAGTTCTTAAATAAGTAAAGGCATCTATCAAGGCGTTGTTTGAAGAAGCACAGGCCGAAACTGTACAATAATTTGGACCCCTGAAACCATGTCTCATTGAGATTAGGCCGGCACTGGAATCCACAATCATTTTGGGGATAAAGAAAGGGTTAAATCTGGGAGTGCCATCTCCGGTTCCAAAATTTAAAACTTCTTCCTGAAAGGTTAAAAGGCCTCCAATTCCAGAACCCCAAATTACCCCTACCCTATTAAAATTAACTGTTTCCGATGTAATTCCAGAATCAGCTACTGCCTCGTCTGTAGAGGCAATAGCATAATGAACGAAAGGGTCCATTTTTCTGGCCTCCTTTCTATCGAGATACAATCCTGGATCAAAGTTTTTTACTTCGCACGCAAATCTTGTCCTGAATTTAGTAGCATCAAATCTCGTAATGGGCCCAGCACCGCTTTTACCGGCCACCAAACTTTTCCAAAAATCTTCAGCACTATTTCCAAGAGGGGTAACTGCCCCTAGGCCTGTTACTACTACCCTTTTAAATTGCATAAGAAATAAAAAATTTCAGATAAAAATAAAATCGGAAAACGAAAATTACTTAGCGTTAGACTCCAGGTAACTTATTGCCTGGCCGACAGTTAAGATGTTTTCTGCCTGATCATCCGGAATTGAAATACCAAATTCCTTTTCAAACTCCATAATCAATTCTACAGTATCAAGAGAATCGGCTCCAAGATCATTTGTGAAGCTGGCCTCATTCACCACTTCGGTTTCTTCTACGCCTAATTTTTCGATTATGATTGCTTTTACTTTGCTAGCAATTTCTGACATGGTTTTAATTTACTTTTTTGATAAGGGCGCAAAGAAATAGGATTCGATCCAATAATTGCAAAAAATTACTCGACTAAATCAAATCCAACTAAAAAAAACAGGAAATATCTCTTTTTCAATCCGGATTTTTGACTCTATTAAAGATTATAAATGCCTAAAATCTAAATAGTTAAAAACAAAAATGATGGAAATGCCTTTGAAAATATTGAATATCGCTTAATTGATAAAAGAAAAACAAATCTTTAATTTCTAATTTCAGGGTCTACCTATTTTTATTAAGTCGGCTTTCTCATCATCCTGAAAACAGAAATTGCAATTGAAAAGGCAATTCCCGGCATCATTTTATCTTTAACAAAAAATATGGGGTTCCACTTTGAAGAAGGTTCGGCATTGAAAAAAGTCAGGATGATCTGAATTATTAAAAATATTGTAAAAATTTTAAAAAATTCTTTTAAAAACCTGATTATCAATTGCAAAGAAATCTTAATATGGTTATACGGAAATCGTTTCTTCCTCTTTGGCTATTTCTAATATTTCCCAGGTGTGGTCAGCAAGGAGTTTGATTTTGGAAACAAAAATGATCTTATTTTTTTGAGATCTCCCCCATTCATTTGGGGCTATAAGCGAAAGTAAATCCTTTCCTTCTTTTTGGTACAAATAATATATATGTCCAATCAAGGGTTCAAACCTCATATCCGCCTGGTATATTCTTTCTGAAATTACCTTTCTATCCTGAATTGCTTTTGCCTGATCTGCAAGTAGTTTCATTTGCGAAACAATTTGTTGCATCTGCATATCCGTTTGCTGATCCATGGCAGACAAGGACCTTGCAAGGGTCTGGTTCATGTCCTCCGGCCTGATAATAGCCGACCCTGAGGTATGGGCATAGGGCAATAACCCTGGATTTTCTGCTGTCTTTTCTTTCAATCGTTCAAGGTCAATCTGACTAATGTCGACCGGCCTTACAGCGCTATTTGAATTACTTTGTGATTCTGCCATAGTATTGAAATTAACAATACAAAAGGTCAAAAGGTTTTATTCAGAATAGAAATCAGCTAAAATACTTCAAATTAACTACCTCTTTTTCAGATAGAAATCTCCAGTTTCCTCTTGGCAAATCCTTTTTGGTTAAACCAGCATACATGACACGGTCGAGCTTTTCTACTTTGTAACCCAGGCTTTCGAATATTCTCCTTACAATTCTGTTTCTGCCCAGATGAATACTTAAACCGACAATGTCTCTTTCCTTGCTTAATACTTCAAGTTCATCTACGGGGGCAAGGCCATCTTCAAGCTCAACTCCCTCCCTAATTTTAGCCTCATCGGCAGCAATCAGTGGTTTATCAAGGTCTACCTGGTAAATCTTTTTGATGTTATGACTAGGGTGCATTAACTTTTCAGAAAGCTCTCCATCATTTGTTAGAAGCATCAAACCTGTTGTGTTTCTATCTAGTCTGCCAACAGGATAAATTCTTTCTTCACAAGCGTTTTCCACCAGGTTCATCACTGTTTTTCTTTCTTCCGGATCCTCAGTGGTAGTTAAAAAATCCTTGGGTTTGTTGAGTAGAACATAAACTAATTTTTCCCTGTTCAACAAACGTTTTCCATATTTTACAATGTCGTCTTTTTTAACATTGTAACCCATTTGATCGACAACAACACCATTTACCGTAATTTGACCTGAAGCGATAAGCACGTCAGCTTCTCGTCTGGAACAAAGTCCGGCCTGGGCTATGTAACGATTTAAACGAATTAAATCTGTATAATCATTATTCGAACCTTTTTCCTTGGCTTTAAAAGGCTTTTTTTCTATTCTTTTTGGATCATAATCCGGAGCCTTTCCTGCCGAAGGGGCATCGGGCATTCTTCTAAAACTCTTGACCTGAGTAGGTGCCTGTTGTCCTAGCCTTGACACCTTTCCCGAGACGTCTTTTTGACCGATCCTCTTTCTTCCTATTCGCTTCTCTGGTTCTCCATCTCCTTTTGGGTCCAATCTCTTGGAATACCTGTCTCCGGGCGATTTCACACCAAAAACCCGAGGGCCGGATTGTCTTCTTTCACCGGAACCAGCTTTTGAAAAGGAAGGTCTTGAACTTTTATTTTCTTCACCCTCTTTTTTCCAATCTGTGCCTGAAGACCTACGTTCTGGCGCTCTATCCGAATAGGGTCTTTTTTCATCCCTCGGTTCAGATTTAGACCAGGATTTTCCATCTTCTCTTCTCTCTTTTGGAGGTCCCGAAAATGGTCTGGAAGGAAATGGTTTTCTATCAGAATTATTGCTAAAAGTTCTTTTTGGCCTTTCGCCTCTGGACTCCGAACCTTCTGAACTCTGTCTCCTATCTGAATTATAAGATCTTTCTGGTCGGTCTCTTTTTGGATAACTTGCACCTCGGTCGCCCCCGGAACCAGTTCCAAATGGTTTCCTTCCATCTGCAGAATTAAAATCTCTTTTTGGTCTGTCGTCCCGCTTTTCAGAGTCTCGTTTTTCAAATGGCTTGGAAAAACCAGCACGCTTATCCGGAGAAGAATTGAATGGCCTTTTTGGTCTCTCGTCTGACCCGGTCCTTTCTCTTCCTTTTTCAAAAGGTTTAGAAAATTCTCTCCCTCTGCCTGCATCTCCTTTACTTCTAAAGGCTGGTTTTTCTGAAGATGAATCCTTCCTTCCTTCGAATCCAGGTGGTTTTCCAGAGGATGGCCCGGAAAAAAGACGTTTTTTGGGTTTGTCAGAACTATCCTTTGGTGTAAAGGATCTTGATGCCGGAGAACGTTTTCTTCCCGGAGAGGAAGCAGATGAATCTTTCAAAGAACTAAAAATTAGGGCGACAAATGTAGCTATTTTAGGGCAAAAAGCCCAAAAAGCTTTTAAAAGCTCTCCGAATCACATTTAAAGTTCAATTCAAAATTTTGCGATTTATCATTTCTTGAAACAATCTTTGGGTACTTTTGATTTCCTCAAAACAATACCCTGATAATTTTAAAAATACAAGGATTTTGAAGTTTGCAATTGTTGATATCGAGACCACGGGCGGGAGTTCAAAATTCCATAAAATAGTTGAAATCGGGATTGTTTTGCTTGAAAATGGCGAAATTGTAAGTAGGTATCAAACGCTTATAAACCCAGAGATAAATATCCCTTTTAACGTTACTTTAATTCATGGTATTACCAACGAAATGGTCGCCAATGCTCCGACTTTTGCAGAGGTTTCCGAAGAAATTTCCAACATGACAATAGATGCCATTTTTGTGGCGCACTCTGTTCAGTTTGATTTTGGATTTGTTAAAAAAGAATTCGATGAAATTGGATTGAATTATGAAAGAAGGCGGCTTTGCACTGTCAGGTTGTCAAAAAGAATGCTACCAGATCTCAAATCTCATAGTCTTGCTGGTTTGTGCCAACATTTTTCAATCCTAAATAAAAGTACACACCGTGCGTTGGAAGATGCGGAAGCCACTGCCAAAATTTTTCAAATATTAGGTCAAAGACCTGACTTTAATTCAGTTGTAAAAGAATTTTTAAATAAAAAATCCAAAGAAATGAGCC
This sequence comes from Cytophagaceae bacterium, assembly GCA_027485575.1. Lineage (GTDB taxonomy): Bacteria > Bacteroidota > Bacteroidia > Cytophagales > Flexibacteraceae > CAMDMI01. Next base: position 21,965 of record JAIXQU010000023.1, read on the forward strand.
TTCCTCCTAACATTAGTAAGGAGGTTTTTAATAGACTGCCCAATTCAATTGGGGTCTATACTTTTTTTGACCAAAAGGGAAAAGTAGTTTATGTTGGAAAAGCCAATAATCTGAAAGAAAGGGTTGGTCATCACTTTTCTGGAAATACCCATACAAAAGAAAAAAAATCATTCTCCAACTCCATTTTTAATGTTGATTATATTGAAACCGGACATGAACTCATGGCACTACTGGTTGAAAATGAACTTATTAAAAAAAACTTTCCAAGATTTAACAGTAGCAATAAAGACTTTCATCTCAATTATGGAATTTACAAATACAGTGACCAAAGAGCCTACTCAAGGTTGGTTATTGGGGAAAGCGGAAAATGGTCTGACCCTATTTTGGTTTTTAAAACAAAGGCAGAAGCAAGTCTTGCCCTTTTAAAGACAACAATGAAATATGGCCTTTGTCTACAGTTAAACAAATTGCTACCTGAGTTGAATGATAAATGTAAATACACCTCAGAAACCGGAAAAAACTGTGCCTTTTGTTCCGGGGAAACAGATTCAGTTTCATACAATGAATTGCTGGAGGAAGCCATTAAAGAATTCAATCACAAAAAATCGTTTATTTTAAAAATGAAGGGTCCCAAAAAAGAAGAATTTGGTCTGATTTGGGTTCAAAATGGGAAGATAAAAGGGTATGGATTTATCCCGAATGAAATGGAAATCAATGAATTTGAAGACCTGAGAACCTTTCTTAAATCCTATTATGACACACAGGATGCGCAGTCGATTTTAAAACCTTATCTGGCAAAAGCAAAACTCAAAGGAACATTTTCTGATGGGACTGAAATTCTGGAACTAGCGGATTAGAAATATTGCACAGATTAAATCTTACTATGGATTCAAATCCATTTAAGGAACAGGGTCGAAACCGCTTCCTCCCAAAGGATGGCATCTTCCAATTCGTTTTAACCCAAGCCACACACCTTTTATAGGCCCAAATTTTCCTATTGCTTCAATCATATACTGGCTGCATGTTGGGTGAAATCTGCAAGCCATTGGTAAATGGGGTGAAATTACAGATTGATAACCCTTTACCAAAAAAATGAGTATAGCTTTGAACATTGTTACAAAAGTAAAACTAAATCCTGCTTTACCATTAAAACAGCAAATAGAACTTTAGAAGAAATATGAAAGAATCAAAGTTGATACGGATTGTGTTTTTACTGGTAGCATTTTCAGGTTTGATATTCCTTTCCGGGTGCTTCCGGCGGTTCAGAATGACTGATAATGAAATTGAGAGTTACTTTAAAAAGAGGAAAACCGTCCCAACGTATTTCTCGAAAAACCTCGGAAAGCACCAACTCCACTGGGTTAAAACCGGAAAAGAAGAATTGCCAATATTACTTCTTATTCACGGAGCGCCAGGTGCCTGGTATGGGTATATTAACTTAATATCTGACAGCATTTTACAAAAAAACTTTACGATTATTTCTGTGGACAGACCTGGGTACAATAATTCCAAAAAAGGAGGAAAGGTATTGTCTATCAGTCTTCAAGGCGAATTAATATCCACAGTTTTCAGAACAGACACCAACAGGGCTGTCTATATTTTGGGCAGATCTTATGGGGCTCCAATCGCAGCATATTTGGCAGCCCGTTTTCCAAAACAGGTCAAAGGTTTAATGTTGGTTTCTCCGGCCGCCCATCCAGACCTTGAAAAATTCTGGTGGTTTTCTCCTCTTGTTCAATATCCACCTCTCCGATGGGTTTTTCCAGCGCCTATTAAAACGGCCTCTTCTGAAAAGTTTGCCCACAGGTCAGAGTTGAATTCAATTTTACCTTGTTGGGCTGAGGTAAAATGTCCAACTTATATATTACAAGGTGGAAAGGATTTCATCCTGAAACCAGGGAACGCTTGCTTTGTAGATTCTGTAATGACTTCTGCACCAAGACTACATAGATACTTGCCAGAAAATGGCCATTTGATAACGGCAGAAAACCCAAATTTGGTTATCCAAATGACAATCGACCTTAAAAAAGGGGTCTTAAACTAACCTTTTTACATTTTTTTAAAAAATAATTTTTAAAAAAATGCAGACTTATTCTTTTGAATTACAATAGGTTACGAGCAATATTCATTTCATTCTTTTTGAAAAAAGGTTTGACCAAAAAAGTTTTTCTACCTTATATTCAAAAAACATAGTTTATTTCGAACTTATTCTAAACTAATTTTATGAGAGATTTTAAACTAACACTATTGTGTGCAATTTGTGCATGCTTTTCTTTTAACTTTAGTTCATTTGGGACCAGAATTATGGGTGCCGAAATGTCTTACAAGTGGGTTTCCGGAAATACATTTTCATTCGAACTTATGGTCTACAGAGATTGTGGTTCTCAATTGGGCATTTCCAACAGACAGAAAATCTTCTTTTCGTCTTTTTCCTGCCGGCCAACACAGGATTCCATTAACATGATTCTTTCTGGTCCTCCGGAAGATATTAGCCCTTTATGTAAAAGAGAGCCAAGCAGTTGTGAAGGAGGAACAAACCAGGGAGTTCAGAGATACAAATATATAGGGACGGTGACCCTGACAGCCAATTGCACCGATTGGGTTTTTTACTACAGACCCTGCAATAGAACTACTAAAATTGGAACCATTATCAACCCGGATCTTAACTGTTTATATATTGAAACAAGGCTAAATAATCTATTGGCCCCAAATAACAGCAGTGCAAAAACCAGTAGTAGCCCTATTGCATATCTATGCAGTGGACAACCTGTGAATTTAAATTCCGGAATAACCGATGCCAATGGTGATGGGCTTAAATTTCAATTGGTTACACCTCGAACCAACACACAGGTTCCTAATGTTGTCGATCTTAATGTTATTAAATACAAGCCTGGATTTTCAGCAACTTCACCTATGCCCTCTCAAAATGGCTTTGTTTTTGATTCTACGACAGGCCAATTGAGCTTTACACCAAACCAGGAAATCATTGGACAAATTGCAATTAAAATTACCGAATTCAGGTCAGGGAAAATTGTTGGAACCAGTTTAATAGACATTCCTGTTTTGGTGAGAAGTTGTGAAAACCAATTGCCAACTATTTCTGGATTTGACAATGGAACCAGCTATGAAAAACTGGTTTGTATCGGAGACTCGTTGGATTCTGAAATTACAGCTTTGGATGAAAATGGAGAAGACAGTCTGCAAATGACCTGGAATTTTGGGTTGCTCAATGGGGATTTTGAATCTGAACCCGATCAGGCGCTTACAAAGGGTAGACTAAGTTGGAAACCTACCCTGGAAGATACAGGTACCAAAACTTTTACAATAACCGCTTCTGATGACCGGTGCCCGGCCATTGGGTCCACAACAAAGGTTTTTACACTGCGGGTAAAGGAAAAACCGACCATTTCAAACTATAACGATACAATTCTTCCATGTGGCGCTACGATTCCAATTTCAGTCTCGGTTTTAACAGGTAAAGCACCGTTTGTGTTTTCCTGGCCAGGTAGAAATGACAATACACCCACAATTGTGGTTAGCCATGGAAAATATACAGCCAGGGTAACCGATGCTACAGGCTGTTTTGCGGAAGATACCATCAATATCAACGGCTCCTCATTCTCAGGTTATATTAAAATAGATACGTCCTGTGTGGTAGAAGGTGTTCAGCTAACCGCCTCCTCATTTACTCAAGATTCAACTTTAACCTTCCAATATTCATGGACTTTTCCTCCGGAAACAACAACATATTCCGGGGAGGTAGTAAGAAGGACCTTCCCATCTTCGGGAGAAAGAAATGTGGTATTAACCATAACCAGTTCTGACAATTGCTCCATAACGATTCCATCTACCTTTAAAGTATGCGATCCACCGCCTGCCTTAGCACAATATGCCCCAAATGTATGCCAGGGCCAGCCTTTCCGAATTGGATGTGGAATACCAGGAATTGGTGGATGGTGTGGTGCAGCAGTTATTTGTGTGTTTCTTAAAGAAAGAAACTGGGTTACATTTCCGCCGGGAGGAGTTCAGATTTTGCCGCCGGATTCCTTAAAACCGGATTCCAATACTTTTGAAATCAGAACCTATTCTGTAAGCAAATGCAAAAATGTAAAGCGGTTTAAATTTAAAGTCAAAGCTTCTCCTAAAGTAAAAACTTTTCCAGATGTAGGCCTAATCAGATTCAACTGCAATAAGCCTGATACAACAATTCTGGTCAAGATTTTCAAAGATTTCAGATTTGTCAATGACAGTATTTGGGGAAAAATTGAACTTAGTGATACCATAATAAAATTGCCAAAAACCAAAGAGGACACCATTTTCTATACCTTGAAGGTTTCAAAACCTGGGCCAATATTCATTACCGGAATCATGGACAACAACTGCCTTTTCTATAAATCGATAAATTATGAACCATTGGCAATGGCTTACATAAATACAAGTCCACATTGCAATCCAGGGGATTCAATCCGGTTGTATCCGGGTTTTTATACAGATAGATTCAAAAGCTACAATATCAATTTAGGCAATGGGGACCAAACCACAGATTCCACCATTAAAATACTATATCCTCCTAACGGTTTATTTAATGGCTACTTTGCGGTTGAAGATTCAGTTGGATGTAAAGACACTTCTAACTTCATAATAGACACAAGGCTTCCTGATACCACAGTAATTTCATCTGGCGATACAGCTTGCATTGATGGTTTTATTCGATACCGAATTCAGGATACTACTCTGGTCTATCAGTGGAAGATAAGAGGATATTATCCGGGTGAAATAAACCTTGATAAAAACAAAATGGAGGATTCAATCCAATTCAAATATTCAGGATACCATAGCATTTCGGCCGATATATCTTATAAACAAGGTTGTACAAAATCTTGGACTCTGCCGTTGGTTTATGTACGTCCACCCATCTTTCCAAAAATTGAAATTTCGAATATTTGTGCAGACCAAAACAGTCAACTTTTAGGCTCCATCATATATTCAGAAAATCCGGTGAAAAAATGGAAATGGAGTTATTCTTATCCTCCTGGTCAAAACTTACCCTTTTCACAGGATACGATTCAAAATCCTATCCGTAGATTTAATTACAATGGCAATTTCAGAGCCATCCTGCATGTTGAGGACATAAAGGGCTGTATGGCACGTGACACCTTAGATTCTACCATGGTTCTGGTGAAAAAACCTGAGTTCTCCGCCAATGGTGATTGCCAGAATGATAGTCTGATTTTCTTCGTTGGGGATGTTTTAGATGACTATGAAAATATCGAAAAATACACCTATTATTACTCAGATGGATTGGCAGAGGTCACAGGAAATGGCCAGGGATTGCATCAATTTTCACTTCCTGGAAAATATTTTGTGCGGCTGGTTGCATCTACAATTGAAGGATGTACCAATAGTGACACCACTCTTCTGGAAATAAAACCCAGGCCAAAGGCAAACTTTTCCCTTCCACCTCCGGAAATATGTCAAGGTCAGGTGTTTAGGGTAGATGGCAAGAATTCCAGACCAGCTGAAGGAGATGAAAGTTTAACTTCTTTTACCTGGGCAACCAGCAATGAAAACCCGGTTTCAACTGACACATCTACCTCAATATCTTTTGAAGAACCCGGACAAGTCTATGTGGCTTTGCAAGTAAGGTCCTCAAATGGGTGTCAGGATTATATAAAACTGGCCATGAACTCCCGCCCAATGCCAGAGGCCAATTTTCTCACTATGGAAGAGGACCAAATAAAAGGTGACCTGATTTCATTTCAGGATTTATCCCGTGGCGCAAATTTTTGGAAATGGGATTTTGGGGATGGAAGTATGGAAGAAATATCGGATTCGTCAAAAGCCTCTGCATCACATAGCTACACAAGCGGAAACAACTTCATAGTAAAGCAATATGTCAAAAATTCCTTTGGATGTGCAGACAGCATCAGCAAGGAAATCAATTTAAAATCCTTCATTGCTTTGCCAGGGGCATTCAGCCCAAATGGGGACAACAGAAATGATGGTTTTGGTTTGATTCATCGGTTTATTCAAAAGCTTACTGAGTTTAAAATCTATAACAGATTAGGTCAATTGGTTTTTGATGCGGGTACGGATCTCGAAAAAAGATGGGATGGAACTATACATGGAATTGCACAGCCAAATGGCAATTTTCTCTATTCAGCAAAAGCCAGATCAATTTTTGGAGAAAATTTAGAATTGAAAGGAAGTTTAACTTTAATTCGCTAAACAAATCATGAAAAACTATATTAAAGGAGGACTATTGAAGACCCTATTTGGGCTGCTATTTTCACAAATTGCAGTCGGGCAGGATTTTACACTTTCTCAGTTTCAAACCAATGCACATATTTTTAATCCAGCGTGCATCGGAAATTCAGAAAGCGAGGTAAAATTAGGCGTAACGTATCGGAATCAATGGTATGCAAGTGGCTTTCCATACCAAACCATTGTAGCTTCCGGTGAAATGAAGTTTAACCCCAAACCAGGAAAAATCAAACAAATGGCAGTGGCCTTGTCATTTGCTGATGACCAGATTGGAAATGGACAATGGCGAAATACATGGGTATTTACAGGTGTTTCTATAGCCAAAAATCTGGATGATGCCAATCGCCATAGCCTATCATTTGGGATTAGTTCTGCGCTGCTGATGAGGCAGTTTAATGCAAAAAATCTGATATTCGAAAATCAGTTTGAAACCAGCACATTTGAGTTTAATCCATCCCTCAGTTCTGGTGAAAATGAAGGTGCCCTCAGGCAAAGTTTTTTCCAGGTAAATTCAGGATTGAATTATAAGTTTATTGTCGATGAGCATCTTGAGTTTGGCATTGGCGCCTCTGCCCTATGGCTTTACAGACCGAATGAAGCGCTAACCAACCTGACTACCAATAGTTTTGCAAAAATGAATTCCAGATTTACCGGAATTTTTTCAGCCAGGTGGAAAATGACTGATGATTTGTGGATTGACCCTCAGGTATTTTTAAGTCAACAAGGCAAAGCCAGAGAAATCAACTTTGGAGGATGGTTGGTCTTTAACTCAACGTTAGAAAAAAATAAATTCTGGCAAACCAGCTTCGGTTGTTTTTCCAGACTTAGCGATGCCATAATTCCTGCCATAAGGTTAGGCACGGAAAGAATTTTTGGTCAATTGAGTTACGATTTTACAACATCAGGGGCCAAAAATGCCAATATCGATGAAAAATTTATGGGCCTCGGCGGCATGGGTGCCTTAGAGTTCTCTCTGGTTTATGGGCTTGATTTCAGGCCAAAATATTCCAAAAGTTTTCCAATTCCTTGCCAAAAATTCTAAACTATTTTATTATGAGCTTTTTAATTTACATCATCACATTTCCTTTTCTGGGTCTTGGAGAATTAAGGATTTTTCAAAACCCGGACACTTCTGAAAAACATTTCTATCAAATAGAAACCTTGATGGAAAAGGGTGGTCATATCCTTGCCGTGGAAGAATTGGAAAAAATAAAATCAAAATTTCCTCAATCTTATCGGGCAAATAAACTTCTTGGAAAATCATTAATGGCCTTGCAGCAATATGAAAAGGCAATTCCCGTTTATGAGTTTCTATATGCTTTAAAAGTCAAAAAACCAGATCCTTATGTTTTATTTCAGCTTACTTTTGCTCAATATAGATCCGGAGATTACAAATCTGCCCTGGAGAATCTGACAAAATTTGAAGCTGGCCGGCCTCCCTTCAATGCATCGATCTGGGCCGACATGAAGAATATAAGAACCAATATTTCTCAAATTAATTCCTTGCCAACTGGCAAAGAAAGATATGTAATGGATACAAATTTTGTATTTCCCAATTCATCTTATGCAGACTTTTCTCCCATTCCATTGGGTGATAGCGCATTCATTTTTTCTACACTCAGGCATGACAATCTTGTTGAAAAAATTCCTGGGGAGGTCAACTTCAATACAATCAAATTATTGCATTATAAGATAAGACCTGATGGCCGGTTTGATGAAATCAGTGTTATAAAAAATATAAACAAAGCCGGATACCACAATGGCAATGGAAGTATTTCAAAAGATGGAAAAAGATTCTTTTTTACCCGTTGCTCAGATGGTGAAAAAGGAAAATTGAATTGCGCAATTTATGAGGCGGAAATAAAAAAAGACGGCAGCTTCCACAATATCCATAGGTTAAATGAAAAAATAAATAAAAGAAAGTACAGCGCATCTCAACCCTATTTTACAACCGTAAAAGTAAATGGAAATGAGCTTGATGTCCTCTTTTTTACAAGCAACAGAAGGGGTGGATTTGGCAAAAACGACATTTGGTATAGCACCTATAACCGAAAGAAAAAGAGATTTTCGGCACCCTTCAACTGTGGATTTCAGGTAAATTCAACTGGGAATGATGAAAGTCCTTTTTTGGATGAATCTGGCCAAAAATTCTATTTTTCATCCGATGGATTTCCGGGAATGGGTGGAAAGGATATTTTTTCTGCCAAGGCCAACGGCATTATGCTTTCCGGAAGAGAACTTCTTAGCAGTCCGATAAACTCTTCCGGAGATGAAAGCTACTTCTATCTTCTCCCTGATGGCAGTTCAGGATTTATTGCCTCTAACAGGAAAGGTGCAAACCTTTTGGATCAAAAATATTGTTGTGAGGATATATTCAGGTTTACAAACCCAGAATATAAGCCGAATCCAAAAACGGAAAAGGCTGACACCATAAAAAAGGAAGTGGAAAAAGCCATAGTTTCTCAGCCATTACCGGTAAAAACAGATACGACAGCGGCCGCTAAACCAACCAATATCCAAATTGATGAATTAATAGGCCTCAATGTTTCTGACCCGAAAATTCAAAACCAATTAAATTCCAAATCAAACATCAGAGAAGCACAAACTGATAAAGTTATACGAAAAGTATATTTTGCCAAGAACTCAGATATTCTGACCACCAAAGCAAAGGGATTGTTAAATGGAATAATTGCCGAAATAAAAATTAAAAAACCAAAAGAAGTGTCCATAAGTGGCTTTGCAGACATCAAAGGAAGCCTTGCTTACAATCAGAGTCTGGCTTTAAAACGAGCAAAAGCTGTTAAGTCATATTGCGCAAAGCAAAAACTAAAAACCATGTTCAAAACCTCCGCAAAAGACCTGGGTCTGGCGTTGCAAACAGAAGACAATGACATGCTGTCTCTTGATAGATTTGTCGAAATCTCCTGGAAAAAATAGTCTTTCCAATACCAATTTTGGTTTTGAATTGGAATTGCCTAAACTGAATATTATCATTTTTTTAGGAGTCGTTTTTCCTACTTTTGATTGGATTAAACTCAGGTTAAACAAAATCAGAGGATAGAAATTATTCAACAAAAACGGTATTTGTAGTCGTTTCTGAGAATTAATAAAGGTTGAAATTCAGGAGATTTTTCAATAAGAAAAATTGGATTCCGAACTTTTACAGTTGGATAGAAACATTGAAAAGGAGCTACTAAACAAAAAATATATTCGGTACCTGTCTGGTAGCTTTTTTTGGTTTTGATTGAAGAAATTGACCTAAAAACTTTATTAGAATTTTAGAAATAGAACCTTCTGCAAGGCCAAAAAATTCAAGGAACCGGAATTTTACTTTTTTTACTCTTTGGGCAATGATTAGGTTTGCAATGGAATAAAAAATACATGCTGGGAGAAAATAAAGCAATTAATCAAAAATCAATACCCTTACTTTTTTTAGGGTTTGGATTGTTTCATCTTTTTTCCGGATTTTTTCAAATTCATTTTTTGCCGGTAGTCGGATTAGGGTCCGGAACTGGTTATGATGGTGTTTGGTACATCCAAAAAGCAACCAATCTTGCCAACAAGGTCGATGATTATCATTTATTCAGGATTTTACCATCATATCTATGCTATTATATTTTAGATTTTTTTGGCATCGACAAAAATTGGCAAAAAGGGATTGTTGTTTTTCAGTATCTTAACTTAATTGGCATTCAAGGTTTTATCTGGTTAAGTTTCCGATTGATAAGGCATTTAAAATTGGGTTTTAAAGAAGCCCTTATTTATAGCCTCCTGGCTTTTTTCAATTTTAACTTTGCCAGAGAAGCTTATTACAATCCTGTAATGACGGACACAATGGCTGCCATGTTTTCCATGGGAATTTTGGTAGCACACCTTGAAAGGAAAAAATTCTTAACCATTTTTTGGGCATTACCACTCATGTTTACCTTTCCATTTGGCCTTTTGGTATTTCTTGTTTTCAATATTTTTAAACCTATTGATTTGACTCTTATCAAGTCCAGGTTAAAACCTGTTGTCATCTTGATTATCGCCTGTGCTTATTTTTTACCCTCTATTTTTTGGTACTACTACAAAGGAAGATTAAGTGTTTACACATTCCCAGATTCCATTTCTCCCATTTTGTTTCCAATCACCTTAATAATCAATGGACTGGCCTTTACTTATTTTTTTTCTAGTCTTTGGCGGTTGTTTATTCCGGAAACATACCTGAAAGTACTTAAAGAAAAATCTTTCTCCTTAACCGGCATTGCAGCAATATTGATCTATTTGGCAGGAAACAAAATCTTGATTTTCCTAAACAATAACCCCAATATGAATGAATTAAGAGTTTTTCTGGGCAATTACTGGACGTATTTAAATCTTAAGCCATTAATCGGATTACTGGATGCTGTCCAGTTTTTTGGACCCGTTGTTTGTCTGGTTTTTGTGCACTGGAATAAGCTTCTCAATAAATCAGCTGAATTCGGGGTAAAACACATTTTCGTGCTTTTTGCGGCCTTGTTTTTGATTTTTTTACCAGAAGCCAGACATTCACTTTGTTTACTACCTTATCTGTTGTTTTTGTTATTCACTTATTTTGATTTTTCTCAGATAAAAACCCGCTTCATTTGGTTTCTTGGTTTTTCGGCTTTGATTGTTTCCCGATATTATTACCCTCTTAATTGGGCCAGGTTCCCTTTAAACCATCTACTTTTTGCAAAGGAAACGGATGAGGCTATATACCAACAGTTTCCAGCCCAACATTTTTTTATGCATTCAGGAATTACAATTTCACATCAAAATTATTTTATTTTTTTGCCATTGGGCTTACTAATAACTGGCCTAACCTGGTGGTATTCAAAGGACCTTAAGGCCAAGGCAAAACAATAATCCGATTGTCTTTTGCTGATTCTATAAATCGGTTTTGAAAATTTTATTAGCCATCACAAAGACTTTTTTGGAATCTAAAGCGACTCGCATAGTAAGCCTAACCGCTTTTGATACCTATCCCAGGTAAAATCCAAGGCCGAATTGCGTGCGGCCTGTCTTAAATTCAGAAATTGGTCGTTGTTCATTTGCCTTAGAGCCAAAATTGAATTCAGAATTGCTTCTGCGTTGCGGATAGGAATCAACCAACCATTCTTTCCAGACTCTATTATCTCCGGCCCCATGCTATGTGAGGTGGTTATTACTGGCAGACCCGCTGCCATTGCTTCTACAATTACCAATCCGAAACCTTCAAAAATGGTTGGCAAAACCAAGGCATCAAATTGATTGTAGAATTTAAACATTTCATTTTGGGAAACGGCAGGATGATATTGAAACCACTCTTTATTCTGCCACAGGGCTTTGCCTGAACCTTGAATTCCACCGATGATATGTAATTCAATTTCACGGGTTTTACCCAAAGATCTCATGGCTTCCATTAAATAAGAAATCCCTTTCCTTTGGGTAGCTGTACCGGCAAAAAGAATTCGGATTGGCCTGTTTGAAATATCAGATTCAGGCAATTGAAATGGGATTTTTTCTGCCTCGAAACCTAAGGGTAATACCTTGATTTTTTTTTCTTCAATTCCGGATTCCAACAAGGTCCATTTTGTAAAACCTGAAGCCGCAATTACAATTTGGGCATTTTGAGGCTCTTCTTCCAACCGCTTTTCGTATGTAGCCGGAAAATATAAATTGTCAATACTGTCTGCCCAATCCGGTTGAAGCCTTGATTCTTCTGCCAAGATTTTTTTTGCCTGTACCACATGGGCAGTGGCCAATTCACAAATAGATACTTTTCCATTTTCATTCGCTGATAAAACTGAAGCATGGCATGACCCTTGAAAACCCCATAAATGGGTGGATTTTAAATGCTTAAGTTTTTTAGAAATCATTTTATCGAAATCTACATCCCTTTGATAAACCTGATTTTGAACTGCCATAGATTTGCCCTGCAACTTTCGCATAAGAGTTTCTTTTAATTCAAATTGCCAATGGGCATGGACAAATGGAGAAGAAAGTCCCTCCTTAAACCTTCTGGTAAAAATTTGATTGCCAGACTTTAGTATTAAGTCTTGAAGCCATTTCTGTTCTACATAAGAACTTGTATAAAATCCTTCGAGCTTTTCCAATTGAAAAAGTGCATGCGCCAGGTGGTAGGAATGCTGTTTACCTGCATGAGAAACCGTAAATTTTTGAGTTTCCAATTCTAATCCGGAATTTTGGGCCAATTTAGCGCCAAATTAGCCATTAAGGCTTGAAACGTTTTTTTTCTCTACCAAAAAATCTTCCACACCTTGGTCCCTCGATGGCTTCGGTTGGGTTTAGGGCAGTGTCAGCCTTAGCCATTGGTAAATGGATCGCCCTAAGTTTTGGACCACTAGGTACGGCCTTGTTTGGTCAGCTGATGAATTTGTATTCCACTTTTTCATCTGTTCCTTATGATGGATTAGGCAGAGCGATGGTAAAAGAAGGTTCTCTGGCACAAAAATCAGACGATAAAGTAGGTACCAAACAAATTCTTGGCACCAGTTATAGCCTCCTCATTTTTCTCTTTTGTTCGCTATGGTCGATTGCCATAGTCATCTCATATTTCACAAATTGGTTTGAGCCTTTTCAAAGCGGTGGATATTTTATTTGGATGATTTTAGGATTTGGCGCCTTGGCATCTGCCTATTTCTTTGGGATGACTTTTTTGATTTGGCAGAAAACCAATATTCAGGCAATTATTGCTTCCGGCCTTTCTGTTGGTGGAATTATCAGTATTCTATTTGCCCATTTTTTCCAACTGGAAATTCAATTAACCCTGCTTTTCTTTATTTCTGGACAAACTTTGGGGGGATTCCTGGTCCTTTTTCTCTTCAGGAATTCTATTCCTCAAATTTGGGTCAGGCCGGATTGGAATCCTGAATTGGGCAAAAAACTAATCAACTTTACTTTCGCCTTTTCAATCACCATTCTCATCAGTCAGATTGGAAATTATGTGCTGGTTCATTGGGCTTTGAATACAATTGGTTCAGAAAAAACAGGCCTTTGGACTGCCATGAATAGATTGGCAGATGTTTTTAACATTCCCATTCTGGCAATCGCAAACACCATTCTTCTACCACTCATTTCTGGTATATCAAGCCATGCAACGGAGGTCAGAAATACAATAAAACCTATTTTTATTCGAAGCTTAGCCGCATTGGGCCTGGGTATTATATTCCTGTTTTTTATGTATCCGGCAATACTTCCCTTGTTTTTTTCTGCAGAATTTGTAGCAGATTCTCAATGGATTGCCTGGCAACTCTCAGGGGATTTTTTCAAAAGCAGCACCTATTTAATTTCGATTTTAATTCTGGCCCTTGGGCATACAAGGTTTTACGTCTGGCTTGAAATCGGGTCTGTAATTCTCATTTTGTGCTTGTCCTTTTTTCTATTCCATCAATTTGGATTTATAGGAATGTTTATGGCTCATTGTATCAGGTTTTTGTTTTACTGGGCTGCAATTGTAATGCGATACAGAAAATTACTCTTATTGTAGTTTTAAAACCATCAAAAATTTGAAGGCAAGGGGGTTCAATCTATTTCGCCTGTCCCGGTTGTTTTGAAGGTTTTCTGTAAAATTCGGAATTTATTAAAAACAAAGCCCAATCTTTGCGGCAGATGTGTTTCGCCTTGTCGAGGTACCTTAAAAGTACTTAGGAAAGTCCGGGCAGCATAGAGCGCCATACTTCCTAACGGGAAGGGGTCCAACCAGTAATGGTTCGGGCTACAGCCAGTGCCACAGAAAATATACCGCCTTGGTTTAGGCTGGGGTAAGGGTGAAATGGTGGTGTAAGAGACCACCGGTTCAATGGTGACAAAGAACGCAGGGTAAACCTTATGGGCTGAAAGACCAAATAAACCCCGAATCCCGGGTTGCTCGTCCGGGTGCTTTGCTTGCGGAGCCGTCGGGAAGGGTAGGTCGATAGAGGGGTGTTGTGAAATGCCTCCCAGATAAATGACAAGGCAAAAGAGAAATCTTTTGACAGAACCCGGCTTATAGAAACACATCTGCCACGGAATCTACTCCCCCACTCATTCTGAGTGCGGGGACTGAACCGAGGCCCTAAGAAATAGAATATTAGATAAAATGATTAATCCAGTAATAATTTTCGGTGCCGGGCTTTCCGGCAAACTCGCACTTGATGTTTTTGCCTCCAATGAGGTGGTTGTTTATGGTTTTTTAGATGATGATAAGTCACTTCACTTAAAGGAAATTGGTGAAATAACTATTCTGGGCCATACGGAGGATGATGGATTCTTAAAATTAATAGGAAAAAAATGCGATGCTTTTGTGGCCGTTGAAAGCAGAAAGGAGCGAAATTTCCTGACTGAAATGCTAAAAGAAAGAAGAAAAATTGTTCCCATAAATGCCATTCATAAAGACGCATCTATTTCAAAATACGTGGAATTGGGCCATGGAAATTTGTTGGCTTCAGGTTGCAGAATAGCCTCATTTGCATGCATTGGCACAGGAAATTTACTTCACGCTAATTCTATTGTAGAAGTAGAAGCCAAATTGGGAGACAACATCGTGCTTGGTTCCGGTTCTGTGGTTGGCACGGGAGCAGAAATTGCAGATGGGGTTTTTATTGGTCCCGGAGTTACAATATTAAGCGGAGTCAAAATAGGAAAGGGAGCTTCGGTAGGCGCAGGCTCCGTGGTGTTGAATGACATACCAGCCAGTGCAAAAGTTTTTGGATATCCTGCGAAGCCAGCCTGAAATTAATCAGAAGTTTAGTCGGAGATTTTAAAAACAAAAAGCTGCTACCACCTCCCCAAAAATCTGATATTGAACTTCAGTTTTACTTAAAAAGGATCCGACATGAATCATTCCTTCGATCTTTCCTTTTTCTGCTTTTTCAAAAGGAGAAATTTTTAAGTTTCCTTTGAATTCAGTATCCCGGAGATTGTAAAGCTTATACATTGCCTCCTTGGCACACCAGCAAAGGCAAATTTTTTCCAGATCATTGCCGGTAATTTCCAATTCTTTTTCAGATAAAAAACGAGTACTTACCCGTATCATTTTTTCCTGAACATGCTCCATATCTATTCCACATGGTTTTTCTTTGTGGATTATCGCTGCGGCAAATTGTTCCGTGTGGGAATAAGAAATATGAAGAGGTGAGTTGTATAGAAATGGCTTTCCATTTTTATTTTTAAAAATACCAAGATATTCATATCCGAATCTTTCTGTTAATTCCTTAACAATCATTCGGCTAGCCACAGATTCTAACCTTATTCTGGGATGCTGGATTGACTCAAAATGTGTAATGTCTGTTTTAGCGGGGTTGAGAAGATAAAGTAAGTCCTCCTCATTTTCATCAATCTTCCAGATGCCCCAACAAGACTCTGGATTAATCTCTTCAAAATGAACTAAAGCCATTTGACCTGTAAAATTTATGCCCAAACATAAAGCCTTCCTTTGATTCTGAAACCATTTAACTTGAATTTCTTGACTTATAATAATCCCTCCATGATTTTACTGGCAAAAACAAAGTCTCTAAGGGCCTGACTTTCAGCATGCAAAATGCTCTTTGAATCACCTTCCCATTCCTTTAAACCATTGTATAAAAACATTACATATTCACCAATTCCCATTACGGAATTCATATCATGGGTAACAACCACTGTTGTCATCTTATACTCATCGGTAATCTCTGAAATCAATTCATCAATTTTTATGGATGTCATTGGGTCAAGTCCGGAATTGGGTTCATCACAAAATAAATACCTGGGATTCATAACGATAGCTCTTGCAATTCCAACTCTTTTTCGCATTCCACCACTTATTTCAGCAGGCCTTTTATGAGCCGCCTGTTCCAGGCCTACCCGCTCCAGACTATGCATAACCCTGTCGGTTTTTTCCGAATCTAACATTTCAGCCACCATCATATCAAGGGGAAACCGGACATTCTCAGCAACTGTCAATGAATCAAATAAGGCTCCTCCCTGAAAAAGCATACCCATTTCTCTTCTGATGGCTTTTACAACCTTGCTTGGGGAGTTATACAAAGAACGACCATCAAAAAAAACATCGCCTTCATCTGGCCTGATTAAACCAACAATACATTTCAAAAGAACAGACTTTCCAGTTCCTGAGGCACCAATAATCAAACTGTTATTGCTGTCCTGAAACTTTGCTGAAACTCCACCCAGGATTTGCTTATCACCAAATGACTTCTTGATGTTAACAATTTCTATCATAAGACTTTAGATAAGGATCTGGGCCAGAAGCAAGTCTGCAATTAAAATTCCTATAACTGAATTGGTAACGGCCTTTGTACTGGCTTGACCTATTTCTAACGCCCCTCCTGTGGTATAAAATCCTTTGTAGGACGCTATTGTAGAAATTAAAAAAGCAAAAACAAAAGATTTTATCAATGCAAAAAACACATTGAATGCTCTGAAACCATTTCTAAGGCCTGACACAAAATCGGTTGGGGTTATCACATCTCCAAATACTCCAACAAGATAGCCACCCAATAGGGAAAGAAATGAAGCCAGAATACAAAGTGCGGGAATCATGATACAGGCGGCTATTATTTTTGGAAGTATTAAATAGCTTGAAGAATTAATCCCCATCACATCGATTGCATCAATCTGTTCTGTAATTCGCATTGAACCAATTTCTCCGGCCAGATTGGACCCTACTTTTCCAGCAAGTACTACACAGGTGAAAGTAGGTGCAAGCTCCAAAAGTGTCATATCCCTGCAAATGGTGCCGATTACTGAAAGAGGAACCAACGGACTAACCAGATTATCTGCTGTTTGAATGCATGTTACAGCTCCTATAAATGAAGAAACAATGGCCACAATCAGAAATGAATTTGTGCCAATTTTAACCATCTCATCTATGATTAAAGGAGGATAAACCCGAAATGGCTCTCTGTTTCTAACTGTACCGGACAGAAAAATAAAATATTTACCCCAGTTTTGAATTACATTCATTGTTTGACTTTAGAAAGACAAACTTAAGCTAAAACTTTTGATACCCGCCCCGATGGTTTTTTTGAAATGGTTTTTTGTCCTTTGCAGAATTCTCAAATAATTTCGGTGACAAAACCAATTAAATATCCACCATATTTAATAGTGAGCGCCATTAAGGCACTAATAACAAGCAAGCGAATATCTGCAACCTAAAATTCATTAACCCATTTTTCAAAATTCGAAAAACCGATTACTCTACCACTACGACAAGATATTTGGAAATACTCCAGAATTTTTCAGGGTAGGAAATTTTTATAAAAAACTGGCCATCATTTGCTATGAAAAAATAGGAATCCGAGGGATGAGATGTGATTATCTTTTTCTTTTTGTATCTGCCTATCAATAGCAATTTGTCAGACTTTGCATTTAAAACTTTTAGTTTTTCAGTTCCCATTTTCTCACCCAATGTTTTTACAACTCCAAAACCAGCAACTCCACCTTCCCTTTTCAATACACCTGCCTTCTCCAATTCCTTGGAAGTGCCCCGGATAAAATATACCTTATTTAACTCTTTTTCCTTTTCCTCTATCTGCACTTCTTGAAGCCTAAGCTTTTTGCCAGCTTTTGCCAATAAAGTATCTTTTTGGGCAATCTGATTTTCTTTGAAGAAAATGGCATCTTTCAGGTTTTTTACTTCAAGTTCTAAATTTGAAAGCTGCTTTTCAAGAGTCTGGATTTCAGTCGCTTTGGCTTCCAATGTATTTTTAAGCGTTTTAATTATGGATTTCAGGGCTATGGTTTCATTTGAAACCATAGCCCTTTTTTCCAGACCTTTTATTAAAGTTTGATTTTTATCCAAAGCAATGTAGATGTCGGCAATTAAATTATGAATCCTCTCTTTTTGAGATGTTTTTCCTCTCGAATTGATGAGGATGAGCCTGGCTTTGTTGGTATCAATGGCAGTAAGATTCTGTTCAATCTGGTCAAATTCTTTGGCAAAATCTTCCACTTCTTTTTCCCTTTTTTCAAGCATTTCGGCCAGAGAATCCCTGTCAGAAACTACCTTAACATATTCCTTTGATTGTTTTACATCAGAACAGCCCTGAAACAAAACCAACAATAAGACCAAAAAGAATCCTTCTATTTTCATTTGGGATGCAATCAACAAAAAAAAAGGAGGCGAAAGCCTCCTTTTAACTGAAAATTAATTTTCCTTAATTCTGAATGCTTATGGATTTTTGAACAAGTTTTCCATCAGCAAGCTGTACCCGGATGAAATAAATGCCATTTGACCAATTACTTACGTTGATTTCTTTGGATTGATTTTTTACCAGAACATCGCCTTTGGATACAAATTGTCCAATACTATTTCTGATTTCATAGTCTTTAACCTCACTTCCATTTTCAGCCAAACCAATATGAATGGTAGATGAAGCTGGATTTGGCCAAATATTAAGAAAATCATCGGAGGTTACCACATCCAGGTTGCTTGTCAAAACCTGACAAGCAGATTTGATTTTACATCCGGTTGCAAAGGTTACTTCTACGCAATATTCTCCAGTCTGGGTTATGGTATAGGTTTGACCAGTTGCACCACCAATTGGACTTCCATTAAACAACCACTGATAGGAAGCTGCTGACAAAGCCTGGGCTGTACAAACAGGACCTACATTTGTAAAGGTTGCACTATTCACAAATAAATTCTGGCTTTTTACAGGACCTAGGCCACAACGATTTTGTGCAGATACTGAAATTACACCTGAGTTTGCCCCAAATTTCACAGCAATTGTATTAGAGGTATCTCCACTTAATTGCACTGCATCTGTTGGCAAAATCCAGTTATATCGTGAAGCATTTCCAATTCCAACTGCTTGAAATACAATATTTGAATCGTTTGGACAAAATCTTGAATTACCGGAAATAACTGGCAACTTAGGGCTACCGCAATAAATCACAGTGTTTCCGGTACTTCCTGGATAAACCGGACTTGTAGACACTATTCTCAACCTATAGCCGTCTCCATTCGGAAGATTGACAGGCAATTGAGCATTAATTGTTCCAACTGCTGTTCCTGGAAGTGAACCAATTATCGTAGGATTGGCAAAAGAACCAGTTGCCGAAGAAAGTTGAAGATTAAAAATATTGTTGGCATTGAAGAATGTGCCCGTAGTTGTAAAAGGTACTGACAACGTTTCTCCAGCACATAATTTATTGTTAGACACACTAAAATTAAACTGCGCAGGCAAAACCGGATCTCCAATTAATCCTACAGCTACGTCAATTGAGTCTTTACCTCTGTTTTGCCCCCAAACACCTCCTGTAATTTCAAGACTACGTCCCGAAGCTGGAAATCCTGGTTGGTAAACCTCAGAATAAGGTGCATTCCAAACGAAACGGGTATTGTTTTCATGAATGGCACCTACATAAATTCTTTTGTCTGTATCCCACAAATATGGAAAAGGAAGGGTTCTCTTAAACCTTAATATATGGTTTGCAAGGGTTCCGGAAACCTCTTCAAAACCAACTGTATCATGGTCCAAAGCACCCGGAGATGAAATTGTAAAACTATCAATTAACGAACCGATAGAACCTCCCGGGCCATCACCCAAATAAACTTCAATCCTTGTATTGGTTAACGAATCACCTACACCTGGCCGACCAAGAAGCTCCCATCCCGCAATATCAGGCCAGACCATGTCTGCAGAAATCTGGGTAACAACCATTGGAGAATAAGGAGGGTCAAAAACCATTCCTGCGTTTGGCCCCTGCCCGCCATTTCCTACATTTCCCGGATTGGCTTTGGTGAATTTTAAATCAACAGATCCTTGGGTAGAATCTAAAACCACCAATTTTGTAATGGTTTCATTGTTAGCCGCATATTGGTCGCCGGTAGAAGTTGTTCTTAACAGAACCTTGAAGCTTGCAGCTGTATCACCAGGTTGCAGCGCAACTGGAAAATCCAATATTTTTTGCTCTCCGGAGAGCAATGAATCCACAACCAATGTTTGATTGTAAATGGCATTGTCCTGGTTGTCAAATACAATGATTCTTGTTGTAATAGGAGTTTTAACCTTAACAGTACCCGCATTTTGAACAAATGCCTTTAATGTTTTTGGTATACCTGTAAATGCTACCCCACCTTTATTGTCGAAAGTAAACAAAGCTCTTGCCTGAATATCGTTAAATGCAAATGTGGAAGATGCAGGGTAAACTACCTTAACTGCAGAATTGGCTGGCGGAAGTGAATTTCTTCTAAACCTCATACCTAGAGAACCCGTAATGTTTTCCATTCCCTGGGTAACATAATTTGCATTACCTGTAAAAAATGGGCCTACACATGATTTGTAATTAATCTGAATTGAATTGTCAGTCGCATCTAAAACAATTTGGAAGGTATTTAATCCGGTAGCTTGGGCTGCTCCTCCCGCTGGTGCGTTATTCCAGAATCTTACGCTGTCATAGGTAATAATAAACTTAGACCCTTGGGTAGCATACATCACTTTGGATCCTTTTAGGTTCGCTCCGGTGGCATTACTTACAAAGGTTAAATCTGCAAGAAATGGAGCAATAAAATTTCCTTTTCCATCAGTCGCTACAGGAATATTTGGCATACCTGTGGCTCCTTGAGCCAACAAACCATTGTCATCAAACATAATGTATCCATTGGAGCCTACATAACATGAGTTATAGGTATTCCAATAATACTTGAAATCGATACCCAAAGAAATTGGACCGATGATATTGTCATCGCCCATACCACTTAATGGTATTCCGTTGGTTGAAATGTCAATCCAATTGTAGGAAGCTGGATTGGCAGTATTTAAATTATTGGTCCATTTGTAACCAAAATTGTCTGACCCAAAGGTGCCTATTTGAGCCATTGCCGGATTTAGCCATCCAAGCATGCTTAAAAGTGTTAGATAAAAATATCTTTTCATGGTTGTAACTTTTTTTCGAAAGGCCGCAATATAGCAACGAATCCTAAAAAACATAAAATCTAGTTTTTTTTAGAAAACCTTACCTTAAAAAATTTGAATTATAAGATTTTAAAAGAACCTATTGATCCGAATCTTCCCCGATTTTGTTTTCAATGGGTTCCAGCTCTTTTAATTCTGGTAGTTGGCCAATATGATTAATGCCAAAATAATCCATGAACTTCTTACTGGTTCTGTAAATGGTAGGTCTGCCTGGCCCATCAGATTTTCCTGCAATTTCAATTAGTTCTTTTTCCAATAGTTTTTGAATGGCATAATCGCAATTTACCCCTCTTATTTTTTCAAGCTCAGGTTTAGAAACAGGTTGCCGATAGGCAATTATGGCAAGGGTTTCCATGGCTGAGGTGGAAAGCCTCTTTTTAATTTTTTGTTTTAAAATGGAACCGACAGAGGATTGAAAGGCTGGTTTGGTTAGAAACTGATACCCGCCCGCCACATGAATTATTTCAAAAGAAAAATTATCTGAACTAAATTTCTCCTTAATCGAATTTATGCTGGCAAGAATAGATGTAGTTTCAATTTTGGACTGGTAATGGTCTTCCAATCCTGCCTGAATTTCCTCAACAGTTATCGACTCTGTGGCACAAAAAATAATTGCCTCAATCTGAAGTGAAAGTGGGTCTGATTCCAAGACTATTTATTTGCCCATTTTAGCCTCTATTGAATGCTGGGTATGTGGCACAGCTCTTAATCTTTCTTTCGGAATTAGCTTGCCTGTAGAAATACAGATTCCATAGGTTCCATTTTTAATTCTGATTTGCGCAAACTCTAACTGAGCAGTAAATTTTTGCAATCTGGAAGCCATTTGGTTTAAGTGCTCTTTTTCTGCTGTTTCGGCACCGTCTTCCAATGACAAGTGACCGCTGCCAGTCAAATCTGTACCTTGATCATTTTTTCGACTGAGGCTTTCCCGTATGTAAGCAAGTTCTTTTTTTGAATTGGAAAGCTTGTCTGTGATGATTAAATCAAATTCTTTAAGCTCCTCTTCGCTGTATCTTAATTGTGGTTCAAAAGCAGTTGTCATTTGTAATTGTCAAGGTTTTGTCTGAAAAATTTCGCAAATCTATAAAAATGCCATTCAAAATTTTATCAATTCTTGTTTTTGAATTTTTAAAATTCTTAACCGTTGTTTAAAAAATGTTTTTAAACCTTTGCAAAACTATAAAAAATCAGGCCAGCATTACTTTTTTCTAATTTCTAAAAATATGATTCGTCCTCAAAAAAGACCTCGGGAATCTATGCCTATTTTATTGGGTTTAAACATTTCAATGGCTTTGGCATACTCATTTTGTGGACTTTTTATTTGGATAAGTCCCTCAGCCGGCAAAATTTTACCACAGGAATACATCAAAGTAGTTGGATTGGCACTACTCTTGTATGGTTGTTTCAGAGGCTATCGGGCCTATTTGCAATATTCAACAAGAAAAACTCGATAAGATTTTGAAATTTCAAGGATTCCTTTTAACACTATTTTGGCTAATGGCTTCCTGCTCAACGGATTCCAAGAAGGCCCCGCTCGATACTGCGGTTAGTGGCACCATTCATATTGCTGTTGATGAGGCGTTTCTTCCCATCATCGCCACAGAAATCACATCTTTTCAGGGCCACTACCCCAAAGCCCGGATTATTCCACACTATGTGTCAGAAAAAGAAGCATTCAGACTTTTGATGGCCGATTCAGTTAGGATGGTTGTAAGTGGAAGAGGATTTTCTGATAAAGAAAAGGCTTATTTCAAATCTTTAACGATAACCCCAAAGTCAATGAAGATAGCAACAGATGCATTGGGCGTGGTTATCAACAAGTCAAATCCCGATTCCCTTTTCACAAAAAAACAAATCATCAATGTTTTAACCAAGCCTGATTTTGTTTGGAAAGACCTTAGTGGAAAGGGGAAAAATGAAAAACCTGTTCTGATTTTAGACAAGGAAGGAACAAGCAATTACTTTGCTTTACTCAAACTACTCAATATAAAAGATGAAGATATCAAGCTAAAAAGGGTGTATGCCGGTGGAGACCGGGAAACCATCAATTATGTAAATCAACATTCGGAATCGATTGGATTTATGGGTGTTAACTGGATTAGCGATGATGAAGATCCAACCCAAACCCGTTTTAAAAATGGAATCAGTGTAGGTCATCTCATGCCTGACTCTTTGGCCAATCTTTTGGAAAAAAGCCCTTACAGCACCAATGAGGAATATTATCAACCCCTTCAGGCTTATCTGGCACAGGGTTTTTATCCTTTAATCCGTGATGTGATAGTTACCAGCAGAGAAGCCCGGACAGGATTGGCAACTGGTTTTACAGCCTGGCTCGCTGGCGACAAAGGCCAGAGAATTATTCTAAAGGCCGGACTATTACCTGCAACAATGCCCATCCGGATTATTAAGCTTAAATCCGACAATGATTTAACAAATTGACAAATTGTCACCAAGGTTCTTTTTAGAATTGAAAAGTCCATCTTAGTTTTGCTTCACTTTAAAACAATGAAAAAAATAAAAATGAATATTAAAAATTCATGGATTACTGCTCTTGCATTATTAACCCTATCCAGTTTTTCAAAAGCCCAAACCATAGCTGATGGATTGCGGTATTTGGACAATGAGCAATATTTCAATGCATCCAAAACTTTTAAAGGTTTGGTGGCCAGTCAACCTACGGCTGCCAACTATTACTATCTGGGAAATTTTTTCCTGAATCTTGAAAGAAGGGATTCGGTTCAGGGGCTGTATGCAGATTCAGCCAAAATGATGTTTGAAAAAGGAATTCTTATAGATCCAAAGTTTAACCTAAACTATATAGGACTAGGCACTTATGAGGTTTTCAAAGAAAAGCCAGCCCAGGGAAAACTTTTGATTGACAAAGCCATAAAAGATTCAAAGGGAAAAGATGCAGAGTTGCTATACAGGGCAGCGGAAGCTTATGTAGTTTATCCTTCCAGCGACGCATTAGAAGCAAACCGACTGCTGGACATGGCCATCAAAATCAATAAAAATAATCCTGATTACTACAACCTGAAGGGTGATGCCTTTATGCTAAAAAATGACGGCTCAGGTGCGGCCAATAATTATGATGCAGCAAAAAGAATTGCACCCAACTCCGCCAAGGGATACATCAGCTATGGAAATATTTTGATTCGGGCAAAAAGCTATCAAAAAGCGCTGGAATCTTATCTGGAAGGAATGTCCAAAGACTCATTATATGCACCTGGCTACAGACAATTGGGCGAGTTGTATTATAAAGCAGGAAAATTTGAAAATGCGATTCAATCGTATAGCAAATACATTAAATTGACTGACCAAAGACCTGAAAATCAATACAGATATGGGGCTTTTCTTTTTCTGGCTAAAAAATATGACGAAGCTATTTCTGTTTTGAATGGATTACCAGCAAACTATAAGAATGACTTTCGGTTTCGACTTCTTGCTTACTGTTATGCAGAAAAAATGTCTTTTACAGAAGGGATGGGCAATATGGAGTCATTCATGTCAAAAGTGGACAGTTCAAAGTACCTACCTTCAGATTATTTCTACTTCGGTAAACTCCTGATCGAGAGTGGAAAAGATACTTCAAAAGGCTTGCAGGTCATTGCAAAAACCATTGAAAAAGATTCATCGAAACTGACATCTATTGGTGAGTTTGGAAAGCGTTTCTTTGATGGAAAGCGTTTTAGCCGTGCTGCTGAGGCCTACACACTTGTATTGGAAAAAGGTAAAAAAACCAATCAGGACTACTTTAACCTAGGCAATGCCTATTATTTTGGCAAAGAATATGTGAAAGCAGATACAGTTTACAGCCAATTGCTTCGCATTCAACCGCAATCCATTTTGGCAAATCTTTTTAAAGCACGTTGTATTGGCCTTGAAAAATTAGATCCGGACCAGTCCAAAGGAATTGCAAAACCTTACTATGAAAAGTTTACCATGCTGGTCACACCCGATGCCCAGGAAAAATACAAAAAGCAATTGATTGAAGCTTACAGTTATCTGGGTTCTTACTATGCAGTGAGAAAAGATGTTCCTCAGGCGCATTCGGCATGGAACAAAGTCCTGGCACTGGAACCAGAAAATGCAAAAGCAAAAAACGGACTTCTGATTAAATAATTTTTTCGGTCTTATTTTTGAGACAATTATCAATAAATAAAATAAACAAATATGGCTTTTGAATTACCTCCTCTCCCCTATGCAAACAATGCATTGGAGCCGCATTTTGATGCGCAAACCATGGAAATACACCATGACAGGCACCATGCAGCCTATGTAACCAACTTAAATAATGCACTTGCAACCACACCAACATTGACTGTTAAATCAATAGAAGAATTAATGGTGGATGTGAGCAAATATGGCGCCGCAGTAAGGAACAATGGTGGGGGCCACTACAATCACTCTCTTTTTTGGAAAATATTGAAACCAAACGGAGGTGGTGAACCTACAGGAAGATTAGGAAAAGATATTGCCGCCACTTTTGGAAGTTTTGAAAAATTTAAAGAAGAGTTTGCCAAAGCGGCAGTAAGTCGTTTTGGTTCAGGATGGGCATGGCTGATTGTAACTGAAGGAAAGCTGGCCATTTCTTCAACGCCAAACCAAGACAATCCGATTATGGATGTAGCTGAAGTTAAAGGAATACCCATTCTTGCACTTGACGTATGGGAGCATGCCTACTACCTCAAGTATCAGAACAAAAGGGCAGATTATATAGCTGCTTTCTGGAATCTGATAAACTGGGATGAGGCCAATGTGCTCTACGCTGCAGCAAACTAACAAATTATAAAAATAGAAAAGCCCTGAAATACAGGGCTTTTTTTATGCTTTTAGAAAAAGTACCTATCTGATTTACTCTATCCCATCTGCCCTCCCGACTTGTACCTTTTAGTGCGGTCAGCTCAAATCTGCGATATACTTTGCTGCCTTTACTGAAATTTCGGTTCTCATTCTGATTTCTTTGTTGGTGATATGATTTAGTATTCTGG
>JAIXQU010000069.1 GCA_027485575.1 Cytophagaceae bacterium
ATGGAAATAAGTGCGGCATACCAATTTACTAATGTGCGATGTACTTCAAGAAGTGGCAGACCAAAACGGACTATTGTGTGTCCAGATGGCGGCAGCGGGCTTTATCCATGGAAAAATTAAGCATCTACCACTAAATAAATATTGATTTTTAAAGATCAATTTTTACCCAAATTCCGAAATAGAAAAAGCTTTTGATTAACAAATAATTGATTTCTCTACCTTGGAGAGGATTTAGGTGAGGTTATAAAGCAAAGAAAATCAATCATTAAAATCCTATTGCTTAATCCGGATTAATTTAACCTGACCAGACCTTCTATACAACTAAGATGTAAACCCCTTATTTTGAGTAACTCTTTTGGTTGTTTTTATTGGGACGATTTGACGAAAATCAGGGAGACCTATGAGGTCTTTGAAGACCTTACAGTTCTGGTGTTCATTGTAAGTAGCTATATAAACTGGAAGTTCATTATTAAATTTCATAGATGCCTTTCTGAAAAACAAATCGACCGCTTCGAGGTTATGGAGTCAAATAGACGAATGGTCTTTTTAATCCCTGAGGCAGCGGACACTCATTCCACTCATTTTGACATTTGTGCCTCTACCAATATCCCCATAGTTCGAACTTATTCCACGATACCAAGCGTGACTTGGATTGTTGTTGTCGGAGGAGGTCCACCAATAGCAAATTGCCCCTATATTATAGAAATAGCCATTGTAGCCGTATCGATAGCCGCCCGGAAGACCCGAAAAGCCGCTCTCATTTGTTGCATCTTTATTGGGGCTCCAAATGTACCAGGTACTTTTGAGTTTTCCTCCCACATTCTGTGCAAGACCGCGTTTAACCAAACCACTGGAATCCGAATCGCTATTACTCATACCTAAGAAAATTTCAAGAGATTTCCATTCGGTATCACTTGGCACATGCCAGCCAACAGGGCATAATTTTCGGCTGTCAACGACAGCAAACCAGTTGTATAGTTTACCATATGTTGTATTATTATATTCTTCAGGATTGCTGTTGCGGTAAATTGAAAATCCACCATTGTTTAGTTGAGTCCATTCATTATCATTTGAAACAAATGGAATGGCTGTTCCATCCTGGTACTTGCTTACCTTCAGGTTTTCGGCCATCCAAACCTGTGTACCGATAGTTATCGTTTTATAAATATTTCCATCAATATCACTTATTGTCCCATAAGTTAGGTTAGGATTGAAGACTGCCCCTTTTGTTGTAAAATTGATTTCATTCCCATATCCAGTTCCATTCAAATTTGTGGCATAGGCCCGTGCATAATATTTGGTATTGGCTGAAAGACCACTCAGACTGGAAGTAAAACTACCAGTTCCAGTTCCAGCAGAAGTTCTTGTAGTTAGATTTGAAGTCGGACCTGCGCTAGTACTCCAACATACACCGCGGGCCGTTATAGGAAAACCACCATCAGATGAAATATTAACAGCAAATTGTGCCGAGGTAGCTGTTATTCCAGAAATTAGAGTGGAACCAGGATTATTAAAAACCGGAAGATTGGCCGCAATATTTTCTGTAGTAAAATTAAACTCCGAACCATAAGAAGTCCCATTTGCATTTGTGGCATAGGCCCGTGCATAATATTTGGTATTAGGCAGTAAACCGCTTAGAAATTCTATAAAACTGCCAGTCCCACTGCTATCAATGGTTTTGGTACTCAAGGCCACAGTGGGCTTAGGATTTGTGTTCCAAATTACACCTCTAACTTTGATAGCCGAGCCGCCATCACCCGTAATCGTAACAGCAAACCGGGCCGAATTTGCAGTAATATCCGAAACCGGGCTGCTGGTTGGATTGTTGAATTGAGGTAACTTTTCGCTTGAAGGGCTTTGGCTGTCGCCGTCCTTACTGCAGGAACCCAACATCATAAAAACTAAAATACAAATCCAAAGAGAATGGATTGAAAGTCTGGTTATCATAAACTTCTATTTTTTTTCTACAAAATTATGGCTGATTTCTAAAAACTGCAACAAGTATCATTTTAATGATTGCCATTATAAGGAAACTTTCTTATCCACTCTTTCTGATTTGCAATCAGAAAGCTATATCGCAGGACTGTGTGCACTCAAATGGAGCGTGGCTGCGCCACGTTCTGGCTATTTTTTGGCCTCCGGCCAATTCAAACTTCTTTGTAATAATCCACAAAATTAACCCTGTTTCTTACTGATAATAAGTTGGTTATATAATCCAGAGGCTAATGAAAAGAACGAATCACGCTAAGGCGTGACCCGATAAAGGAAACATTCATAAGTGAAAACTTCCGCACGACAATTATAAAATGGATTTGCTGGTTGACATGGGCAAAATTGTTGAGGAATAATTTTAAACTTTCGGTGACTTGACAGAATTGGCTAAAAAGCGTATTTAATACAAGAGGTTTTTGTGATTAATTTGGTATTGAGTCACCACGTGGAAAACTCCGTGACAGATTGGAAATGAGTTACTTCGCTACCCTTTCTTCAGAAATACAAAACTCGTTGTGCCGCCAGTTGTTGACAAAAACCTACCTTTGATCAATGGACGATAAAACAAGTTAGACACCCGGGCCGGAAGAGAACAAGTTGAGACTTTCAACAAATTCCAAAGACCATCTCAAAACTTTGACGTTTGCACCTTGTGAGGTTATCCGAATTCACCCCTTCAACAACGGTAACGGTCGGACAGGACGAATTTGAATGAATCTTGTAGCTTTGAAGTTTGGTTACAGGCCTCTTGAACTTTATTACCGGGAAGGCGACAGTCGGAAAATTTATTTTGACGCAATGAAAGCGGCTGATAAAAGTGACTTCGGACCGCTAACGAATTTGATTGGTAAAGAACTGACTACCTTTTAATTCCTGCTCCTTCAACAATGACAAAACAATCTCTTCAACTTTCGGCTTTGACACTTGTTGGTCTTCTAACAACATTGTTAAGAATACGGTATTCGTTAGCATTTGCGCCAAAAACCCTTTCTATTCTAGTTGCGGATATATATCGTAGAATTTCATTTGTCACTACAAAGCCAAATTCTTTTCAATCCAAATTCAAGCAATGGAAGAAAGAGATTTTTGGACTCTTAAGTAACTGTAAAACAGAGACTATTAGTATATTTTTAAACCTGACAGAGTTACATCGCAGTAAGATAAGTCACATATAGGTAGTTCAGTACTTTAAGTCCAGACTTCAGAAATACAAGATTTGTACCCGCTAATGATAAAAATAATACAGAATGAATTTCAAATTGATAATCGGAGGAGTTCTCCTTGCAATTTCAGGATGCACACCGCCAAAAAAAGTAGTTCAAAAAATATCGTCAACCAATAACATGAATAAAATGAATTATGAATCCAGAATAATCAAAGGTGGCATTTCAGGAAAAACCATTCAGCTGCCTGAGGTAAACGCTTCTTCAAATAACTCCATAATACCCAATCGATTTATTTTAGATGGGAAGCCAATCACAGACTTTGCTCTTGACACATCCAAAAATTTCCATGATGTAAAAAGTTTTAAACGCAAATTCGGTTTAATAATTCCGGCTACAAACACCAGCATGGAATATGAGATTTGGAGCATTATTTTCAACAATCAGCCTGGCCTTGAGGGTATTGGCATTCACACGACAAATATCATCACTCCGAAATTTAAGATTTTGACCAAGGAGGATTTGGACGCCTACAAAATTCAATTTATAGACGGGCTTCAAACTGCGATTACAAATTCCATCCTGGCGCAACCCGAATATCTGATTATGGGCATGAGCCTTGAGCATATTATTTATGGGCTCCCTGAAATCCGGAATGTGATGAATCAGGTTGAAAACCAATTTCCTTATTCCTGGGCAACATGGCATGATGCCGCCGATGCTGCCTTAAAAAAATATAAGGCGAAAAGAATAGGGCTGATTAGTCCATTCAATGAGAAAGGAAATGTAAACGCCAAAAAAATGTTTGAAGACATGGGCTATGAGGTTGTTACCACTTTCGGATTCGATTGCACGAACCTGAATGACATTTCACATATTCCAGACGCAGCAAAAGAAAAGGCGATCCTACAATATATGGCAACGCCTGCGAATCAATTAGATGCGGTTGTTCAGCTGGGTACAAACATGAGTATGATCGATATTACAGAAAAACTCGAACCCAAAATAGGGATTCCAATACTGGGAATTAACGCAGTTACATTTTGGTATGCATTAAGAGAAAACGGATTTAACGACCCTTTAGTAAAATCAGGAAGGTTACTAAGGGAATTTTGAGGAGCAACGAAAAACCAAAAAAAACTGCAAAAACGTCACTGGCCAGCCCATTCCTCCAACCAGGCGATAGCATAAGAAATTTCTCCACCAGAACCCTGATTTGGGTTCTTCTAAGAAAAAAATGAACCTAAAATTAAAGTCAGAATAGTAATTAGGAATTCCCTGTCTGCCGACAGGCAGGTATTCCGATGCTAAACTGCTTAAAATCAGAAACTTCGTTATCTTTCCTTATGTAACTATAACGCTTTTCTAATGAAGAGTGCTGATTTTTTGCTTTTTAGCCTGTCATAACGAAGTCCTAATAACCTATCTGGATTAAAGTCAGGAATTTCAGTTTACCGGAAGCAAAGAATCAATTGATGAATTTACCTGTTCAACCCGGAATTGCCATGGGCAAACCAGCTGATAGTTTCTTCACCCAATCACGCTGGCAATCCCGAAACCGGGGTTACACCTTGAATTAAGATTGGTCAATTTCAAAAATCTGGACTTGCTAACGGGAATGCCAATGACATTGGTAAGAATGGGTTGAATGGAACAATTGGCGGAACGCTGATTCTAACCGCAGACTGCTTTGGAATCATCACCGTATAAAGTACAGTTTGTCGACAACCTAACCAAATAGATTGAATTTGGGTACCAGGTCTTGCTCACTCCTTCTATGGATTTTCCGGTTTACTCGGTAAAATCCTATATCAATACCCACCATTTACTTTTTTGAAAAAACAATTAGCAAATCTGAAAATGAGGGCTTGTACTTCGGAATGGAAAATCAAATACAACTAAAGTGTTATTTCCCATGATTGACTTCGTTTGTTGCTTTGCATTTTTAATCAAAGTACCATTTGTCAATTTCTACAATCCGTTAACAGCCTTATTTTAATGAGTCTTTTTGAATCGAAAACCTTTATTTAAAATTTTATGAACCATTTTCTATCCGCTGAGAAAAACTGTCAAAAACCGACCGAAGGTGGGCAGCACCCAATTGTAAAGAATTTTCTCCGCATCTTTCTGACGCTGGTTTTTGGAATTCCATCCTTTGCTCAGCAAACTTTTTCAACCTTCCAGCCAGCTGAATTGTTGATTGGTCAAACTGCTTTTTCTGCAAATATTGCCGCCTGTAGCACAGGCAGAACGCGTGGACCTTCTTATTGCAGCATCAGTTCAAGAGGAGTACTGGCCATTGTGGATCAGGCGGGTCACAGAGTAAACATCTGGAAAAAACCTTACAACAGCAATTTTCAAATGCCAGATGTAGTGGTTGGTGCTCCTAATTTTTCTACTTGCGCCAGCTCAATTTCACAATCCCGGTTAAATGGTCCAAATGGAGTTGCATTTTCGCCGGACGGTCAAAAGTTATTGGTTTGTGACTATTTAAATAACAGGGTATTGATATGGAATTCCATTCCCGATACAAATGGAACAAAGGCTGATTTAGTAATTGGTCAAAACTCATTCACTACAGGGTTAGCCAATGTTACTCAAACGGGCCTAAGAGGACCCCTTGGTATTTTTGTTGCACCAAATGGAAAACTGTTGATTGCAGATGGCGACAACCACAGAGTTCTTATCTGGAATTCTATTCCGACCCAAAATAATCAACCTGCTGATGTTGTATTGGGTCAATTGGATTTTAGTTCTAATTTTTCTGGAATAAGTGCGAATAAATTAAATTTTCCCTGGGGGATTTGGGTGGCTCCAAATGGAAAATTGCTCGTTGCTGATGTAGACAACCACCGGGTGTTGGTCTGGAATACCATTCCAACAGAAAATGGCAAAAATGCGGATGTGGTGATTGGTCAATCAACTTTTACATCCAGAACAGCGAGGGTTTCGCAATCTGGATTGAACTTACCAGTTGGTGTTACTGTTTCACCGGGTGGAAAATTAGCCATAGGAGAATTTGGCAACAGCCGGGTTTTGCTTTTTGACTCCATACCTACTACAAATTTTGCTCCTGCTAATCAGGTTTTAGGCCAACAAACTTTTACCACATCAACCTCATTTTTCCCTTCTGGCACTCCAACAAGCCAAAATATGTCCAGGGTTTACAACGTGAGTTTTGACCTGTATGGAAGACTATTTGTAGTTGGCCGTGATATGAACAGGGGTTTAATTTTTGGAACCTTTCCGACGAAAAATGCAGAGCTGGAAATAAAAATGAGGGCCACAAACACTGTGGTATGTGCCGCTTCGCCCACTACAGCAATTATTTCTATAAAAAACAACGGGCCCGATTCTGCAACCAATGTTATATCTACTGCCAGTTTGCCTGCAACCTTTTTATACAATTCTCATTTATCCACGGTGGGCTCTTACAACCCTGTTTCCGGATTTTGGAACATTCCATTCATTCCACCGGGCGATTCAGTTCTGCTTTCCATTGATGGCAATTCAGCTTCAAGCGGTACTTTTTCTGCCTTTGCCAACATCATCCAATCCAATCAAATCGATTCCAATTTCGCAAACAATGGAACCAGTATAATATACAATGCACAGGAAGCCTTGAATTGTATAACAACAGGACCAATAAAAAAAGCGGTATGCATGGGTTCTGTTGTTAAGGTTCCATTTTTAAAAGCTGGAAATTTTCTATCAACTTCAGTTTTTACTGCTGAACTAAGTGATAAAAACGGGGGATTTGTTTCGCCACAGGCAATTGGCTCTTCAACGGGTTTATCTTCTGATACGATTTTGGCAACCATTCCAGGTAACATACCCGTTGGTAACAATTACAGGATCAGAGTTAATTGTGACAATCCAATTGTTTTTGGTCAGGCAAATACTGACGATATTGTCATAGACAATCAGGATTCGATTGCCAACAGAATTCCTGTTTTAACCAATCAGGCAAGATTTCTTCAGGCCTCTCTGGGACCCATTAAGTCAGAATATGAATGGCGTAGAAATGGCACAACTGTTTCCGGCTTAACATCCAGAAAAATTTATGCACAATTGTCTGGTAGTTATACGGTTGCATTTAACAGCGGATGTGGAACAAGCCCATTTTCCAGTCCTTTTGTTTTCAATGTAAACAGCCAACCACAGAGCATTACTTTTCCAACCATTCCATCAAAAATATTTACCGATTCCAAGTTTAAGATTGGTGCAACAGCCTCATCAGGTCTGCCAATTTCATTTTCAGTTTCAGGGCCTGTAATCCTTTCAAATGATTCTTTGAAAATTACAGGTGTGGGAGCGGTCACAGTATTGGCAAGGCAAGGGGGAAATCTGGTTTTTGATACAGCAGCCAACCAAACCCAGTCGTTTGTTATTTCGCCTGCTCCCCAAACCATCACCTTTAACCCCATAGCAGATAGAGTTTTTGGAAGTAATAATTTCACTTTACAGGCACAATCTTCATCGGGGCTTCCTGTAACCTTCGAGGTAATTTCAGGTCCGGCTTTTGTTTCTGGCCTTAATTTTATGGTCATATTAGGCGTAGGAACCGTTACAGTCCGGGTATCCCAAATTGGAAATGCAAACTTCCTGGCGGCAGCTCCCCAAATTCAAAGCTTTTGTGTAATTCCCGGTAAACCAGATTTAATTTCAGGGCCAATTTCCAGTTGTACAAATGTAGAATCAACTTATTCCATCAGCACCCCAGAAAATGCCTCAGCAGTATGGAGCATCAGCCCAACCACAGCATTCACGCAAGTTGGCGATAATATCAATGTCTCATTTGCCACACCAGGCACCTATACACTGACTGTAAAATTTAATGGCAATTGTGGAAATTCTGACTCCACCCGAACATTGAAAGTAACTGCTATAGATCAAAATCCCTTTACAACTGCAGTGTTCAACCTGCTGCCTGCAAATGGAAATTCAAATGTGGTTTTACCCGTAAATCTTTCCTGGTTCCCAATAAATGGGGCTGATTTTTATGATGTTTACCTTTGGCAATCAACGCTTTCAGAACCTGTGACGCCCACTTTTGCAAATCTGACCAGCATCAATATTTCAGTAACCAATTCTATCCTGCAATTTGGAAAAACCTATTTGTGGAAAGTGGTCGCAAAAAAAGCATGTTTCACCCTGATATCACCCATCCAATCATTTACTGTCAGGCAATTGCCAGACCTAATTGTTCAGTCCATTGTAGTACCTGCAACAGGCTTTTCCGGCCAGAATGCATCCATAGAATGGACCGTAAAAAACAATGGATTGGGGGGGACATTATCGCAAATCTGGCACGACTTTGTTTATATTTCTCTGGATCCTGTTTTTTCAATTGGTACTGACTTTTTACTTGGGCAGGTCCAAAATTTCTCTGCGCTAAATCCAGGAGAAACTTATACCCAAACCCGTTCATTTTTAATCCCGAATGGCTTTCAGGATAATTTCTTTGTTTTCGTGGTCACCAATTCCACTGGTGCACTTTTAGAAACCACAACAGCCAATAATACTTCGGTCAGTAACACACCCATTGCAATCTCGCTTACACCTCCACCAGATTTAAGGGTGACATCTATTGTTTCTAACAATTTTGCCTTTTCAAGCCAGCCAATCAACTATTCCTGGAAAGTAAAAAATCTGGGGACAGGCCCTACCCTTTCGGGCTCCTGGTCTGATAGAGTTTATCTGACTCAAAACGGGGAAGGAGATCTGAGCAATGCATTAAATCTGGGCATTTTTTCTCATTCCGGAGCTTTAGCCGTAAACCAGGAATATACGGTAAGCAAGACCATTTTTCTTCCACAGGGCATATCAGGAAAGTATTTTCTTTATGTAACCACCGACATTTATAACCAGATCTACGAGCAATCGTTGGAAAGCAACAATACGTTCAGGGGAGATACCATTACCATTTTACTCTCTCCTCCACCAGATCTGGTTCCATCGAATTTGGTGTTTCCAATTGAAAGTTCGCTTAATGTCAACACTTTATTCAACTACTCAGTAACGAATGAAGGTGGAACCGAAACCCCGACAAACTCATGGGTGGACCAAATTTATATTTCTAAACTTGGATTCTTTAATCCGGACTCCAGCATTTTTCTTGCTTCGTTTTCCAGGAAAAACAAGCTTCAACCCGGCGATGATTATTTGGTTAGTCTGAATTTAAAAATCCCAAATTATATCTCAGGAAATTACTTTTTTTATGTAGCAACGGACAACACCAAAAGGGTATTTGAAGGTGATTTTGAAACCAACAACATCATTCGAAGTGCAGGAACCATCCTGTTGAAAGCCCCTGACTTAAGAGCCAAATCTGTCATCATTTTAAATGCAGATACTGCCGGTAAGTCTATACCCGTTTCATGGGTCGTGCGAAACAATGGACCAGGAAATCTGATTGACAGGACGCTTAAAGAGAAAATTTACATCTCTCAAAACCCTGTTTTTGCCAACAACAGCATAACCGGATTGAAAGAAATCAGCCAATTTGTAAGCAATATTTCCAGTGGCGATAGTCTTGTCCGAACCACCAATGTGCTCTTGCCTGAAGGATTGAACGGAACCTATTTTTTATATATCCATGTAGATTTTCTGAGTGAAATTTATGAAAACAACCTGGAGATCAATAATATCAGTCGAAGCAATGGGATACAATTAATACCGGGGCCGACACCAGACCTTAGGGTGACTCAGGTAAGCAGATTTGTGGATTCCATTCGGGCGGGAAGTAACCTGCAAATCAGTTACAGGGTAGAAAATCGGGGGGCCAGGTCCACAAAAGTATCGTCGTGGTCAGACCAGGTTTATATTTCCACAAACCCTGTTTTTGATAGCACTACCAGTAAGAAACTAAAAGTTTTTGTAAGAAGTGCTACATTGGCTAAAGACTCTGGATATGTTGTCAATGGTTTGGTAAGCATTCCGGGTGAGCTGGCTGGTGGAAATTACTTTTTGTTTGTTTTAACTGATTTTAAAAATCAGGTTTTTGAGTTGCCTTCTGAGGCAAACAATACCGGAAAAAGTGCCTCATTTTTTGTAAAAGAATACCCACCGGTTGATTTGGCGATTACAGAATTTTCAGTTCCACCTGAGGCATTTTCAGGGCAAGCCATTTCTGTGGCCTGGCGTGTTGCAAATGTGGGAGGCGCACCCACACTTCTCAATTCATGGAAGGATGCGCTATATTTATCCACAGACACAATTTATAGCGCAGGAACCGACATTCTGGTTGGTTCAGTAGTCCGCTCAGGTAGTCTGGTGCCTGGTGCTGGATATTCCAGAACACAAAACTTTACAGTTCCAAATGGTTTGTCAGGTCGCTACTACCTGATGATGGTTTCCGATTATGAAAACTTGAACAACGATGCATTTCATCTTAACAATGTCAGAAAACTGCAAACCGGAGGCGATTCAGCAAAAATCAACATCACCCTTACCCTTCCGGTTGATTTGGTGGTAACGAGCATTTCAAAGCCAGATGAGGTTTCTGCTGGTCAGCCGCTGGTGGTTGATTACACCGTCAAGAACCAGGGTCCAGGCTCTATTCCATCAAATAAATCGTGGAGCGACCACCTGGTATTATCTACTGACCTGGTATTTGGAAATGGAGACGATCGTTTTATTGCTTCAACATCAAGGTCAGGCGCCTTGGGAACCAACCAAAGCTATTCGAACACGCTTTCAGGCATCATCCCCATTAATTTCATTGGAAACTATATCGTATTTTTGGTAACAGACCGAAATAACTCAATTTATGAACACGAAGCAGAGGGCAACAACTCTCTTTTCAGCCCCATTTCTGTTGCCGCCCAATTGGTTTCAGATTTGGTAGTTGAGGATATAAGTGCACCTTTTCAGGCAATTCCGGGTGACCCTATAAACATTAGCTGGAAGGTAAAAAATATAGGCGTGAACAATGCCATAGGCCAATTTAAAGATGCTGTGTACCTGTCTTTGGATACAATTAAGAGCAATGATGACATACTAATTGGGTCTACCACCCGAACCAACAATTTCATTCCTCCCGGTGGTTTTTCAATTTTTTCACTCTCAAATACACTGACAGGAATCACTGAAAATCAATATCATATTTTGGTTCAGGTTGATATTCAGGAAAATATACTGGAATCGAACAACGACAACAACGTCGGTAGTTCGTCAGAACTTATGGATGTTTCGGTTGAAGAACTGGTTTTAGGAGTTGAAAAAAGCAAACAACTTTTAAACAATCTGGACCAATTCTACAAGATAGCCGTACCGGATAGTCTGGAAAGCGAATCGCTTCTTACAACTATAGAAGGAGATTCGATCAATGGCGACAATGAACTTTACCTTCGGTTTGGCACAATTCCAACCCGGGCAAATTTTGATTTTTCACATGGCAACGCTTTTGGAGGGAATCAGGAAGCGATAGTTGATCAACTACAAACAGGAACTTATTATTTATTGGCTGGTGGTAAAAAAATCAATGGAACGTTTCAGGACGTAAAGCTATTGGCCAGAAAGCTCAACTTCGAAATTCGGTCTGTAAACAGCAACAAAGGAGGCAATTCCGGTAGAATAACCTTTCAGTTAAAAGGTGCTAAGTTTTCAACTGTTAAAAAAATAAGGCTGAAACGGGGCTCCGGTATTTTCACTTCGGATAGCATAAACATCATCAATCCGACCACCATGTTTGTCACTTTTAATTTGAATGATGCACCGCTTGGCGTATATGATGTAACGGCAATAAATGAGGCAAATGATTCGACAACCCTTGCCAACAGCTTTACCATCGAAGCCGCAAACAACTCGCAGGTTGCAGGCAATGTAGTGGCACCATCAAACAGCCGACTAAACAGTGCAACAATTATCAGGGTTGAATTTAGCAATCCAGGCAATACCGACATAGTTAACCCAAAACTGATTATCAGAAGTCTGGGCGGATCTCCCATCTCGCTTTCTCCCATTGTTACTCCTTCAGGTGGAGCATCTGAGATAGCCATCTCTGTAGAAGAGACCAATGGATTGCCAGGAATTTTACGACCGGGAGCTTCAGGGACTGTATTTGTCTATGCCGCTACCAAAGCCAATTTATCTTTCTTTTTAAGTAATAATTAAGAGTTCAACAACCCTCAAAAGAAACAAAGACATGAAAAAAATTATCATTATCGGTTTGTTGATTGCATCATCTGCTTTTACAACACAAGCCCAAATCTGGACAAAGGCTGATACCAGTCAGGCCCGTTCAAATCCCAAACAAAGGATCATAAAACCAAAGCGATTCTCCTTTTTCAAGCTGAATCTAGAAGCGCTGCAAGCAGTTTTGAGAACAACGGTTCAGGAATCGAAGGTAAGTGGCCGTGATTTTCCAACTGTGCTTGAACTGCCAATGCCGGATGGAAGTTTGCAAAAATTCAAAATTGTGGAATCGAGCATCATGGAAGACGAACTGCAGAAAAAGTATCCTGAAATCCGTTCATATTTTGGAATAGGATTGAATGATAAGTATGCAACCGTTCGCTTTGATGTAAATCCGTATTTTGGATTCAGTGCCCAGATTTTATCCATTAAGGGAAATGTTTACATCGACCCGTTTATCAATGGCAACACTGAATATTATCAGAGTTATTTCACAAAAGAATATGCTGAGGATGTTAAAAAAAATCCAAAATCTAATTGCCACACCAGCAGTTTAAAAAGAGGAATAGAACCACCAAATATATTTGCAACAGCACCTTGCCGGGGCGACCAACGTTGGAGTTACATCCTTGCCATTGGCTGTACGCATCAATATGCGATAGCAGCCACAGGTAAGCCAAATCCTACAAAAGCGGAGGCTCTTGGTAAAATAAATACCACATTTAATAGAGTTACAGGAATATATGCTTCGGAGCTATCAATAACTTTCACCCTTGCCAACAATATGGATAAAATCATTTTCGTAACCGCAGCAAGTGACAAATACACCGGAAACAGTAATGATCAAATCCTTATTAATGAAAGTCAGACAATTATAAGCGATTCCATTGGCGCACCAAACTTCAATATCGGACATACATTTAGCACTGGTGCCGGTGGTTTGGCTTCATTGGGAGTCGTTTGTAAGGATGCTCAAAAAGCAAAAGGGGTAACCGGTGCTTCTAATCCGACTGGTGATGCTTATGATGTTGACTTTGTAGCCCATGAAATTGGCCATCAATTTGGAGCGGAACATACATTTAATAACAACTCAAATGGTAGTTGTGCAGGAAACAGGGAAGATGCTTCTGCCTTTGAACCAGGTTCAGGATCAACTATTATGGCCTATGCAGGAATCTGTGATCCGGATAACATTCAAGAAAACTCAGACCCACATTTTCATACCCATAGCTACGACCAAATCATCAATTACATCAATGCTAATGGTGGATGTAAAACCTTTATTAATCTTCCTAATGAGGCGCCACAGATTAAAAGAATGAATTTTAATAATAAAACCATTCCAAAAGGCACCCCATTCATATTAAGCGGAAATGGTTCAGATATTGATCCAATTACCTATAGCTGGGAAGAAATGGACCTTGGAACCGCTGGCGATTGGAATAGTGGCGCCAATGATCCAAACAGGCCATTATTCCGGTCCCGAATACCAACTGCAGATACATTCAGAATTTTTCCAAAGTTGGAACATATCCTGGCAGGCCTCCCTGCTAACCCAGGACCTGGTGATAGAAGAGGTGAAACCCTTCCTCAGGTAGCCAGAGAAATGAAATTTCGCCTTACAGTAAGGGATAATTTTGGAGGAGTTGCAACCGGAGGAGACGGATGCAGCCTTGCCGGAATTTTCAAAATCAATGTTGCGAATACGGGTCCATTTAAAATAAAACAACCCAATGTTGCCAATATCAAATGGAAGCAAAAGTCTTGTCAGAAAATCAAATGGGATCCAGCAGGTTCTTTTAATGCACCGGTCAGTTGCAGCCATGTCAATATTCTTTTATCAACCGACGGAGGGTTAACATATCCTGTAAAGTTAAAGGAAAATACGCCCAATGATGGTGGAGAGTCTATAGATGTTCCGGAAGTTACATCGAATACCTGCCGGATAAAAATTGAGGCTGTTGACAATATTTTCTTTGACATCAATGACCAGTTTTTTGAAATAAAAGATGTTTACGATCCAGAACTTAAAGTCGCTGTAGTGGATGCAACAGGTTGCGATAAGAAAAATGGGAAAGCAACCCTTACCGTTGAAAGGCCATTGGCTGGCATTACCTACAAGTATTCTGTGGATGATGGCACTCTTGTTTCAAACAATGTTTTTTCAAACCTCGCAGCAGGCGAGCATACCGCTTTTGCTTTTTTCGCGGATACCAGCTGTGCCCTTGCCCAAAAATTTGTTGTAAAAGGCCCGGAAACAAATCTGGTCATTGCCATGTCCGGTGCAGGAACGGTCGAGTTCTGCCAGAATACAAAACCACCCACAGTAATTGTTGCCGCCGCCGCCGCCGGAGGCTCCGGAGAATACACTTATACACCTGCAAACGCACTGCGAACCTTCAGGGGAGCCACCAACAATGCACCGGTTAGCTTTTCAGTATTGGATAGAGTTTCAGGTTGTCGGGCATCAGTCACAGGAAGGGTATCCATTACGGAGGTTGTTTGTTCAAAAGACCCAAATGATATAATAGGGCCCGTTGGTTTTGGGGATGCAAAAATGGTGAGCAAGTTTGTGCAATGGCCATATAAAATAAGGTATGAAAACGACCCTGAATTTGCCACGGCCCCAGCTCAAATAGTTAAAATCAATATGCCTGTAGACCCAGATCTGAACCTGTTTTCGTTCAGGCTTGGTGATTTTGGGTTTGGAAATTTCAATTTTGTCGTTCCTCCAAATAAAACAGCGTATTCTACCCGATTGGATTTGGTCGATTCGCTTGGCATTGTCGTTGATGTAACTGCAGGCATTGATGTGGCAAAACGGGAAGTTTTCTGGATTTTAGAATCAAAAGACCCTGAAACTGGTTTGCCCCCGGCTGATCCTTTCAAAGGGTTTTTACCAGTTAATGATACGATTTCCCGAAAAGGTGAAGGCTATGTTACCTTTACAATTAAACCAGCCAATACCTCCCAAACCGGAGATACAGTAAAGGCAGAAGCTACCATTGTTTTTGATGTCAATGAGGCAATTATAACACCAGAAATCTTCAATACCATAGATGCCGTGGCTCCCTCAAGTCAGTTATTGGCGCTGGCATCCAATCAGGATAGTGCCCGGTTTGCGATACGTTTTGCCGGTCAGGACGATCCCAAAGGTTCCGGACTTGCTTCTTTTGATTTGTATGTTTCTGTGAATGGGGGTCCGTTTTCATTAGATGAAGAAGGAATAACCGACACTGTTACCAATTTTACAGGGATTCCCGGCAATACATACAGTTTCTTCACACGGGCAAAAGACAATACCGGAAATCTGGAAGCCTTAAAACTCACAGGCGACAAATCAACTACAATTAAGGAAGATGTTTCCAAACCTGACCTCGGTCCTGATGTTGTAACAGCCAGGTGCGTAGGGGAATCGATAGACCTAACTTCTTTTTTCGAACTTCAAAGTCTTTCACAGAATTGGGATACACCTACACCGGAAGCCCAATTAACTTCAGGGATATTCAGGATTATTGCAACAAATACCGACGGATTATCCGATACTGCATTCATTACAGTTTCAGACAAACCAAAACCCACTTTGGGAGTAGATCAGCAAATAACAATTTGTGAAGGTTCATCCATCAACATCTCTAATTTCTTTAATGCATCCAGTTTTGAAACAGCCATTTGGTCAACCAGCCGGCCAGATAGTGCCACTCCGGGAAATACGTACCAATTGATTGTTACCAATACAGAAGGATGCAGGGATTCAGCCAACTTAGCCATTTTACAATCGGTAGCCCTTCCTGTTCCAGTAATATCGTTGGTATCAGGTTCAAACCCAATTTGCTTTGGCGACTCTCTTCAGCTTCAAAGCTCAGTTTCTACCGGGAATTTATGGTCTAATGGAGCTACCACTACAAGTATTTTCGTAAAGAATGCCTCAATCATTACTGTAAGGACAATTGCTGAAGCCTGCACATCGGGAACATCAACTCCAATTATTATTCAGGTAAGCAACCCGGGCACAGTTCAAATGTTTCCTGCAGGTGGAAGTTTTGCGAATCCAACCCCTGTCAATATTACAACAAACGGTGCTGGTAGCATTATTTATACTTTGAATGGAACTGAACCAACTCCTGGCCAGGCGGGTACACTCACGTTTAATGGACCTATATTGATTTCAAATACCTCTACTTTAAAAGCAAAAACCCTATTAGGTAATTGCATTGGCAAAGTAGTTTCAAATTCTTTCATAATAAATGGTACACTTGAAAAGGTTGACGCACCAGTAATTACGCCACCTACAGGTGTTTATACAAGCAATCAACTGGTTACGATTTCCTCTACAGTGCCTGGGGTGACTATCTATTATACAATTTCAGGAAACCGCCCTAGATTTGATATACCCAATAGTTATACCAAACTATATACCGGACCATTCCTTGTTTCGGTGACAACCACTGTGAATGCAGTGGCTGTTAAAGAAGGATTTTCAACCTCTAATAATACCGTTTCTTATATTACAATTAACAATGGAGGCATTGTCTCGACACCGGTATTTAATCCAGGTGCAGGAACATTCGATGGCTCAGTAACGGTTTCTATTTCCAGTGCGACCCCGGGTGCTGAAATATGGTTCACCACCAACGGAAACAACCCAAGGCTGGATGTACCCAATTCATTTACAAAGCCTTATACTGGTCCTTTGACTTTCGTTGGTACCTCAACCATTAAAGCAATTGCTACAAAATCTGGTTTGATTAATTCAGCGATGGTGACAGGAAATTTCGTAGTGAACACTGCTGCAACAGTAGCCAATCCTACCTTTAGTCCTGCGCCGGGTAATTATCTGACTTCACAAAATGTAACCATGAGTTCGACTACCCCTGAAGCCCAGATTTTCTATACCAGCAATGGCAACACGCCTCGGTTTGATGTCTTCAATACTTTCACCAAATCCTACGCCGGACCAATTTCTATAAATGGGGCTGTTACCTTCAAGGCTGTAGCGAGAAAAACAGGGTTCCTGAATTCTTCAATTTCTGTTGGAAACTACACCATTGGGCCAGTTAGACAATCTTTTGAAAATGAGGAGGCTAGTTTCTATTTTGAATCTGAACCAACGGAAACCGATGCATTGGAAAGTAAAATCAAAGTAGTTCCCAATCCAAGTCAGGGCAGATTCAGGATTATGGCTCCACCTTCAGGGGAGGAATCAAAAATCAGTATTTTGAACATTTTGGGGCAAACCATTTTTGAAGGAAAAATAGAAAAAGACCAAATAATGCTTGAAGTTGACATTTCTAAACAACCAACTGGTATTTATCTGATTAAATATCAAGGCATTGAGACCACAAAGGAATTAAGGATAACAAAATATTAAATCCAATTTCGAGTCAAAAAAAAGAGCACCGGTTTGGTGCTCTTTTTTTTTGAACAGTTTCAAACCCATGGTAAGTGGCAAAGGTCTATTTGATAAAAATTGGATTTTGGGCCTGGTTTGGAATTGTTGAGCCACTTCGCCACCCTTTCTGCAGAAATATGCCGGGCATTATACGCCTTAGTTGAACAACAACTTTTTTTTACGGAAATCAATTCTGATGTTTCTTTATAACGAAACCTTGACTAAGTTTGTAAACCGAAATAATTTGAACTAATGGCAAAACTTTTCGAGGTCCTGATTTTAGATGAGGCATTTGAGTTTTTAAAAGGATTGGATAGGAAACATTACGAAAAAATAATTTACAACATTCGTAAGGCTCAAGTTGACCGTGACCCCGAACTTTTGAAAAAACTTTCTGATGACATTTGGGAATTCAGAACCCTATATCAAGGACTTCAATATCGGCTTCTTGCCTTTTGGGACAAAACTTCAATTTCTGAAACTTTGGTCGTTTCGACTCACGGGTTCGTAAAAAAAAGAAGTAAAGTTCCGGACAATGAGATTCAAAAAGCGGTGAACATCAGAACGAACTACTTTGCAGACAAACAACTAATAAACAAGAAACAATGAAAGCATATACCTTGGAAGAAGTGCAGGACAAACTAATTGGTAAAATTGGGACCCCTGACCGGGACATATTTGAGTATGAGCTTCAAATGGATTTAATAGGTAAAGCCATTAAACAAACAAGGCAAGAACGTCACCTGACACAAGAAGAACTTGGAAAATTAATCGGAGTACAAAAAGCCCAGATTTCCCGACTTGAAAACAATCCGGGCAATGTGACGATGGACACATTAATCAGAGTTTTCGCAGCTCTGAAAGCAAAAATCAAGTTTCAAGTG
Source organism: Cytophagaceae bacterium (assembly GCA_027485575.1). GTDB lineage: Bacteria > Bacteroidota > Bacteroidia > Cytophagales > Flexibacteraceae > CAMDMI01. The sequence goes on from JAIXQU010000069.1 coordinate 18,570, forward strand.
GAACTTCCGAACCTTAATATTAGCGTGGGAAAGTAAGTAAAACCGCACAAAAAGGTCTGTTTGTTAAAAATTGGATTTTGTGCTAGGTTTGAAAATGGGTCACTCCGCAAGCCTTTCTCCAGAAATATCCCGGGAGCTGGCGGGCATTGTAAAAACACTTCCATTGAAAAATTGGGAAATGGACATGAATAATGAAACCTGCTCACTTTGTGGTTTCCTCATAACAGGTGGATTTAATTAAGTTATCCAATGACCTTGACATTTTATCTATAATTTCAAATTTCAACCTGCTAAATCCCTGGAAAACAAACATATAGTCATGAATAGAGTAATTTTCAGAATTGTGGCCGATAGTCTTACGTCTATTGGAAGTAAGACCGGTCTAACATACAATGAAATAAATATAGTTCTTTATTACTTTGGCATTCCATTTTCCTGGCTGTGCTTGTTGGATGTTATATTCGACTTCCACTACTTAAAAATAGCTTTTACAATTTTCACTTTTGGCTTTATGGTTGGTTGCAGAAATTTCAGCACATATTCGGATTGGTTATTTGAGAAGTCGGCTTCATTTTTGAATCTCTTTAACAAGTATGGCAGTAACTATATTGCATCTTCCGTATGGATTTGTGTAGCGTTGCCAATAGCTGTTTATGCAATCTTACTTTTTTTGATTTTTCAATAAATTTACGACCGACAATAAATTTAAAAAGGAGATAAAACCAAATGATAACGTCAAATTCGCAATGGGTGGGGTTCCAGTCCCCACATCAACATTTTTGGTAAAAATTTCCGCGTTTTTTAACCCCCAAAACATTGGCTGTCATGGCAAAAATACATCGATAAAAAATTGGGAAATGGACATGAATTATGAAACCTGCTCAATTTTTTGGTAGTGTTCAAAAAAGTGTGTAAGCTGAGGGAGTTTACACCCCTAATTTTCTTTTGAAGGAAACCAAGAAGTGGATACTTCTGGTTCCCCTCGCAAGACGTATTATTTTTTTTCC
>JAIXQU010000118.1 GCA_027485575.1 Cytophagaceae bacterium
ATACATCAGGCTATTAACGAATTTTGTTACCAAAGTATCCTTGAATTTTGGATCAGGTAACAGATATCTTTTTTTAGGTTTCGACTTACGCATTTCTTAATATACTATAGACATCGATTTCTTATTTCTTTCCTTTAGTTGCGGCCACTGGTTGACCTGGTTTTGGTCTTTTAGCACCATATTTGGACCTGGACTGCATTCTTCCTTTCACACCAGCAGTATCTAATGCACCTCTTACAATGTGGTATCTAACTCCTGGCAAATCTTTCACCCTTCCTCCTCTGATTAACACAATAGAGTGTTCCTGAAGATTATGGCCTTCACCTGGAATGTATGCATTGACTTCTTTTTGATTGGTTAACCTAACACGAGCCACTTTTCTCATGGCAGAATTAGGTTTTTTTGGAGTTGTAGTGTATACACGGGTACAAACTCCTCTTCTTTGAGGGCACGAATCAAGTGCGGGGCTCTTGGATTTGAACACCAATTGCTCACGGCCTTTTCGCACAAGTTGCTGAATGGTAGGCATTTAAAAGATTTTCTCTATGTCGGTTTTAAAATCGGGCTGCAAAAGTAGAAAATCCATTTGAAGAATCAAACATTTGATAAAAAATCCTTCTCTGATTTATTTATTCAGGACGGCAATTGACATAAAAAAAGTTTACAAAATGCATTTTTATAATGTTGGTTTTTGAGGTCCCAATTATGTTTTTTTATTTTTTAAATATTTAAAAAACAGATGTTTACCCCAAAAAATATTGCTGAAAGAATGCCGTTTATCAGCCTTGTTACAGTAAAATAAATTGAAGCTGCTAGTTTTTTTTAAAGTCTATCAGATAAAATAAATGCAATCAAATTTTGAAACTTTAAAGTGTAAAATTTCGGTTTATTTTTTTTGGTACGGATTGTGTTATTAAAACAAATGTTGCTGGAATTCTTAACTAGTTTGATAATTTTGGCCAATAAAATAAAGAGACATCTTCTGATGAAAGTAGAACAAATATATACCGGTTGTCTTGCACAAGGTGCCTATTACATTACTTCAAATGGCGAGGCAGCCATCATTGATCCTTTACGCGAAGTTCAACCGTATTTGGATCGGGCGAAAAGAGACAATGTGAAAATTAAATATGTGTTTGAAACTCATTTTCACGCAGATTTTGTTTCTGGCCATGTGGATCTTGCCAAAAAAACAGGGGCTCAGATTGTTTATGGACCCAATGCGGTTTGTGGCTTTGATTGCCTTTCAGCTGTTGATGGTCAAGAATTTAAAGTTGGAGATGTGACTTTCACTGTCTTGCATACACCTGGCCATACCATGGAGAGCACTACTTTTTTGCTTAAGGATGAAAAAGGAAAGGACCATTGCATTTTCAGTGGTGATACCTTGTTTCTTGGCGATGTCGGCCGGCCGGATTTGGCGCAAAAGTCCGCAGATATGACTCAGGATCAACTTGCGGGAATGTTGTATGACAGTTTGATGACCAAGATAATGCCACTTGGAGATGATGTGATTGTTTATCCGGCCCATGGTGCTGGTTCGGCTTGTGGTAAAAACATGATGAAGGAAACAGTTGACAGTCTGGGTAACCAGAAAAAAATGAATTATGCCCTGAATCAGCCTGATAAAGAATCTTTTATTAAAGCAGTAACCGAGGGTTTGCTTCCTCCTCCCGGATATTTTGGTTTGAATGTGGCCATGAATAAAAAGGGTTATGAGAGCTTTGATGATGTTTTGAAAAAAGGATTGTTTCCATTGGCTCCTGATGAATTTTTGGAAAGAGTTGATTTGACTGAAGCCTTGGTTCTGGATGTCCGGACGCCTGGCGATTTTGCCAAAAGTCATATTCCAAAATCTATCAGCATTGGCCTCAAAGGGGATTTTGCTCCATGGGCAGGTGCCATGATTGTTGATGTAAAACAACCCATCTTATTGATTACCAATGTAGGGGAAGAAGAAGAAGCAATTACACGTTTGGCAAGAGTTGGATTTGATAATGTAGTTGGTTTTCTGGATGGTGGAATTGATGCCTGGACATCCGCTGGAAAAGAAACGGATTCGGTCAATCGGATTTCTGCTGCTGAGTTTGCCAATGAGTTTAAGGAAAAAGAAAGTCTGGTGGTGGATGTGCGAAAAGACTCGGAATATGCCGCAGAACATGTGGATGAAGCATTTAACCGACCATTGGCATTTATCAATGAATGGTTTCATGGCTTGAAGGATTCCCAGGAGTTTTTCCTGCATTGTGCAGGCGGCTATCGAAGTATGATTGCAGCTTCCATATTGAAAGCCAGGGGCATACACAATTTTAAGGAAGTAGATGGCGGTTTTAATGCAATCGCTAAAACCAACTTGCCTAAGTCTGACTTTGTTTGCCAGAGCAAGGTTTTGCCATAAAAAAAGTGAAAGCTATTTTGGCTGGTTTTTTACTTTTTTAAAATCTCCAAAACAGTTCCATACATTACTTCAGCGCCTAAAGCGAGGTCTTCATAAGATGCGAATTCCAATGGATTGTGGCTGATGCCGTCTTTGCAACGAACGAAAATCATTCCGTAGTCGCAGGCATATGAAAGCGCAAGTGCATCATGAAAAGGGCCGCTCATTAATTCAGGGGCATCTAAATTCAGGATTTCACATTCTTTTTTAATCAAATCTTTAATCCAACCGGCACAATATCTGGGATCACTTTTGGTGTCCTCGGAGATTTCATAACTTAGTTTATGCTTTTGGGTAATACTTTCAATTTTGTCACGCAGTTGCTTTTCATACCGGTTTCGTCGTTCTAAATCTATGTCTCTCAAATCAATAGTGAAAGTGCAGGATTCTGGAATGATGTTTCTGGAAGCAGGAAAAACCTGAATGGTACCCACAGAACCAACAGTTGGCGCTCCTGGAATCTGGTTGGCGATTTCATTGACAGCAACAATTATTTCAGCAGCACCAATCAAAGCATCTTTTCGTAATGGCATAGGTACTGAGCCCGTATGGCCCGCCATTCCTTTCAGTTTAACTGTCCACCAAAGCGGACCTGAAATGCCGGTAACCACACCAATTGGTTTTTGGGCCATATCTAATACCGGTCCTTGTTCAATATGAAGTTCCAGAAAACAAAAGATGCTGCCCGGTTTATATTCCGATTCTTTAAATTTAGTTGGGTCGCAACCGAAATCAAGTAAAGCCTGTTTTCGGGTAATACCATCTTTATCAGTCCTTTCCAGCTCACCTTCTTCCAGTTTTCCCAGAATTCCTCTTGAGCCAAAAAGTCCTTTGTTGAACCTCCAGCCTTCCTCATCGGCAAAAGAAATTACCTCGATGGAACGTTTTGGTCTTATTCCATTTTCGCCTAAGGTTTTTACCACCTCAATGGCACAAAGCACCCCTGCAACACCATCAAAACGTCCCCCGTAAGGCTGAGAGTCCAGATGTGAGCCCATCATTAGAACAGGTAGATTGGGTTCTTCACCTTCAAAACGCCCAATCAGATTTCCCAAATTATCAATCCTAATGGACATGCCAGCCTCTTTCATCCATGAACCTGCGAGGTCAAATGCCTCTTTTTCAAGGTTTGTCATTGTCGGTCGACAGGTTCCGGTTTCTCCAATTTTTCCGATAAGGCTCATAGCCTCAAAATGCGATTGCAGGCGATTGGTATTGATTTTCATGCTGGTGTTTTTCTGGAGGCCAAATAGGTGAAAGGTTAGGGAGATTCAAAGAGAAAAATGGTTCCTGATTACAAAGCTGAAAAAGAAAGATGGAAAAGGTGACTTAAAAAAGCTGCGACAATTTAAACCTTTTCTTAGTTTTGGATTCAATGGAAACTTATCGGTCAACCATGAAACATATTTTTCTCTTCCTGTTATTTCTTTCTTTTCAAGCCAAAAGCCAAAACATTTACTTCCCACCGGTGAACAACAATTTACCTTGGGATACCCTTTCGCCCCAAAGTTTGGGTTGGTGCACCGATAAAATTGATAGTCTGTACAACTTCCTCCAAATAGAAAAATCCAAGGCATTTATCGTGTTGAAAGACGGAAAAATAGTGCTGGAAAAGTATTTCGGAACTTTCACCAAAGACAGCGTTTGGTACTGGGCCTCGGCTGGAAAAACAATTACTTCATTTCTGGTTGGAAAAGCCAATGAAGACGGAATACTTAAACTAGGCGATTCTACTTCTAAATTTCTAGGTACGGGTTGGACCAACGCTCTGCCGAACAAAGAAGGAAAAATCACCATCCGAAACCAAATCACGATGACTTCGGGTTTGGATGATGGTGTGCCTGATGACAACTGTACTATTGACACATGTCTGAATTATCTTGCCGATGCCGGAACCCGTTGGGCCTACCACAATGGGCCTTACACCTTGCTTGAAAAAGTTTTGGAAAATGCCAGCGGCCAGAATATAAATGTGTACACCCAGCAAAAACTTAAATCTCAAACCGGCATTACAGGCAGCTGGTTGACAATTGGTTATGACAATGTGTTTTTTAGCAAACCCCGCTCCATGGCCAGGTTTGGAGTTCTCATCCAAAACAAGTGCAAGTGGAACAATACAGTAATGCTTGGTGATACAGCCTACATCCGCCAGATGGTCAATACTTCACAGCAATTGAATAAATCTTATGGATATCTCTGGTGGCTCAATGGAAAAAGTTCGTTTATGGCGCCCACCAGCCAGATTGTTTTTCCGGGTTCTTATGCACCTGATGCACCGCCAGATATGTATGCCGCCATTGGTAAAAACGGCCAGATTCTCAGCATTGCCCCTTCCAGCGGAATTGTTTTTGTACGAATGGGCGATGCCAACAATTCTAACTCGGTTCCCTTTACGTTTTGCAGCCAGATTTGGAAAAGGCTGAATGCTGTAATCTGCCAAACCACGGCAAGTAACCCGGTACTGGAGAGAAATGAAGTGCTTGAAATTTTCCCAAATCCGACAAAAGACCAGTTGAACCTACGTTTTCCCCAGGGCACTACAGAAATACAGATTACCGATATTTTGAACCGGGAAATCCTGAATGAAAAGATTTCATTTGAAGAAAGCGAAAAGGTTCTGGAAACAAGAAACTGGAAAACAGGCTGTTATCTTGTTCGATGCCTCACCAATAAGGGTTGGATGGTGAAAAGGGTTTGGAAGGATTGATAGAGCGCTTTCATCATCGATTGAGGCGTAACGATTTTTTCATCAGCCATCCTGACCAAAAAATTTTGCTGAGTAAAATCTAGGTTAGATTCTTTTGAACACATCAACGACAGGGCAAAACTATTTGAGGATGAAGATTGATAGGTTGGACACCTGCCAGTGCGAAACTTAAATTTTAATCAGCCATACAAGAATTTTACCGATTTCATACTCAAAATCATTACCCAAACCATTCTATTCCATTAGTTTAGCAATGCTAAAAAGAAACTTTGAAAAGTTTTATTGTCATTTTTTTGTCCCGGATTTGCCGTTAGGACTTCGTTACAAGAGGCTAACCCCAAGAGCAAAGCTGCTCGGGGCAACCTTATAAAACGTGACGAAGTTTCTTATTTGATGCAGTATAGCATCGGAATACCTGCCTGCCGGCAGACAGGTATTTCCCAATGGCTATTCTGGTTTAAAGTGAATGTAAAGTATAGTGAAGCATTTAATTCAATGGAGACAAAAGGTGAGGGAAGGGTAGAAATGAATTAGAAATTTAGATGCCTTATTTTCCATTTTTTCAAGTTAATTGCTTCTACTTTTGTTCATCATCATTTATTCATAAAAATCATTAAAGGATCCTATCCTTAACTACATATGCTAAAGTTGCTTTCTGTTTTTATTGGTGTTTTTTGTTTTTCTTTTTCACAATCATTTGCGCAGATTGAACATGTTGAACCATTAAACTGGTGGGTTGGCATGAAAAATCCAAACCTTCAGGTTATGGTTCATGGCGTGGATGTTGGGTCCACAATACCTTCAATCAATTATCCGGGTGTAACTTTAAAAAAGACAAGCAAAGGGGATAGTAAAAACTACCTTTTTCTTGATTTTGAAATTGCCAAAACAGCCAAACCAGGCAATCTTATAATCAACTTTAAAAGAGGTGGAAAGCAGGTTTATTCCCACAATTATCCACTTTTAAAGAGAACACAGGATGGCTCTAAAATTAAAGGATTTAGTTCTGCAGATGCCATTTATCTGGTTGTGCCAGACCGTTTTGCCAATGGTGATTATACAAATGATGTTGTGGCAGGAACCAAAGAAAACAAAATTAACAGGGCTTTTGAAGGTGGGCGACACGGTGGCGATTTGAGGGGAATCATCAACAACCTCGATTATATTAAAGAAATGGGTTTTACAGCCATTTGGCCAACACCCGTTCTTGAAAACAATATGCCAGAGTATTCCTATCACGGTTATGCGATAACGAATCACTACAAAGTGGATCCGAGATACGGAACATTGGATGAATACAAAGAACTTTCAAAAAAGGCCAGTGAAAAGGGTCTGAAATTGATTTTTGATGAGGTTTTAAACCATACAGGATCCTTTTATTGGTGGATGACTGATATGCCCTTTAAAAACTGGCTCAATTATCCGGATGCAACCGTAATGACAAGCCATAGAAGGACAACCAATCAGGATCGGTATGCATCTGCATTCGATAAAGATTTGATGACAAATGGTTGGTTCGTGAGTACAATGCCTGATATGAATGGCAGAAACCCATTCATGGCCAACTACCTGATTCAGTGTTCCATTTGGTGGATTGAAACGCTGCAATTGGGTGGAATAAGGCAGGATACGTATGGTTATTCTGACAAAGGTTTGCTCACCAATTGGAGCTGCAGGATTATGGATGAATACCCAAACTTTAATATGGTAGGCGAGGAGTGGAGTACCAATCCTTTGACCGATTCCTATTGGCAACAAGGGATGAAAAATCAGGATGGGTATAAAAGCTGTTTAAAAAGCATTATGGATTTTCCAATGCAAACAGCTTTAGTTCAGGCATTAAAGGATGATGAGGTAAAGGATTTTTCAAAAGGACTTCCAAAATTGTATGAATCCCTGTCCAATGATTATATCTACCCAAATCCCAAAAATATTTTGGTTTTTGGAGACAACCACGATATGAATCGCCTTTTTACCCAATTGAATAAAGACATTGATTTGACAAAAATGGCGGTGGCGTATCTGTTAACCACCCGAGGCATTCCGCAAATGCTTTATGGAACTGAAGTATTGCTTGACAACACCGGAAAGCTTGAAAACCATGGGATTATCAGGTCAGATTTTCCCGGAGGTTGGAAAGAAGATTCCATCAACGGATTTTCAGGTATGGGCCTTGCTACCGAAGTGTATGGATTTCAGGACTATGTCAGGAAACTTTTAAATTGGAGGAAAGTCAATCCTGTGATTTCCAATGGAAAATTAACTCATTTTGTTCCATTCGAGGGATTGTATGTCTATTTCAGATATGATGAAAAGAAAACTGTGATGGTAGTCCTGAACAAAAATAAATCTGCAGTAAATGTTGACTTAAAGCGCTTTGCGGAAATTTTGGCTGGAAAGACTTTGGCTAAAAACATCCTGACCAATGAGGAATTTCCTCTAAACAACAGCATCTCAGTAAGCCCAACTTCTGCTTTAATTGTGGAGGTTCGATAGCTATTGGCCCAGCTTTGATTCCAAACTTTTCTTCAGGCCGCTTTCCCACTCGGTTTTGAGGATGCTTAAAACAATGCTGTCTCTTCGGTTGCCATCTGGTTTGAAACCATTACTTCTCAATACACCTTCAACCGAACAGCCAATGCTTTTCATGGCGGCTATACTTTTTTTGTTGTCGTTGTCTGCCCGGAATTCAACCCGTTCCATTCCCATTTCTTCAAAGGCAAACTGCAGCAATAAATATTTGCAGTTTTTGTTCAACCCCGTTCCCTGAAAATTCTTTCCGTACCAGGTAAAACCCAGTTGTAAACATTTGTTGCTCAGTTGAATGTCATAGAACCGGGTCGAGCCCGCATACTGGTTGGTCTTTTTATCAAAAACGATAAATGGATATTCCTTTTCGGTGGTTCTTGCCTCTACCGCCAATTTCAAATAGTTTCTCAATCCCTCTTCACCAATGGCCTGAACAAGAGAAAACTTCCAGATTTCGGGTTCTGTTAAGGAGAAATGCAGGAGATTTTCATAATCGTTCAATTCCAGAGGTCTTAGAACAACCCGTTCATTTTCAAGTACATGCTGATCAGAAAAGCTAAAAGGATCCATAAAATTTACAGGCTTTCCTGGTGCCTTTTCAGTAGTTCTTTGACGCTTGTCCACTTCATACCTGCATATCGGTCGTTATCCAGGTTTTCCATTTTAGAGCGCTCATCGATCATATTGTGCATGTATTGCATTCCTTGCCAGGCTGGATAAAGTTCATTCTCGGAAGGAGAAAATTTTCTGGCCATTTTTATAATGAAACCAAGGAGCGATTGCCCTCCTGGTCTGAACAAACGAAATTTTTCACCATAAACAGATTCAACTGTATCTCTGATTTCAGAAGGGCTGATTCTATCACCGGCAACCCTTAGATATCTTGGTGAACCATCTTCCATGGCAACCTTGGCTGTGAATTGCGCTGTATTTTCCACTGTCGTAAAATCCCATTTCCAGTCCCGTTTTCCCCAAAACAGAACCATTTTTTGTTTAAACAGAATGACAGGCATTTGGTCGGTTAGCATGTCCATAAATGCACCATTGAATATGGTTGTCGCCGCGATTGGCTGTTGGTCCAGATAGGTATGAAATTCCCTTCGCCAATCTAAATTTCTATTTTCTCCGGGTGAAAAACGAGTAAAATCCAGGGAATAATCAGAGGGAATAAAACGCGGTACACCTGCCGAAACTGCGGCAAAAAGCAATACTTTTTGGGCGTCAACTACAACATCTCTTAGACCCGCCAAAGCAGAAACGATACAGGAAACGCCCTTACATGCTTTGGTTAATTCTTCATATGTCCAATTTTGAACAGAGATTATCTGTGCGCCTGCTTTTTCAAGATCTGTGATGGCCTGGTTTCTATGCCGAACCAACAACCTTACTTCGGCCCCATTTTCCAACAAATACTTGCTGATTCTTTGACCCAGATTTCCAGTGGCCCCGGCAACCAATATGATTTTCGACATTTTAATTTTTTGCAATTGTATCCATTCCTTTCTGCAATTGTGCAAATTTTAATTCTATGGGCATTCATGCAAGAAAATCACCGTCGATGATCAGCAGTTTTACGCCATCTTTTGAGTAAGAACGGTGAGAACTCAAACCATCTGAAACAACAAAAGACATTCCTTTTTTCATTACTGTTTTTTCACCTGTCTCCAATTCGCTTTCAAATTCTCCTTCAAGGCAGTGCACGATATGGCCTTTTTGACACCAATGGTCAGCCAGGTATCCACGGCTGTATTCTACCAACCGGATTCTCAATCCTCCCAGCAAAGAAAGAGTTTGCCAGTAGGAAATGCCTTCTGCTCCTTTGTGTTCTGTTTTTTCAATCTGAGACCAGTCAATGGTTTGGTATGGAATCTTGCTCATTTTTAATTATTTAAACCCGTATTTTTTTGTTCAGGACTTCGTTATGAGAGTTTAACCCTGACAGCAAAGCTATATGGGGCAAGTTTGCAAAAAATCAGCACCTTTTATTTGAAATTCCACAGCCTAGTTTCGGATACCTAAGAAAAGGTTCCCAGGTCTCTGATTTTAAGTAGTTTAGACCCGGAATATCTTCCTGTTGGCAGACATGTATTTCCCAATGTCAATGTCAGGTTTGGCCTGTCTAAACTCCCAAAAAAGACTCCACAGATTCAACCGCACCCGGTTTCATCTTACCCAAAAGGTAGGGCCCTATCCGAATCCGAATCAACCGAAGTGTAGGGAAACCTACGGCAGCAGTCATTTTCCTGACCTGACGGAATTTCCCTTCAGAAATGGTCACCGATATCCAGCACGTGGGCCCATGGTGGTCTCCCCTTATTTTCTTTGATCGGGGCAAAACATCAGGAGGGTTTGAAAGTTTTTCCACCTTGCAGGGTTGGGTTTTGTATTTCTGGTTTTCCAGAGAAATTTCAACCCCATTTCTGATTTGGTCCAAAGCAGTTTCTGTTATTTCACCATCAATCTGAACCAGATATTCTTTTTCAATGGCTCTGCTCCGGATCCAGTCACTGTGTTTTCCGTCTGTGGTAAGTAAAAGCAAACCTTCGCTGTCCTGGTCCAACCTGCCAATGGCCATAGTGCCAGGCGGAAATGGATAAAGCTCACCTAGCTTTTTTTGTGAAGCTTTTTCACCTATAAACTGGCTCAGATAGCCATAGGGTTTATGGATTTTGAAATGGAAATGCAAAGTTCTGAAAAGCGGTAAAACGCAAAGAATATTTGAATAGCAGCAAACTTAAGCCAAAAAGAGAACTTCAAAACTTAATTCCAAACGGGGTCATTCAGGAACTTAGTTTTGCTATCTTTGCCACACCATAACAAAGCAACGGTACAGCTCTTTTTGAAGCTGAAATATGGAACCAGGTGCAATTCCCGGGCTGTCGTGCAACTGTAATATTCCTTTGGAATAGAGCCAGATACATATCCGCTGTTTTGGTCAGGCATTCACGAAAACTGCCAGGACGCATATCTTCATGTTTTTCTTTTCGGAGTAAGACTGTTGTTTCTGTGTTTTGACTTTTTTCAAACGAAAAACAAAATACAGACTCAAAAATGGCTACGATTTCCATGCACGAAACCAAATTTTGCCAAAGATGCAAAATCAGCTTTGAATGCAAAGTCGGAGATGTGGTCAATTGCCAATGCAATACCGTTCCGTTAAGTCCTGAAACCCTGCTTTTTTTGGATGGAACGGATTTCGATTGCCTTTGCGCCCATTGTTTACTGGATTTCAATCAGATGCAATCCAGAAGTTCTGATTTTAGCTTCCCTAAAAACCGGGATCAAATGGTTGAAGGCCTGCACTATTATGTTGAAAACGGATATTTTGTTTTTACTGAATTCTACCATTTTTTAAGAGGAAATTGTTGCCAAAGTGGTTGCCGCCATTGCGTATATGGTTTTCAGAGACAAGCTGAGAATGTGGATGGGTAAAGGTTTTTTTATCTTCAGTTTTTTCTTTTGGTTTATTGGGTTCACTTATGCCCAATTTCCCGGACCTGCCGGAAGCCCTGGTTCGACGGCATTGTACAAAGACAGCAGTATTTTTAAGGCCTGGGCCAAAAATTGTATTGTAAACCGGGGCTTTAAAAACATTGCCGATACTACTTTGGGTAAAGCCGATGTAGGAAAAGAAGAAGATGCCACCGGAAAGCCAAAAGAAACGGGCGGAGTTTTGAGTCTGGGAGATGGGGGAGTGGCCGTACTCACATTTAACAAACCGATTTTCAATGGTTTAGGTCCAGATTTTGCAGTTTTTGAAAATGGTTTTTCAGATGATTTTCTGGAGCTTGCTTTTGTAGAAGTAAGCAGCGATGGAAAGCATTTTGTCCGGTTTCCATCAGTTTCTCTTATCCAAAACCAAACCCAGACAGGTCCGTTTGACTACGGCGGAAAGGCAGAACAGTTGCATAATCTTGCCGGAAAATACCAGTTGTTTTATGGGACTCCTTTTGATTTGGAAGACCTAAAAGGCAGCTCAGCCGTCGATTTGGATTCAATAACCCATGTCCGGATTGTCGATGTGGTTGGAAGTATTTCTTCCCCATTCGCTCAAAAAGATAGCAAAGGAAACATCATCAATGATCCTTATCCCACGGCTTTTGGTTCGGGCGGCTTTGATTTAGATGCAGTTGGCGTCATTCATGAAAAGCTTCCTGAGGCGGGTTGCCTGGAGTCGAAATCGTTCATTTACCCTATACCCGCATCGGATTTTATCTGCCTGAAACCTTTAAATTCAGAAACAAATTGGCAAATCTGTGATGCATTTGGCAGGATGATTTGGAGTGGAGTTTTAAAAAATGAAGAAATTAAAGTTCCAATTGCGGGTTTAAAAAGCGGCATGTATTTTTTTAAATTTCAATCAGAAGGTAGTTCTCCTAAAACCATCCGTTTTAGTAAGATATAGCCTCGTCAAAATCCAATTGGTTTTATCTGGTCTTCAATCCTCAATTTCAGCCAGCCATTTTTTGATTTTTACAATCATAAAAATTCAATGCTTTGCAGCCTGACAAATCAGGAATTTATCTGAATGCTTTTGGATAGCGTTTGGTACATGGCCGCCAATTCCGGATTGGCCTCAATCTGCGCCAGATGTTCCTTCATGGTTTTATAATCTCCCCTTCGGGCCGGACCTGTTTGGGCAAGTTCAGGCATCAGGGTAAATGCTTTTTCAATGGTTTCTTTGGCCAGAGGCTTCAGAATTTGAAAATCAATTCCCTCACCATCAAGCAAAGTTTTTGCCCAAAAAAGCATGTGGTTGCTAAAGTTGTTGGCAAAAACAGCCGCAAGATGAACCGCCGCTCTCTGGGCTGAATCCATAACGATTACTTTGTTGCTCAACGATTTGGCCAGGTCAAAGAGAATTTCGTGAACCCTTGTATTGACCGCCTCTATACAAAAGGGGACCTCGGTCAGGTTAACCCCTTTTTCCTTGGTAAAGGTTTGTACCGGATAAAAAACCCCATAGTCATCACCCAGGCAAGACAAGGTCTCAATCGATTTGGCACCGGAAGTGTGTATGACCACTGTTTCCGTTTGCACCAACAGGTTTTCAGCAATGCTTTGAATGGAATCATCACTTACAGCCAGGATTAAAACATCCAGGTCATATTCTGAAAAATCCAGACTTTCGGCCACCTTGGTATCATATAATTGAGCCGCCAGAATCTGGGCATTGGCCTCATTCCTGCTGAAAATCAAAGGAATAAAATGACCTGCTTTTTCTAAATCCTGTGTAAGATGCCAGGCGAGGTTTCCTGCACCCACAAATCCGATTTTATAGTATTTCATGGTTATCGACTGTTTTGCAAATAAAGCTACAATGACTTGCCTATTAGAATTTTATCCGTAAATTCGCAAAACTTTCTGTAGCCACACCCATTATGGCATCTACAATTAAAGAGGTAATTCGTTCCGGCGAAGGTGCCCAGGTAGAATTTAAGAAGACCCTCTCCCAGCTAGAAAAAGTAGCCAAAACACTTGTCGCTTTTGCAAATTCCAAAGGCGGCACACTTATTATTGGCGTTCAGGATGATAAGTATGTCATTGGTTTCACCGATCCTGAAGAAGAGCGGTATATGCTTGAACAGGCTTCTAAATTTTATTGCCAGCCTGAGGTCCGGATTGAGGTAAGCGAAGAAGAGGTTTTTGGAAAAATGGTGATGGTTGTTCAGATTCCTGAAAGTGAAACAAAGCCACACAAGTCGCTCTCATCCAATGGAGACTGGCAGTTATATGTACGGTCCGGGGATCAATGTTTGCTGGCCACACCTTTGGTTGCAAAAGCATTGGCTTTGGAAAAAGAAGGGAGAGACGAGCAAAAGGCCAAAATTTTAACCAACAATGAAAAAGAGCTTTTTGGGTTTTTAGAGAAAAAACGAAAAATCACTTTGAAAGACTATGCCAAACTTATCAATGTTTCCAAAAGAAGGGCTTACCGGATTTTAATTGATTTGACCCTTTCCGGAAAACTTTTTATGCACGACCTGGAAACCACGATTTTTTTTACACGGGCTTAAAATCCTGCAGCTTCAGCATCTTCTTTTACTTTTTTGTAGCTGCAATTGTCCAGGGCAAGACCAAAATACTTTTTTGCCCAATCTTTTTTGCCTTCATCATTGGCTATTTTCCCCAATTCGTTGTAGCAAAGGCCCATATATCCTTTTGAGAGCCGGTCTTTGCTTTTTCCGTACATTAATCCTTTTTGAAACGCCCATTTGGCTGCATCAGGATTTCCTTTTTGTTTTTCGTACAATCCTTTCAGATAGTAACCGGAAAGCAAAGCTGAAGATTCTGTCCTCATCAGAAGTTTGGAAAAAATGGGTTCAGCCAGATCCGGCTTTTTCGAGGTTAACAAACACTCGCCATAAATCATTGAAAAGAGCCAGTTTAGAGGATAATTTTCATGCAAAATGGTGGCAAACTTCAAGGCTTGTGGAATATTGAGTTCATCTCTCAGTGAAATCATGGTCAAAAAAGCCAACGATTCTGCCTTTGAAAAAACACTTTTTTGGCTTGCGATTTCCAATTCTTTGATGCCCTGGGCTTTATTTCCATCCGGAAAAAAAATGGTAAATGACTTATATAAAGGATGATTTTCCGGAAAGGCAACCCGGTAGTAATTGTAAAGACCCGTAGTGAAATAATATTCTGGATAGATATTTTTTATATCAAATCCCTTTTTAATAAAACCATAGGCCTTTCGGGTTGAATTTACGGCTTTGATATACTCTCCGTCCTCTGATTGATGCCTTCCCAGCATCAGATTGGCCATCAGATTGAAAAAATCTGGTTCCGGGCTTTTTGGATATTTTTTTGTCAGATTTTCTGACTGCGAAATCACTATGTTCAGTATTTTTATGTAGTTCTTATATTCAATTGGCTTTGCACTTATCGGAAAATGCTTCCAAAAACTAAGAAGCCCGGAGTACAATAAATATCCGGGATGACTGCCATATTTTGGCTTTATTTTTCTTGCTGTTGCTTCGGACTTTTCAAATTGAAAATTATATAGCAGGTCAACCGCTTTTCTAAGGGTGTCCATTGCCGGTTTATCTTCCGTAATCAGGGTTTGTGCCTGAGTTTCAAAAGTTCCCGTCGCCACAAGTAATATGCAAGCCATGAAAATCGGCTTGAGATAAAACTCAATAATTTTTTTTATGTCCTTGCAGGGTTTCATTTTTGCGGCATGCCAAAGTAAATTCCTAATCTTCGGATTTCCTTAAAATTCTGGTTAATTGGTTTGAAATTTCAAAATTCTAATCTCCCTGGGCGCTTAAACCTCATTTCTACCCTAATCTGGTCGGTTATTTTTCTGGTCGGAATGCACCCTGATGCCACCTGGGGAGATGGTTTGGGCTACGCTATGGTTATAGAAAAGGGCTACGATTTGGGGACCAATGCCAATAGTCATTTTTTGTATCTGGTTTTTGGCCGGTTTTTATATCAAATTCCGGTTTGGCAAAATGGAATTCAGACCATGGCTTTTCTTTCTTTGGTTTCCTCAGCCCTGGTTCTGTATCTGGTTTTTAAAATCGGAGAAGCGTGGAAAAGCCCGGTTTGCGGATTTTGGGCGGTTCAAATTTTAGGAGCATCATTCACCTTCTGGCGGCATGCATGCATCATTGAAGTCTATAATTTTGCCCTCGTTTTTTGGGCCATTCTCGTTTTCGGGTTTTTGCGATATACCGGTAAAAGACAGGCCGAGGGGCTTTGGTTGATTTGTTTTGCCCTGTCGTTTGGCTTGCTGGCCCATATTCAGTTTATACTGGCCTTTCCTGCATTAATTTTCATTTTTTGGAAAAAGAAACCCTCGGTTTTTACTCCATTTGGTCTGATTCTGATTCCGGTTTTTGTAATTCTGTTTTCTGTTTTTGTATTGAAAACCAACAGTTTTTCATCTGTATTTTTTGATGGGGTCAGAAACAAAATCCTGTCACCAGGCTGGCTCAATGTATTGAAAGGGCCTTTTTTTATTCTGGCAATTTCCCTGGCCATCAATCCGGCCCTACTTCCTTTTTTCCTATTCTTTGGGGTCAGGAGTATGAAAAATTATAAACACATCAATCCAGATCTTTTTGGAATGGCGCTTATCTTGTTGTGTTTGTCAATCGTCGGCTTTTCTTCGTTGTATCCGGAAATGGGAATCCATGTATTCCTTCTGCCTTCATTTTTAATCCTTGCCCTGGTTTCGGGTTTCTTGTTTTCCAATGTCAATAAGAACTGGAAAATTCCAATGCTCTATCCTGTTGTACAGGTGGGTTTCTTTTTTGCGTTTCAAACTGCCTATGGAATTTATCTCAAAGAAAAACCCAATGCGGAAATGAAATGGAAAGGAGGACCCGGGTACTATACTCTGCCATGGGCAAAAGGAAATGCAAGGTCAATATTGGAAGTGGCGGAATCAAATCCAACCGATTCTATTCCAGAAACCTTGCACTGGAACCTTAAAATTGCCAAAACCAGATTGGGTAAAACGGATTAAGAATCCATTTTGCAGTGCTAGTTTTTGAAGAGTTTTTCAGTTTTATAACCTTCTGCTTTCAGGTAATAAATGCCTGTTGGCAGATTTTCGGTGGTTAATTCAAGCATTACTTTCTTGTCTGTCACCTCTATTTGTACCTCTTTTCCCAATTGGTTTATCAGCTTTACTTGCTTTAAACCGCCTGAAACCAACAAAGAAATTTTATCCTGAAAAGGATTTGGAAATACAGACATTGCGGGCTTGGTAATTTCATTTTCCGTTGAAGTAAAGGGCGTTATCACGATTTCATCCAGACAAAAATAGGAAGGAGTATTCATCCCGAATTGCCCATTATCCGTACTTTGCAATTTAAAACTAATGGAGTCAAAGGGATTGTTGAATGAAAAATTGACCAACCTCCAACTTTTAACAATGTAGTCCTGCGTATTGTCAGAACTTCTGAAATCTGCCAGAAATATTTCAGCGCTGTCTGTTATCTGACCGCCGAAATGGTTAAAAACACGGATTTTAAAAAAATCAGGGTCATTTCCGGAAGCACCGCCGAATTTTTTAGAAAAGGCATCTCCATTTTTCATGCTCAAGGCTGCATAGGTTGAATTTGTAAATTTCAACGAAGTCAGCCTTTTGGGTTGAGCAGGATTGATATTCCTGAAATAGGCAGGGCCAAAAATATAGGCCATCCCAAATTTACTCCCTTCACTGGCAGACCCTGCATAGCAACTGTATTGATTTGAAAATCCAGCCGTAACCGAATCTACTTTATTGGAAGCCGAAAATCCTTCCCAGGAAAAAAATTGTGGGTCATAATAATTTCTAAAAAATAAATCGCCACTGGTAAACCCACCAGAAAGATCGGAGCCATTGTTGACCCCTTGCGGACTCAAAGCCACATTTTCGAAACTGATGGTTTGTTGTGCTTTCATGGATTGAAAAGCGATGAAGAAAAATACGATTGTTACAAGAAAATTGTTTGTAAGCATGTAAAATATTGATTGTTATAAAAATTGCAATTGTACTCCAAATGAAAATTGACGTCCAGGCATTGGAAAACCGGCGACCATTTGGTAAGATTTTTCTGAAAGATTCAGCCCTTCGCCAAAAAATCGGATAGAGATGTTTTTATCATTTCTAAATTCGAAGGAAAGTCTGGAATTCAAGGTATAGAATCCATTTAACCAAAGCGTGTTTGCCGGGTCTACAAACCTCCGGTCAGTCAGTTGGATCCAGTTTCTCCATTCAAAGTCTTCCTTGATAACACCAACTTCCAGATTTCCTTGACACAACGGTATGTAAATCAATTGCTTATTGGCACTTTCATCACCACTAAACCTTTGTCTGGTGTTGACCGATTTGTTGATAGAAAAACCAAAAGCGGTGAACATTGCTGCTTTCCCGAAATTCTGCATCAACCTATTGGAAAAACTGGTGCCATAAATCTGAACCCGGGCAATATTTTTCGGGACCCAAATCTGGCCATTGGGCAGCCATTGGATGTAGTTGTCGATAAGTGAATTGTATAGCTGTAAATTGGTTTCCAGTATTCCATTTTTCCACAGCCTTTTTTTAATATTCCAATCCAAATCATAGGTCCACCCTTTTTCGGGAATGAGGTTAATATTTCCTCCCTGGTGCCAGAATAGGTCATTCAAGGTTGGAATCCTCATTTTTTTGTGAAGGCCGGATTTCAAAACACCACATTTTCCCAAATCCAAAACGGCTGCTACAGAAGGCAAAACTTCTTTGCCCTCTTTGCCAGGGGTTTGATAGGAATACCGTTCTATTCTCACCTGACCTTGAATCGAAACCGGAATTTTTTCAATCTGATAGGACGCTTTTCCGGTAAATGCATATCGGCCAATGCCCTGGTTTTTGGAATAGTTGTTTGTCCTGGCATTTGAAACAGAAGTCCAGATGTTGCCTGAAAATGACCAGTTTCTGAAATCTCTATTGACTTCTGCCCAGGCCAGATGGGTTTTAATCCGGGATTTGGATTCGATATTGGCTAAAGGGTCATTGAAGTTGAGTTTATCATCGGTAAAGCCATGTCCAAAATGGAAGTCTATATTTTTCAATGTCCACACAAACCGGTTTGAAATCCGGAGATTGTTATCCATTTGTCTTGCCTCAGATTTTTCCTGAAATAGGGTAGGGGCCAATTCGCTTTCGTTCTTTTGGGTCCAGAGGGCAGATTCGAGGTGCAAATGACGGGTAATTGGAATGGTTAAGGTAGAAACCAATCCGCGGTTTAACCTGTGGGCATGTTTTTGTCTTTTTTCAACGCCTTCCAATTCGTAACCGAAATTGTTTTCCGAAGCATGATTCCACATTTTGACGTCCACGCCAACTTTTTCAAACTGATGCTGGATTCCCAAATGGTTTCGAAACATGGAAAAACTGCCAATGCCCAGCCCAAGGTCAATTTTGTTTTTCAATTGCTTTTTTTCGGTTTCCCCAAGTTCGACAATACCTCCAAAGTTTTCTGTCACAGCCATTTGGGATGCTCCACCTTCCTGTATTCTTGCGTCTGCCAGGACCGGTCCGGAAATCTGGTTTAAATCGATAGAACCCAGCATGCCGTTGTTGATTGGAATTCCTTTCCAGACAATTGCCGTGTGGGCTGCAGCTGTTCCCCGCAAGGCAATTGTGGCAATACCGCCTGGTCCGTAGTTTTTAAGGTAACAGGACGGTAGTCGGGAAAGCAGGCTGGTCAGGTTGTCTTGCCCTTCAAAAAGCCGGCTGTTGTCCAATACTATTTTTGTATCAAATTTTTGGCCGGTTTTGAAAGCTTTGGCCGAAATGGAAACATCGGGCAAATGAATGGTTTTTTCCTGGGCCAATCCCATTTCGGGAGAAAGCCAGATCCAAAACCAAACCAAAGCAAACCAGTTTTTCATTTTCCTAAAAAAAATGGAAGCAAGGACCTATGGCAAACCCGGCAGGTTTTTAAAAATAAGTAATACGCACCGAAATTCAGCACAAGCACCTTTCTCCCCGAAAGTACATGACTTTAACAGAATCTGGCAGGTCTCCTGGCTTGGATCATTTCTGACGGCCTTCCCATAACCCAAAAAGTTACAGTGGCATTAGATGGTCAGAATGGTTTGATATCCATACAGTTGCGGGTACAGCTCAGGTCTTTCACCTGATTCCCTTTTCATTTTGAAAGCTGTTTTTTATAACCTTCAAAAACCAAAATCGAGGCAAAGTTAGGGGAAGATTTGGCATTACCCAAAAATATATTCTTCGCCGCCACAGATTTGGGTGAGGTTGAACGAAAGACATCAAATTCCGAACCACCATGTCCAGGTATAGCCAAACACTATTGATGTTTGATATCCAAGCCTTTAAAGATAAAATTAAGCCCTTTCTGGTTTTTATACAAGCCCCATCAAATCACCAATCCCCAAAGGTCTTTCTACAGTAAAGCCTTCTCCGTGAGATACTTCGATTTTGTGGCCCATTTCCCTGCCTCGTGATTCGAGAAAATCCCAGAAAACGGAAGTAGAAATATACGTCGCAGGTTCTTTGCTGTTGGGGTCAAAAAACTGAGATTTGTAGGCTTTAATGGCTGCAATTTTGGTTTGCCATTGGGCGGAGATGTCAACCACAAAGTCCGGGTTAAGCATCCTGTCCTGGATATAATGAAATACAAGTCTTGGCCGCCAATGCATTTGCAATTCACCTTCCCAACTGGTTTCTATCTTGGCAAGCCCTGAATAAAAACAGGCATCAGATTCCAGTTTTGAGGCACGGCCGTGGTCAGGATGCCGGTCTTCAACTGCATTGCAAATGACGATTTCCGGCTTAAATCTACGGATGGTTTGAATGAGCGGAATCTGGTGTTTTCTATCGGTGGTAAAATGGGTATCAGGGAGATACAATTGTACTCTGTCCGCAAGTCCCAGAATTTTTGAAGCGGCCTCAGCCTCCTCTTTCCTGGAATGGATGTCGCCCCGGGTTCCCATTTCTCCCTGGGTAAGGTCAGCGATGACTACTTTTTTACCTTTTGCGGTAAGGTGGGCAATGGTTCCTCCACACGACATTTCCGCATCGTCGGGATGCGCTGCAAAAACAAGTACATCTGCTTTCATGGTAAATAAGAATGGTGACCTAGGCCACCATTCTCAATAAATCTGCTACGGTTTGTTTTAATTCTTTTCTATCAACAATGGTATCAAGGAAACCATGTTCAAGTACAAATTCAGCACTTTGAAAGCCTTCGGGAAGGTCTTTACCAATGGTTTCTCTTACCACCCTTGGACCTGCAAAGCCAATCAAAGCTTTTGGTTCGGCAATGTTGAAATCACCCAACATGGCAAAACTTGCGGTTACTCCTCCGGTAGTAGGGTCAGTTAAAATGCTGATATATGGAAGCTTGGCTTCTGAAAGCAGGGCAAGTTGGGCAGATGTTTTTGCCATCTGCATCAAACTAAATCCAGCTTCCATCATCCGGGCTCCTCCGGATTTTGAAATCATAATAAAAGGTACGCCCCGCTTTCTGGCTTCAGCAATACCCCGGCTTATTTTTTCTCCTACCACAGAGCCCATAGATCCTCCAATAAATTTGAAGTCCATACAGGCAATGACAACTTCTTTCTCCTCGATATTGCCCGCAGCTACCCTCACGGCATCTTTCATTCCGGTTTTTGCCATGCTGGCTTTTAACCGGTCCGGGTATTTTTTGGTATCTACAAACTCCAATGGGTCGCCCGATTGTAAATTCATAAATAGTTCTTCAAACAAATTCTGATCAAAAAGCAGGTCAAAATATTCAGCAGAACCTATTTGTTCATGGTGGTTGCAGGAAGGACATGTGTAGGAATTGTCCCGGTGTGCTTTGGTTAAAATAACCGTTTTGCACTCCGGACACTGGTACCAAAGTCCGTCAGGGGTTTCCCTTTTGAACTCGGTTGGGGTAACAATCCCTTTATTTTCTCTTACAAACCAAGGCATTTCACTCAATTAAGCAATCGTTATATCGTTGTTCAAATATACATCCTGAATGGCATTCAGCAGGGCAATACCCTCCTTCATTGGTTTCTGGAAAGCTTTTCTTCCGGAAATTAAACCCATACCACCAGCTCTTTTGTTGATAACTGCTGTTTTTACTGCATCGGCCATGTCGCTTGCGCCCTGAGAATCTCCTCCGGAATTGATCAATCCTGCCCGGCCCATATAGCAATTAACGATTTGGTACCTGCAAAGGTCAATAGGATGGTCAGAAGAAAGGTCGGTGTACATTCTCTCGTCCAGTTTTCCGTAGCTGCTTCCACCCATGTTCAAGGCTTTGTAGCCTCCATTGTTGGTGGCAAGTTTTTGCTTGATGATGTCCGCCTGGATGGTTACACCCAAATG
>JAIXQU010000099.1 GCA_027485575.1 Cytophagaceae bacterium
AGAGCCTTGCACATTTATCTTAAATTTCAATCTTAAACAGTTGATAATAAGTAGATATAGGCTTTTTCAGCAGGCCCTATTTAATCCTCCACCACTTTTTCTGGAGGTTGAGAAAAAATGTAAATTGGCCAAAGGCTGCTCCAATAATTAAAAGCATCACCTGATAAACCGGCAAAATCAATACAATCCTGAGTGGAACCCGTATCCAGGGATTCATTTCGTCGGTAATTCCAATCATAGTCAAAACAGGTTTAGCTACCCATAGTGATGAAGAACCTGTTATTGCAAACACAATGAACACCACCGCCATCTGGAAATTACTGGTAATTCCCCATTTGGTTTTTAGTCTTTCCAGATAATTACTCATTAATAAATTCCTGCTTTGTTTAACGCAGCCTGGTATATTCTCGCATTTCTTAAATGGGCATCAAAATCTTTGGTAAAATTATGATAACCACTAAAATCCTCTCTGGCACAAAAAAACAGGTAGTCATGGGCCTCTTTATTTAATACGGCGTCAATGGCTTGTTTGGTTGCTATCGCAATTGGGCCCGGAGGCAATCCGTTGTACTTATATGTATTATAAGGTGAATCCACTGCTTTGTGACCACTGAGCACTCGTTTGATTTCAAAATCTCCAACCGCAAAAACCACTGTGGGGTCTGCCTGAAGCGGCATATTTTGGGCTATTCTGTTTAGATATACACCAGCAACCCTTGGCATTTCATCCACTTTGTTGGTTTCTGATTGGGTGATGCTGGCAATGGTCATCACCTGGGCAGGACTAAGGTTTAGTTTTGCAGCTTTTTCTAACCGGTCATTTGTCCAGAACCGGTTGTATGCCTTGGCCATTTTTTCCAACAAACTTTGTGGGCTGATGGTCCAATAGACTTCATAAGTATCGGGTATGAACAAAGAAATTGAATTGTACTGATCTAATTTATATTTACCCTGTATCTCTTTGGAATCCATTTCTTTGAGTAATTCAGATGCACTTAATTCTAATTTTAAATCCATCCTCTCTGCCAGTTGACTTTTGGTCCTTATGGTGTTAAATGTCAATTTTACAGGGGTTTGTCTTCCAGCCTTCAATCTTCTAATGACTGAAAAATTTGGCTCATTGGGTTGTATTTCATAGGCGCCCGGTTTTACATGATCCTGATATCCAATAAATTTGGATACAAATGCAAAAGGAAGGAAATCATGAACAATTTTATTTTTCTCCAGCGAATCTTTTACCTGATTAAAATCTGCGCCTTGAGGAATGTATAAAAACCTGGAACCCTTCTCTCCTACCAGGTAATTACTGGCAAAAAACAATTGGTACAGATAAAAGCTACCTGAAACAAAAACTATCATACAGGTCAGCAAAATGCCGATTTTAGTGGTTCTGGTGATTGCCATATTTTTTTTTCGAACTGCAAGATTACAAACGAATTGATAAAACCGGAACTGCCTTGCATCTTTGCACCATGACAGATATCGAAAAAGGATTACCAATATCCAATTTTCCGGAAAATTTCAAATCGGGTTTTGTGGCCATTGTTGGACGGCCAAATGTAGGAAAATCCACTTTGATGAATGCCCTGATAGGTGAAAAGCTTAGTATTGTTTCTTACAAAGCCTCAACCACCAGGCATAGAATTTATGGAATTATTTCTGGTGAAAATTTTCAGTTGGTTTACAGCGATACGCCCGGATTGATAAAACCCGCATATGAACTTCAAAATGCGATGATGCATTTTGTGAATCAGGCTTTGGAAGATGCCGATATCATACTGGCAGTTACAGATGGGCTTAAACCAGGAGTTGACCCGGAACTATTTGAAATACTGAAAAACAGCAGTTTACCTAGACTATTGGTCATCAATAAAATCGATAAATCTACCCAGGAAGAGACCGAAACAAAAATGGCAGAATGGAAAGAAGCCATACCAGAATTGAATGTTTTGGCAGTGAGCGCATTGGAAAAATTCAATCTTGAGGGGATAATGGGTTTTATGGTTGAAAACATTCCGGTGCATCCACCTTACTACCCACTTGACCAGATTACCGAACAAACAGAGAGATTTTTTGCGGCAGAAATGATTAGAGAACAGGTGTTTGCAAAATTAGACAAGGAAATTCCTTACAGCACCACAGTTGAAATAGAGAGTTTTAAAGATACGCCGGACTTAATTAGAATTTCTGCCCTTCTCATTGTGGAAAGAAACTCTCAGAAAGCGATAATGCTGGGACACCAGGGAAAAACCATTAAGGATATCGCAACCAAAGCCCGGCTTGAAATGGAAAAATTTTTCGGGCAAAAAGTATTTTTAGAAACTTTTGTGAAGGTTGATGAAGACTGGAAAAGTGAGAAAAGAAAACTTTCCAGACATGGATTTGGAACCTAATTCCAATTTCAAAAAGAAATGGCAAAAAAATAGCCCACTTTCAGGTGGGCTTATTTATTAAACTATTTTCATCATCCATCCGAATCTGTCAGGTGCTTTCCCTGTTCGGATGTCATTGAGGTCTTTCAATATGGCAGCAGCGAAAGGACGCTGTTCAATGGGAGGCAGATGATAATCAACTCCATCTTCCTGGATCATTGCTATCGGGGCGATGGTTGCTGCTGTTCCTGCACCGAAGGCTTCGATCAACTTGCCTGATTTTAAGGCTTCGATAATTTCAAATACAGACACTTTCCTTTCTTCCACCGTTACACCTCTCTCTCTGGCAAGCGTGAGAACTGAATCTCTGGTTACCCCTTTCAAAATGGTAGACCCAATAGAAGGAGTTACCAAAGTATTTCCAATCAGGAACATAACATTCATGGTTCCAGACTCTTCAAAATAGGAATGGGTGGCTGCATCGGTCCAAAGCAATTGATGAAATCCTGCTTTTTGGGCAAGTTTGGTTGGATACAATGAAGCGGCATAATTGCCTGCAGCTTTTGCATTTCCAATTCCTCCTTCCGCAACACGGCTAAATTCCTTTTCAACTTTCACTTTAATGGGCTCGCTGTAATATTGCCCAACGGGTGAACAAATGATTGCAAACCTGTATTCTTCAGCGGTTCTCACACCAAGAAACTCATCTGTTGCAACCATGAAAGGTCTAATATAAAGTGAACTCCCTTCCTTTTTTGGAACCCAATCCTGGTCAATTTGAATGAGTTGAGTCATGCCTCCGACAAACAATTCCTCAGAAATTTCCGGCATACTCATTCTGACTGCAGATTGGTTGAATCTGGCAAGATTGGCCAGTGGCCTGAAAATCTGAACACCTCCATCGGAAGTTCTATACGCTTTTTGACCTTCAAAAATGGCCTGACCATAATGCAAAGCAGCCATTGATGGGTCAAAAGACCATTTATCATATGGTAGTATTTCACCCTGGCCCCATTTCCCATCCTTATAATCGACCACAAACATATGGTCAGAAAAGGTTGCTCCAAATTTAAGATTCTCGAAATCAACGTCTTGAATCTTGGTTTTATTTGTTCGTGTAACTGGAAAAGAAATGGTCTCTGTCATTATTTCAAAAAAATGATTGAACCCAAATGTAGCTGGTTATATTCCACTTTTCCAAACATCGGAAATTGAATCATTTTTTTATTTGGCCTGCTAAAAAAAGTACCAAATAAAAACTTGTCAGTGGATTATTATCGGATCAAAAATTTCAGGTTTTTCAAAATAAAAAGTATTTAATTTTTATTTATGGAAAATAATATTCTTCAGAACCGATCAAATTACTAAAAATTCCAACTTTTATACTTCACTCCAGAATTCAGCAAAATCTAAACCTGAAACATGGGCTTTATTTCAAATCATGAATTCACGGAACTTCAGTTTAAAATCTGGCTTTCATTTTTTTTGAATGTTACCAAAATCCATAGTTCATTGAAATCATTAACCAAATGTTATACAGGAGTTTTGGATTCCTTAACATTGGATGTTTTTTAAAAGAGAAATAAATTTTTGCTTAGCTGAATCAAAAATCAGCAATAAAGCAAGTGAAAAATACCGCAATATTTTTATCTAATACTCTGTTAATCTTGATTTTAGCAGGAAGCTGCCAATTGAAGGAATTTAAAGAAAAAGTGGTACCTCAATCGCCAACATCAGGCTCTGTAGATTATCCACTTTTATACCCGACATCCCCTGAATTTGATGGAACCCTCCGATTTGAAAAGCTGGCGGATGGCACAATTAAATCAAATCTGAAACTTACAGGACTGAAAAGCGGAAGGCGATATTTTGCAAAGATTACCAGTTCTAATGCAGCTGATTTTTCAGGAGGTAAATCAATTGCAGATCTCGGCGAAATAAAGCCTGAAAATGGAGTTCTTGAAAGCTGGATCCACGAAGATTATGTAAATAAGCCTATTTTCTTTGATTCACTGGTCAACGCAGATGCAAGAATTGTTGTAGAAGAGATCGACCCTCTAACAGGAATAAAAGTTGAAGTAATCAGAGGAGACATTGGTTCCAACCTATTATTGGAAGGCAATAAAATCTATGATTTTGAGTCGATAGGAGCCAATCAGATTACAGGTAACATTGAATTCAGGACCCGAAAAAATGGAAATACTTTTGTGACCACAAAAATTCAGGGTATTTCAAACGAATCCAATGTGGAGTTATCCTTATTTTTTGGTGATGCTTCGATTGATAAATTCACACGGGGTGATCGTAGGGAAAAGGCACTAAATAACTATTCCGGAAATCAAAAAGTGGTCTATAGTGACCTCGGAAAGTTGATACCCAGCCTTTCCAGCCTCGATTCTCTAAAGGGGTTTATTGGAATAAAAGCAAATAAGCAGGAAGGCGATCTGTTCACTAATTTCCTGGGTTTCGCCAATCTGGGAGGAAACATCAAAACAGGAAGAAATTTATCTTATTCAATTATTGACGATTCAGATACTTTAAGAGGAAAACTGATTTTTGAAGAAGTTGGCGTTTCATTTCCTGGTCTGGTAATGATTTTTGAGCCTAAAAACTTTTCAAAAACCAAAAACTATTTCTTGTATTTTATTAAGGGCAATAGTTTCGAAAAAGTTCTTGAAGTTTCATTTTCCTCATTTAAGATCAATGATTCCTCTTCTTTGAAAATTAAGAATCCATTGCTCGAAAATTTAAAAACTAAAACCCTGGATGAAATAAAAAACTGGAATGCAAGCGTATTAATCGCTGAGGCAGAGTTCAACAACAAATTGGCAAAAACCGATATTGGACAAAATGAAATCCTAAACTCTGATTCATTGGTTGTCAATCTTTCATCCCCCCCTACTTATGAAGGAAAGATTATTTTCAAGCAACGCAAGTCCGGGGAATCAATTTGTAAAGTCACATTAAATGAAGGGATTAATGGAACAACAAATTTCATATCCATCCGGCAAGGGCCTCAGCCTTCAACCTTAGAAGATACAACCGCAAGATTGGTGGACATTTCAACATGGGAAGGGAATATTGGAAAGGTAAGACAAAAACAAAACCTGAAAAACAATGCCGGAAATCCTATTCTGTGGTCTGAGCTCAAAACGTATTCTACATCCAATGCTTATGTGGAATATGGATATTTAGGAGACTATTATCTTCCCTTTATCAGGAGCAATTTTTAAAACCCCAAAATCATGAAAACCATAATTGCTCTAAATGGACCGTCCCAATCAGGCAAAACACAAACCTTAAAATTGTTTCTTCAATTTATAAAAAAAGAAACTGAAAAAAATATTTTCAAAAGTAAAAAATGGAAAGAATGTCTTGAAGTTAATGTTCTGGATGACCTTAAAATCGGAATCACCAGCAGAAGCGATAAGATTCAAAAACTAAGAGAAAATATAGAATTCCTTATTAATGAAATGGATTGTGATGTTGTGGTGACAGCCATTAATACCAAAACAAAAGGTGTAACTGAACTACTGGAAGATTTAAAAGCAAAAAATATAGAGATTGAAATGGTAGAGAAATTTCCGGAGTTCTGTAATCGGGCACAAAAGGGATTACAGCTTGACCTAAACCTTCAGGCAGCAAAAATCCTTTGGACGCGACTTAAACAATTGGAGAAAATAGAGATAGACCAACAACAATCATAAGCAGTAAATCAATCCCTGCATACCAACAAAGAAGAAATGAATACAACAATAAATAATTCAATAAGAAGACGGTCAGTTAAAACCAAATCTCTGGCAACCAGTCTCCTCATGTCAAATTATGCTTTCGCAATATATTTTAGTGGCTGGAGGAAAGAATACTATTTACCAAGAGCCATTTCCATAACATGCTTTCAGACATTTTTTATAGTGGCCTCTGCTTTCTACCTGGTATATCCAAGATTAAGAAACCAGGGAGACCTTTTTTACTTTTTTCCTCTCCTTGGCACCATAGCATTTATTCTTTTGTATTACCAAAGGGATGTCATTCTTAAGCACTTTATGAAACGTGAAATTCATAAAAAGTATCCAGATGAAGAAAAGCAGGATTTTAGCAGATTATTTTTTAGCGTTCTGTTAACCACAGTAAGTTTTGTTATCTTTTTTTCGCTTTCACTTTTTAAGATATACGCTTATCACACCCGCTTCTTTTGGTGGAACAACTGGTAAATCTAAAACGGATGAAAGCTAAATGGCAAATTTTGCTTTCCGTCAATATTGACAAAATAATATCCGGTTATTTTTATATTATCCAGCTTTAGGACATTGTTTTGGCTCTGGATGGAAACGGGAATTTTTCTGCCTAAAATATCAAAAACAGAAATTGATTGCCCTGGAATCAACCCTTCTAAACAGATATATTGTTTTTCCTGCCAAATTTTAATGGAAGGCTTTTGCAGGATATTTGTCTTTAAAGGCACCAGATAATTAAAATTGGCCTTTAAAATATTTCCACGGTATCTGGATTGAAAACTGTATAAACCACCAATGGAATTTGAATCTAACTTCCTTTTCCAAATCCAGCCGCCAGCATCAAAAAAAGTGTTTGGACTTATGTCATGGATTGTAAACAGGCTATCAATTAAAATACCGGAAGGATTCCTTAACAATAAAATTGTGGTATCTCCATTTTTTAAATCCCGGTAATAGTTGGTTAAATAGATACTATCGCCCTCAAGATAAATACTATCTTTTTTAAGATTTTCGACCTGTGGACAGGGTGGGAAAACAGGATCGCCAGAAGTACAAAAACTACGGATAAGTGCCTGATTATAATAGGGAAATTGGTTTTTCCAAAGTGAAGTCTGACCCGGATTACAAGTTCCGGCATAGGGGTCTAACAGTTGCCCATTGTGATATACCTCAAAATGCAAATGCGGACCTGTGGAACGACCACTACTTCCAATTTTTCCCAAAAATTCTCCTTCAGAAATTGAATCTCCAATGGCTTTGCTGGTTAAACTATTCCTTTTCAAATGGCCATACCAGGAAACACTTCCCCCCGGATGCTGCAAATAAATTGCATTCCAGCTCTGATTTCCCCAAACACAATTCCGGTCAAAATTTCCATCAAATTTATTTATTATCCTCCCCCCTGCCCCGGCAACTACATCAATCTCCTCGTTATCCATTGCAAGCCACCATCCCGGCCAAGGGTAAATGTCCGTACCTTTATGACCGTTGTAGGAGCGGTTTCCACAATTAAAATCTCTTACCAAATCGGCAGGATCATTCTCAAAGTAGTTTGAAATGCTGAAAAAACTATTTCCGGGCGATTGATTTAACCATTTTAATGGCCATGAGTATTTGGCAATAGCTTTATCAAAAACCGTATATCGCTCAGAAATTCCAAGGCTATCAGCGATGAACAAAGCTCTTTTCAATTCGCTTTTTTCTGAATCATGGTCGCCACATTCAATATTTTGAGATGGTCTTATGGCTTTAGAAACTACCCATGATTGGGAAAAAGCCAGGTATGGAAATAGTATTAAAGGGAAACAATACTTTATCATTTTCAATTTTAATAAAAAAATAAGAGACCAAAAAATTCGGTCTCTTATCCACTGTTTCAAATTATGTTACTAATACAGAAGCAAAGTTCTCACTTGACAATCTTTAAAGTTTTTGACCCTCCGTTTATTCCTATTTTAAGAAAGTAAATTCCTGATTTCAGAGAGGCGGTTGAAATCCTGAAAGATTTTTCGGAAGTCTTTTCAAAAGGTAGATTTATCTCTTTTCCTTCGGAGGAATAGAAAATTAAGCTTGAAATCCTAATCGGTTTGTCAATCTCAAGAATGGCAAATTCCTTTACAGGGTTAGGGAAAAACGCCATATTGGTGGTTCCATCCATGGTGTTGAAAACCGAAACAGTTGTAAATGAAATTTCATCACTATAAGATGTTCCAACACCATTTGTACCATATGCCCTTACATAATAGGTAGTTGGAGACGACAGACCGGTCATCCAATCCAAAAAAGCACCAGTACCAGAACCGCTTATTGTCTTTGTAGATAAGTTCACGGTTGGGTCAGGGTTTACGTCCCAAACCAAGCCTCTTGCGGTCACGGGTGACCCGCCATCATTTCCAATCACTCCCCCACATCTTGCAGAGTCGTTGTTAATTAAGGTAACTTGTTGAATAGAAACCTGAGGCAAAATTGGTTGGACAGAGGCAGTTGAAAAACTAATTTCATTCCCATAACCGGTTCCGGTTGAATTGGTTGCAAAGGCTCTGACAAAATAAGTTGTTCCACTGCTTAGACCAGAAATATTGCTGGTAAATGGACCTGTCCCTGTTCCATCTTCTGTTCTATCATTTGCAATGGTTGGCCCGGAAGTAGTAGACCAACATACTCCCTTGGCAGTCACAGGAGATCCGCCATCATTTGTGATGTCTCCACCTCCACTTGCACTCGTTTGCAAAATATTAGTAACGGGAGCGGTTGATAAAACCGGAGCGCTTAATGGGGCTGTAGTGGTAAATGTTCTTTCATTCCCATATGTTGTACCTTGTGCATTGGTTGCATATGCCCGCACATAGTATAAAGTACCTGCAGTTAAATTTGTGAGGTTACTTGTGTATTGTCCTACGCCAGTACCGTCGTTGGTTTTGGTTGAAAGAAAAACCGTTGGATTTGGAATTGTATTCCAACAAACGCCTCTGACAGAAATAGGACTTCCGCCATCCGAAAAAATACTACCTCCACATGTGGCTGAATTTTGAGTTATACTTCCCGGAACAATTGTTTCAGTTGAAATGCTGATGACATTTTGATTCGGATTGGGTACTACTGTGATGTCGTGTCCGTTTCCGCTGGTTCGGCCTCCATTTGAAGATGATAAAAATGGCTTGAGTCTGTATCTTGGTCCGAAGGATAAGGTGTCTGGAATGATTACACTCCATTGCACTGAATCAATGGTATTTCCGGAAGTAAAGTTTGGAGTGCCTGTAAATAAAGTAGTTGCAATACCAGGACCGAAACTGTAGTTCTTCCCTGATAAATCGATTCTTACTGTGGTACCAGGAATAAAGGAATAGCTGGCTGGTTTGAAAACGGTAAATCGCAAAGTATCTCCCCTGTAATAAAAATCCTTGTATGGCTTGATAGAACTTAAGTAAACAAAGGGAATACCACCTGCCGGGCCACAATTGGCAACATTGGTAATCTCAGGTGTACTTACACTTTCATGGTAAGGATCTGTCGAAACGATTCTCATTTTATACCTGTTAGGGGTTCCAACAGGAACCGAAACATTGTAAAGAATATTGTCAGGGAATATTACAGTTTGAACCATTGAATCTACATTGAATGCAGAAAGCTTGGTTCCTGTGAATCTTCCCGGATAAGTTGGATTGTCAAAATTTCCGGTTACATCCGAAACTTCAACCCGATAATAGTTTTTACCCGTAAGTGTAACACTACTGTTCAACCTGAAATTGGCAGACAAAGCTGAAGGGCGCTGACCGGAACAATATGGAATAATCGGTGTTGCTTCTGGTTGAATGGTGTAGCTATCAAACATAGACAACATAAATGCTTTCCAACTTTGGGCATACTCCTGGTCGAATAACCAAAAACTCGATTGGGCATTTAATCCTCCAAAATTTCTGATGGCAATTTCATCCTTGTTGAAAGAATCCCAGGTTGTGGTTTGACCCAGGTATCCATTTTCCTGCTTCAATTTATTTAAAACAGCCTTTCCATGTTGGAAATCAAAATTTACTGGCAACCGGTATTCAATTGCCTTAGCAGCAAATTTAAAAACCAAATCCATTGACTTTCTTTTTAAAGTAGATTGGCTTGCATTCATTTCAACTGAATGATGGATTAAGGCCCCTGATGATCTCTGATTTAAAACCTGCTCTCTGATTTGTTGAGAAAAAAAGACAGATTGATTGTTCCTGACATCTGGCCCGGAAGACTCTCCCGTTAAAACAAGATGAGGGATATCTTTGGTTTGTACTCCTTCAAAGTCTTTGATGTTGTAAGCCCTGAAAGAAACAATTCCAGCACAGTTTTCTTTAACAGCAGCACCAACTGAAATGGCAAATCTGGATGCAGCAGCAAATCCAACTGGTATTATTGGTAGGTTTTTAATTTCTATATGGTTAACCTTTTTTCCCAATCTGGCTAAACCTGCATTGATAGAATCTTTCAATTGCCCTGCATTGGTTAGTGAGGCAAAAAGAGAATCATTTCCATTTTTGGTTTTGACCAATACCAGGGCTGCCTTGTTAATGGCAGAAAATTGACCAGCTTCCGTATCTGTCAAAAACGAACCCATCTGATTTTCTTTTTGAATGGGTGAACCAAAAAATAAAATCGATTTAAAGCTACTTACGTTCTGGTTTAAAGGTTTTGCCAGTTTGAAAACGAACTGGGCAATTCCTGTTTTGGTTGGCAAACCAACTGCAACTGAATCTGAAAAATTCTGGGCAATTGATCCTTGAAAATTAAAAAAACCTAACCCAAAAACAACTAAAAATTTATATAACCGGTTTGAAATAAACATTTTCATTAAATTATCTGTAAAAGTCTTGAAACAAATTTGAACCTTATAAAATCCATAAATCCCTTAGCCCAGCCGATACTTCGGTCCCTTCCATACACAATCCAATACATCCACAGCAAAATGATTACAGTGTAGACAATTATTTGAAATGCATACTTATGGTTGAAATAAAAATAGTCTTTCATATAAATAGAGATATAGGAAAGTGCAATTATTCTAAAAAGATTTAAAATATAAATAATTGCAACTCCAGTTAAAATAAAAGCCAGCTTTCTCTTCCAGGGACCAGGATAAACTACGATGAAAGATAAAAACAGATACATCATCGGAAAACCATTGCATGGCGTATCAATGGAGATAATGGGCAAACCATTTAAATACATGAGATGAGGATAAATTGAATAATTCACAACTCGTGCATCATAGGCGCCAAAAACGGTAAACCAGGTGGCAGTTTGCATGCCAAGGACTCGATTTAGTATCCAATCAAATCTGGTTTCTTTTGCCAGGTACATTTCATAACCGAAATGCCATAAACAGTAGAGCAGAACTGCCGCCAGCAGCATCTGAACTTTTTCTTTATTGTCTTTAAGTATTGTAAACATAATTTGAAAAAAAAATCTGGCCCCTTTTTCAAGGAGCCAGATTGGAAAATAGAATTACTTCTTTTTGGCTTTTAAAGCCTTTCGGGCGCCCAAGGCACCACCTATAGCAAGCATAATAGAAAGTCCACCATCAATGGGAACGTTTCCACCACCTCCAGGACCACCGCCAATTCCAATTGCAACCCCTACTGTACCACCAGCGGCTACACAATCAGCTGCATCAAAATCAGGATCACCTGGCACACAGATATCGGCATTCGCTTTTTGAATTATTACTGGACTAGAAGCCAGAACCGAAATCAACAAGAAAGAAAAGATGTATTTTTTCATGATTTTTATTAATAAGGTCTGGACCGAAATCCAGACCATTTTTTACTTTTTATTTATTGGATACAACTACTTTTTGAGTTTTAGCAAAACCATTTCCTTTCACTACTACAGTGTAGATGCCAGGAGCAAGATTTAATGATTTTTGGAAGGTATTTCCTTCAATGGTCCAGGTATTTAACTTTCTGCCGCTTAGGTCAGAAATTGTTGCAACCACACCATTTGATTGAGCATCTGCATTGTTCAATCGGATGGTTAAATCCTGATTGCTTGTGTAAATTAAAGCAGAAGAAGAAGCATCAGAATTTGCAACTGCCTGTCCATCCTGGAAGTGAATTGCAAATCTTGCTGAGTTACCTTCTGTTCCTTTGAAAGAATATGTAAATCCTTCTGAAACAGGGATAAACTTATTAGCAGCTTTATCCTCAAGAATTACCTGCTTACCTTCAGCCAAACCTTTTAAAGCAGAAGAAGCAATTGTATAAGTTCCATTTTCAGGAAGTTTAACAGAAACAGGAACTACGGTTTCATTTTCAGAAATCACTTTGAAAGTTAATGCCTCTTCGGAAGGGATAAACATAGAAACTGAAGTTTCAACCGGAGCAAATGCTTTTTCAACATTTACTGCGTCAGAACCTGAATAAAGAACGATTTCATCAGCACTTTCAGTTCCTGTCAATGTAAATCGGATATCTTTATCAACGCCTATTGCTTTTCTGATGGCAGTTTGTGCACTAGAAGTTACTCTTACTGTGTTATCAAAAGTAATGTTTCCAGAACCAACTGATGACCTTCTGATTAGAATGGCCTGACCTGGAGAAATTATATTGTTAGCACCATTTGCGGTAACACCAGCTGAGGTAATGGTTCCATAATTGTTTGAACCTGAATTCCAGATGTAAGCATTTAATGGAGACTGGGCTGTATTTCCTGCAACTGCAGACATAAGAGACCATTGGATATTTGAAGGATATGGATTGCCTAAAGCATTCCAACCTCTGGCAACGAATGGAGCAGGAGGCACAGTACCAGCAGAACGTGTGATAGAATATGTTTGGGTTCCGGTTAACGGCAAACCAGTAAATTCAAAGGTTTTGGCACCAAAACCATATACAAGATTTCCTTGACCTACCGGAAGGTTATCAGAACAAGCAGTTCCCAAGAAATCTACCGGAATCCATGAATTTGTAAATTCATCAAATTCTTTAACACCATTACAAGATGAACCTTGAGGCACGTAAACAGAATTGATTGTATTCGAAGCACCATTCAAAGGAGCACTAACTCCTCTTAATGCAGCAGAACCAAAATATCTTCTGAATTTGATAGAAGTAGCACTAAGTGTTCCAGCGAATGTTGGAGCAACATTGTTAATTACACCTTGAGAAGAAGGAGAAGAACCAATCGTCAATAAATTGTTACCCGCAGTGAAAGTTCCTGCAGTTAAATTCAAAGCACCACTAACAACAGCAGCTGAAGATAAAGTAACACCAGCAGCGTTGTTGATGGTTACATTGTTACCACCAGACCAAAGACCGCCAGTAGTCTGGGCAGATGTACCGTTAAAAGTATAATTGGCCAAATTGCTGATGGTTTTTGTACCTGAATTTCTTACAACACCATTGATAGAGTTTGTAAATCCATCAGCAGCAGTTAAAGAAACAATAGCGCCAGACTGAATATTAACAGTTCCAGCACCAGTGATAGAATTATTTCCAAAATTTAAAGTACCGCCAGATTGAACAACAGCAGAACCAGAAATATTTACGTTTCCAGAAAAATTAGCAGTTGTACCAGTTGGAACAGTTAAATTAGTTAATGAACCAAAAATAGACTGAGTACCAACAACTGTAATGCTTGGAGCAGCTGTGATTCCCAATCTTGGGTTAGTGAAATCTGCACCAGAAGCATAAACTGAAGTTCCAGTTAAATAAGGCTGAACTGCTGTCATATCAACTGAACCTGAAAAACCATAATTTCCATCAGCAGTACCCGCAATGGATCCAGAATATTCTGGTTGCTGAATTCCTACGTTTGTTGCATCAGTAGTGGTAGTTTTAGAAATCACATTGCCATACTTCACTAAAGTAAGGAAGTTCTGAAGATCAGTAGCTGTTTTGGAAGAAAATGCACCAGAGCAATCTGCAGTAGTACCAGCAAATCCACCAACAGTAATCAAATTATTGGTATTGGATGGATCCATAATGAAACCATTCTTTCCTGCAATTAAAGAATCACATGAAAATTTGGTCCAGTTAGATGGTTGATTGGTTGTAGAGTGACCAGATTGAGCTGGAGCCTGTGACCTGATGATAGAGTTGGCAGTACCAATCACAATTGAATTGAAAAGGGCACTTGCAGGGTTTGTTCTTGCATTAAATCCAAAACCGAATCTTGCAGAAACAGCTGAAGGAGCCTGACCAGATTTCAAAGGACCTATGCAGGTAAAGTTTGAAATGGTTGGAAGTGTTGCTGGAGTCGGGCTGAAACCTGCTGCACTACTTGTTCCAGAAGTAGAACCTTGTGTTGTATTGTTATCAATTTCAAATAAGTTAGCAGAAGCATTTCCAGATATATCATAAAAACGAGGATCTCTTAATGCATAACCAAATTGAAGACGTCCTGAATAACCTTCATCCATATCAAAGTCATCATCTGTACCTCCTAGTGCAATAAGGTATTTACCATCTACAGTCCCACCAAACCACTCAAAAGAGTCGTCTTTGGCATAAGAAACCTGTACGTGGTTAAATACTGTTCCAGAACCAACAGCTGCAAGCATGATACCATTTAATTCAGCATTAAGTACTGCGGCATCACCGGCAAATTCAACCCTTAGGTAGGTAATATTTCCAGAGCTCTCAGTGTTAAGAGCACCTGCTGAACGGCCGTATCTTGTGGCATCGATTGTTCCGGTAGCTTCAAAATTTCTTTCTCTTGGTAATCCCGCAGCGTGAAAAGCAGGATTGGTAAGGTTTGTTTGTGCATTTCCACAAATCATTAAACCACCCCAGTCTCCAGCGTTTCTGGAACCTTGAACCTGGTCAGAAGTCATAACGACCGGATTGGTAGACGTTCCGTTTGCATTTAACTTACCGCCTCTTGAAATAACCAGATAAGCAACACCACCACCTGCATTGGTTCCTCTTACATAGGTTCCGGCGTTGATGGTTAAAGTTACTCCATTATCTACGGCTACAGGGCCTGTTAGATAATACACATTACCACTAGTCCATGTTGTATTGGATGTAATGTGGAATAGACCATCGGCATTGTTGGGTGTAAATGGAGAACCACCTACATCAACACGTGTTTTACCTGCAAGTCCACCTGGTTCACCTGTACCAGGATAAACTGCATTTCTCGGGTTGAAGTTGGCCCAACCCGTTGTCCAATCTGAACCAGCACCAACACCAAAAGCACCCCTATAGGTGGTAGCGGTGAAGAACTGTCCATACGAAGCGGCGCTCATAACAGCTGCGGCAATCGAAAGAAAAAGTTTTTTCATAAAAATGTTTTCATGGCTTTAATAACCGGTTCAAAAGTACCTGCCTGCCTTCTGGTGAATTTATTGTCAATTTCAAGGTTTGTTTAATTGGGTGTTACTAAAATGAAGGAAAACCATCTAAAATTCATGATTGCTTAATATTTGAATTACCTGAATTAAGGATTTCGTAACACAGAATATTTAACCACCCTGACTGCCAACAATTTTTAGAGAATATTGGGTAATTTCTTACTTGATAAGGCAACATCACCTGAACTGGGAATTATCCCAAATTCCGATGTAGAAAAAGCTGTTGGTTTATAAATGATTGATTTTCACATTAAGTCCTATACCTTGGAGAACTTGTCCCGAACTGGCTTCGGGAGGATTTAGGTGAGGTTCGCCTTTGTTGGTGTTTTTCCACCAACAAAAACTCCATTGTCATGGTAACCTTTGAGTAACCAGGAAACCTTTCATAAGTTGTTGGTCAAAAGACACAACAACGGCGAGAGATTCCTCCGGAAATTCTCAGAACCCCGGAATCCTAACACTTCCCGGTCAGACGAAAAAATCTACCTGCAAAACCGCTCTATCAACATAGGCGCATCTTCTTTACCCAGGCTTGCAGCTTTTTGAAAATCAACACAACCCAGATCTTTTTGACCACTCAATACATAAGCCAGACCTCTGTTTTTATAGGCCAGGCTATAATTAGGCTCCAACAAAATGGCTTGAGTCAAATCGGCAATGGCGGCCCTGGAGTCATTCATCTTTTGATATAACAAAGCCCTGTTTTGAAATGCTTTGGCTGTTGGCTTCAGTCGAATGGATTGACTGTAATCCTGAAAGGCTTCCTCCGGTCGGCTTAAATTGCCTAAAAGAATTCCCCTGTTTTCATAGGCTATTGCGTAGCCACTATCAGCCCGAATGGCAGCGTTGTAATCCTGTAAAGCGCCATCCTGGTCGCCGTTTTCCAGTTTCTGATTTGCTCTGTTGTTTAATATAACAGGCACATTGGGATATTTCTTTAACACACTGTTGTATAGTTTCAGATTATTGGCCCATATCCTGTTTTGATTGATGGTGGAAAGAGCCAATATGCCACACCAGATAATAGTCAATCCAAATTTTACGTTTTTAAGACCCTCTCTTTTCTCAAAAAACCTCTCTACCAACAAAACCAAAAATAATGCAAACCCTATAGATGGTAAATAGGAGAACCTATCGGCTGTGATGGCATTGCCCACCTGGATAAGCTGCAGGGTAACCAAATTGGTCACAACAAAAAACAACAGGCAAAAAATCTCCAGCTTTTGTTTGAAGAAATATTTGAAGACATAATAAATAAAACCAGCCACAGGAAGTAAAAAAAGCCAATATTGAATTGGTAAATGGCCATCCACTTTATCGGGATAGGGATAAAATGCACTGAGCCCGAAAGGAAAAATTTGCTGCCAGGCATATTGCACCAGAATGTAGCAAGCGGCTGGAATTCTTTCCACCAAAATCAAATATGGCTTACCTACTCCATCGCCAGCTTTTTGAGTATAATAGGTCAGCACGGCCATACCTAGAGAAAGTAAAAAGAAAGGAAGTTTAGTTAAAACCTGTTTTAAGGTAAATGTATTTAATTTTAAATAATCCAATAGCAGCAGCACCAATGGAAATGTAACAGCGGTTGACTTTGAAAGCAGAGACAACACAAAAAAAAGTGCGGTAAAGCCAAGATACTTTAACTTCTGGTTTTGCTGGTACAACAAATATTGAATCAATCCAAGCAGATAAAACATAGCAAAAAGCAAGTCCTTTTGACTGGCTGCCCATGCCACAGGCTCTGACCGCAAAGGATGCAGGCCAAAAAATAAAGTAGCAAGAAATGCAAGCCAATGGTTTTTAACCAAAAAGCCCAGGAACCGAAAAACCAGCAAACAGTTTATACAATGCAGCAAAACACTGAAAAAGTGAAAAAGCATCGGTTTTTGTCCAAAGAGATTGTATTCCACCAAATAGGTGAAAATATGGATCGGACTATAATTGCAGAAGTAGGGCTCTGTAAATATGAGGCCTATATTTTCTATCGAGAATTCTTTTATTAGTGGGTTTTCGGTGATGTATTTGTTATCGTCCCAGCTTGTAAATTTGTGGCCAAGGGTATTAAAAAAAACCAGAACATTCAAAACAAAAATGGCCACAAACATCCATGTAGGATTATTAGGCCCGGAGGAGGCTTCCTTGTTATTTACCGGCATTTTTTTCTTTAAAGCTTTAAACAAAATTCCATTAATCTTATCTCTTTATTTCAGACAAGCGATCGTCTAAATAGGGTAAGATGAAATTTTGAAGATTTGGGGATAATTAACCCTGGAATACAATCTTATCAATCCTTAAAATAACTTTCAGACAATTTTCCCTACAATTTCCACCCAACTGATACCCTCACTGTCCTTCCGTAGGTATATCTGAAAAAAGGAATATCCTGTCCCTTTTGGTAATTTGGCGCATTGGAAAGCCATTTCCTTATGCCCTTGTTGTCCTCCTTTCTTCCTCCCCTATCAAGCACCTGGTATTGAATCAAATCCTGTTGGAAAATATCACCAAAAATGAGCTTAAAGTTAAATTTCTTGTAGGTCTTTCCAAAAGAAATGTCTACAATATCTCTTGGTCTTTCCCATATTAAATTACGGTATTCTTGATCGGCAAATGCCACTCTTGGACCAATTCTATTATACGTGGCGGTCACATCAAACAGATTTTTCTCAGAGCTATACTGCAAACCAACATTAAATACATAAGGTGATTGGCCTTGAATTGGCCTTTTGGAACTCCCTGAATCCTTCAAAACTTTTACATCCGAACGAATCACAGACAAATTTGAAAATAGTGTAAAATCTCCAAATATTCTGGTACCAAATGCTGAATCCAGCATATTAAATCTTGTCCGGGCTTCCAGCTCAATTCCATAATTTTCTGCCTGAACTGCATTGATGTATTTGAAAGATGGAAAACCTTGCAAACCACCGTTTACCAATTCTATTGGACGGTCGAATTTTTTGTAAAAAGCATTGACAGAAAAAATAACGCCCGATGCCGGATAAAACTCAACCTTTCCATCAAAATTTTGAACGGAAGCTCGTTCAATGGTATCATTACCAAATATAACAGCATTCAAATTGGGATCATAAAATTGAAAACCAGATAATTCCCTGAGTTCTGGTCGGTTCACAGTTCTG
This sequence comes from Cytophagaceae bacterium, assembly GCA_027485575.1. Taxonomy (GTDB): domain Bacteria; phylum Bacteroidota; class Bacteroidia; order Cytophagales; family Flexibacteraceae; genus CAMDMI01. The sequence goes on from JAIXQU010000099.1 coordinate 18,581, forward strand.
GAAGCTGCCAATCGCACAACCCATTTTGGATTGATGGTGACATTCGCATTTAATGATGGAAACCAATCCTCTACTGTGGTATTCCTCGTCCTTAAAAATGTTTTGGAAGAGCCCCTTTCTAATGCAGATGTAATTGATTGATAGTAACTTTCGTATCGAACCCCATAAATAAGTTTTGTACCAAGCTTTCCGATTGAGGTTTCATTCATTAAAAATGCTGCTTTTAACGCTGTATTGGCCGCATAGAAATCAGATGTTCTTGTGGTTTCACGCAGAATTAAAAGGTCAGCACCAAAATTTTCCTGCCTGAAAACGGAGTCAGGACCAAGTGTGGAAATATCTCTTCCGTTTACAATTCCATTGCCGGTGTACAGGTAGTTTCTTCCATTAAAAGTTCTGTCTCGTTCCTGGTAATAAGCGCCAATTTTCGCCTCATTTTTTATCTTCGCTATTTTGAATGGCTGGGTATAATTCAGGCTTCCAGACCACGATGTTTCTTTCAGGATAGAAAAAAACTTGCCGGAAATACCTGGATTAAACAGGTTAGATTGTTTATCACCAACATTTAATCTATAGTCCACGCTGTCAATATTTCCTGGATTGGTATTACCTGTTCGTTGATAAATCAATCTGCTGAAATCCGGTGTTAGTCTGTACAACAAATTTGTGCCTGCAATTCCTTCCAGCTTTGCACCACCAGTTCCAAAATATTTCTCAAAACTTAATTGGTTGGATAACAGTGAGCTTTGCTCATAAAATGAAATATTAGTTTTGGTTTGGTCCAATATGGTTCCATTGCCTTTAATATCATTTCTATTTCCTATTTGGACCTGATCCACCCCGTTTTGAGTAAAAAAATTACGAAGAGAAATTTTAGAAGATGCCCCTGGCTTAAAAGAAAAATTCAAAATACCTGCCAGATTGCTGTTCGTTTTGTACCTATCCTGATGGGTAGAATCTATATCCGGGCTATTTGGAGTTCCCAAATCTTTGAATATGTTGAAAAATTCATTTCTGTTAAAAGTTCGATAGTAAGAAATACTTGCCACCAATCCAGCAGTTTTACCAAAAACTTTACCCCTTCTGCCAACAGAAATCTGACCAGATAAATTGGGACCTGCATTGCGAAAGTTAGGAACCACCTGATTGTTAAATATTTTTGACTGATATCCTTTTAATTGTTCATTGGGATTAATATCTGCCTCCTCCTGACCCAGGGTATTGGTCGGGTGTTGCCTTACTCCATTGTCAAAGCCCAACCAATCCGTTGTGGAAGACTTGATGGTTCCAAAAGATTTTCCTGTTGTTAAAGAATGATGTTCGCCTGCAAGGGTCATAGAAAAAGTGTTGGAATAAGGAATGTCCAGGGTTTGAATTTTTATCAAACCACCCGCAAAATCACCGGGTTGGTCTGGCGTAGCAGTTTTGGAAACCACAATGCGATCCATCAGATTGGATGGAAAAAGATCCAAAGCAAACGCCTTTCTGTCTGGTTCCGTGCTGGGAATGGAAACCCCATTCAACTGTCCCTGGTTGTATCTTTCGCTCAGGCCCCGAACCATCGCAAATTTTCCGTCCCGGATGGAAGTTCCGCTTATCCGCCGGAATGATTCCGAAAGGTTTCTGTCTGGTGTTTTTGCGAGCAATTCCGCTGAAACCCCGCTTCCAATGCTGTTATTTGCTCTTTGGTCATTTAAAAGTGAGTTTTCATTGTTCTTGCTCACATCGGCTACAATCTGAACCTCCTTAGTTTCAACACTGCTTTCTTTTAAATAAATGGTAATCAAGGTTGTTTCGTTGGGTTTAACAACAATGCCCTTCAAAATTTTTGTACCATATCCCACCAGTTTGGCCTCTAAAGTTACCGAACCTGCCTCCACAGCAAAAGCAAATTTTCCATCAAAATCGGCTGTTGCCCCTGTGGTCGTTGCTTCAACCCGAACTCCTGCTCCAATCAATGGTTCATTGGTCGTTTGATCCAGAATTTTTCCTGCCACTTTTCCTTTGGCAGATGGTTGCTGGGCGGTTGATAATAAAGGATTTAATAGAATCAAAACGGGCAAAAACACTGTAAATGCGCATTTTGAAAAACTTAATTTTTTCACACCGCTATATTGAAGGATGAAAAAAAATCATTTGTAAAATCAATGTTAATTATGAATTGCCATTTTGCTTCAATTGGCAACTAAAAATCCATTTCAATAAAGATTCGGGCATTTTCAGGTAAAGATTCAATAACACAGGTTTCTATTTTCAACCCGGATTGGTTATCAGGACTACGCTTTGAGAGACTAACCCCAACAGCAAAGCTGTGCGGGACAAGCTTCCAAAAAATCAGCACCAAGTATTCGAAATTTGTTCCATAGCTTTTGATTTGAAGCAGGTTATACACCAAATAAATGCCCGGCGGCAAACGGGAATTCCTAATGGAAATTCCGGGTTAAAACTATGGAGCCACCTCCCCTATTGCCAAAACCTGATTTCCGATGGCAATAAATGCATACCGTGGATGTGCATCTATGTCCAATGTGATGTTAAAATCATTTTGGGGACGTTCATCTGCTTTTTTAAAAGATACCAAAAGGGTGTCGCCTTTTCGGTTTATGGCATAATCTTTTTCTGTAAAGTTGTCTGGCAGGCATTGGTTAAATGTGTACCTGTCGCCCATCACATTCGATTCCATGTGGATTTGGGGATTGATTTCACCGCAGGCCCCCATTTTCTTTAACCCGATTTTATGGTCAATGTGGGCATCGTTGCAGGAGGAAAAACCAAGAGCAGAAAGCAATAAAAAAGAGAAGATTTTCATTGGGGCAAATTGCAAAAAATAGAAATAGAATTCAAAATGTCTCGTCCTGAAATTAGTTTACGTTTTGTTGTTACAAATCCTTGGATAGGTTGACAATTTAGAGATAGAACTCTGCGCTGTTCAGCCCTTCCAATTCGGCATCAAAGGTCATACCGGAAAATCAATATGGGTTCATGTTTCAAGCTAAAAATATACCAATGCCTAAAAACCCTTGACCGTCCATTCACCCATCTCTGGCGTATGGCCAGGCAATCAGCTGCAGAGCAGCCTAATCTCAATAGAACGCCAATCAACCCAAACACCCAAGCTGCAGAGCAGTGATATATGTGGACGGCACATGGAACGGTAGTTGATGTTAAATCGCCATTCCCGGTTGGCACCAAACGTCAGACCGGTTGTAACTTACCTGACTTTTGGAGTATAGCAAGTACTCTCTACATGGTTATGGCTGGGAGATCCAAAATAGCCGGTTTAACTTAATTTAGGATTGAGTTTTATTTTAAATATTTATGAAAGGTCATACTTTTGCCTAATACTATGCAATTAAAAAAAAAATTAAATTGTAACCATAAGTAATAAAGTTATGACTCTGTCGGTTCTAATCATTTTAGTGTTTTTCATAGAAAAAATTTTATTTAGATTATTGATCATTTTTGTAATCGGGGTGATTTACTACGCTGTTAAGACATATAAAGCAAACGACTTCGTTGAAAAGTTTTATGAATCCGAATATGTAAAAATTGCAGATTTTCCCGAAAGTGGAGTATGCAAATTTTTCGGAACAGTGGAGTTGGTTGGCGAACCGATAATTTCACCTTTTTCCAAACAGGAATGTGCTCTATATCATTTCCGGGTAGAGGAACTTAACAACCCGAACTACTCTTTTGAGGATAATTGGGAGAAAAGGTTAGAGGAAGACGAATCCTGCAAATTTGTAATTCGCGATGGAAATCATGTTGCATATTTATCTGATGATATTATGAAGGATTTATTAATAAAAAGCAGGTGGGAAAAACCAACAAAAACCATTGAGGAATTCCTGGACAGGTGGTCATTTAAGTTTGATGCCCGCAACTTGATTGGAATGTGGAAAAATTTAAGATATGCTGAAGCCAGGTTGGAACCAGGAGAAAAAATATTGGTTTGGGGCAAAGGCGAATGGAGAAAAGCAATTGACTTTCAGCTACCTGGACACTTTAATGATATACTGGTCATCACCTCAAAGGATGACAAAGGTATTTTTGTTAGCAATGAGACAAATTTTTTAGATAATATCTGAATCGGTAAAACCATGATGTCCAACATTTGCCCGGTTGGGGCGTAGTTTTCCAACTACGTCCGTGCGTTGGGGAATCTTAGATTCGAGTCAAATGCGAACCAGCAAGCGATTGTAAGATTCGCTCACACCATGACGTAGTCAAAGACTACGCCAAACGGAGCCTTATCACCTGAATCCTGATTACTGATCCTGTTTCCTGATTACTTTTTCCTGTCTCCTGTCTCCTGATTCCTGTCTCCTATCAATGCCTTAAAACCCTTGACCGTTCACCCATCTCTGGCGTATGGCCAGGCATTCAGCTGCAGAGCAGCCAAATCTCTATAGAACGCCAATCAACCCAAACACCCAA
>JAIXQU010000128.1 GCA_027485575.1 Cytophagaceae bacterium
AACCTAAGATTTTACCATTGCTAACATGAAATGATATTTCGTCCCGATGGGACTTAAAAACTTTGGTTGATGCGAATCCTACCAATATTTAGCCCCGATGGGGCAAAATCCCAATCGGGCGAGGTTCCAGCCTCGTTCGGACTATTTCCAAGCATCTGGCTTATTTATATTTAGACTCTTCCAGGCCCTTTGACTCGCAGACCAATGCCACAGTTGTGGTGGTTTGTCAATCTGCTTTTTTACTGTTTGGATGGGTCATAGCCGTCAAATCGCCACACATCGGATTCTGTCAGAAGGGTAATCAAAAACCAAATCAGGAAACTGAAATATACCAGCCTCCATTGTTGAATCCTTTTGGTTTTGGATTTTCAATGGGTGGAATCGACTCAGTTTCTTGCTGATTTTCAGGAATTGCTTCCTCTTGTGGCTTTATATAAGGTCGGCCATTTTCCCATATCAGGTCGTCCGGATGAATTACATTTCGCTGTGCATCAAGCACATGTGGACCGTTGTACATCCAATACGGATAAGGAGGTTCTTTGTGCACGTAGTTGTCAGTTTTGGGTTTGAAACTGGACTCAGTTTCAGATTCTTTGAGTTCCTTGCGCCAATATACCGCCGCCAAAGCACCGGCAAAAAGGCCCATCAGGTGGCCTTCCCAGGAAATATTGGGTTTGTAAGGCACGAGACCAGCGACCATGCCGCCATATAAAAATGCCAAGCCACCCGCGACAACCATGGTTTTTTGGCTGACTTTCGAAAAACCAGCCACCAACAAAAATCCTAAAAGTGCATAAACCCAACCAGAAGCGCCTATGACAGTTCCCGACCGGGCAAAACACCAGGTCCAGAACCCGGAAAGTGTAAAAGTGAATAGCATAGACTTCCAATATATTTTGGGAAACATATTGAAAATGAGGGTGCTGAAAAAGATAAAGGGAAGCAGATTGGAAAAAAGATGCAACCAATCGGCATGCAAAAAAGGAAAACTAAAAATGGAAAGCAGACGCACCGGCACCCGTGGTTTGAGGCCATAGGTGGCAAGGGAAAGATGACTGCCAACTTCGAAGAGTTTGACCAAAATCATGAGGCCACCAAAAAACAGTGCAGGTAAAAGCGAAAAAATAAATCGCTTTTTTGGGGGCTGAATGTCTGATTTAGTTGATGTTGTAAAATTCATTTCCAGTCGGACACAAATTTAGGTTTCCGACTTCGAAAAATACACTCAATATTGAGGCCAAATTTTAAAGCATGCATATTGCGGTAGCAGGAAATATAGGCGCAGGTAAATCGACATTGGCTCAAAAGCTGGCCCAACATTATAAGTGGGAGGTGTTTTATGAGTCGGTGGACGACAATCCATATCTGGAAGATTTTTATGGGGATATGCAACAGTGGGCATTTCACCTCCAGGTTTATTTTTTGAGCAGCCGCATTAAGCAGGTGATGGATATACAGGCTGCCAGAAACACGATTATTCAGGATAGGACCATTTATGAAGATGCGGTCATTTTCGCCAAAAATCTGGCGGCTTCCGGGCATATAAATCCCAGAGATTATATGAATTACCTCAACCTGTTTGAAACCATGACTTCGTTTGTGAAACCTCCGGACTTGCTCATTTACCTCCGGGCGGGCATGCCAACTTTGGTAGAAAGGATAGAAAAGCGTGGCCGTGACTACGAAAACAACATAAAACTGGAGTATTTGCGGAAGCTTGGAGAAAGCTACGAGGAGTGGATTTCAACCTACACGAAGGGGAAATTGCTGATCATCAATGCAGACCAATTGGATTTTGTGGAAAGGCCAGCTGATTTAGGCAAGGTTATAGAAAAAGTGGATGGCGAGTTGTTTGGGATATTTTCTTAGGTTTTTTTTGATTTCAAAATTTAATATCCTGCTAACTACCCGATAAAGAATGGCAAAACAAAAATGGTATGTTGTTTTAAAGGGCCGTAAACCAGGAGTTTATACCAGTTGGGATAAAGCCAAAGAGCAGATTTTTGAATTTACGGGTGCAGTTTACAAAAGCTTTGAAGACCAGAAAGTAGCAGAAGAAGCCTGGGCAAAAAAGCGATTTCCAAATTCAGAATCCATTTATTCAGCACCCAAAAGCCTGACAAAGGGGAAGAAGCTGGCGCCACCACAAGGCGATTATATTGTGGTAGATGCATCTTCTATTGGAGTCCCGGGACCAACTGAATACCAGGGTTTTTTGATGCCGGAAAAAAGGTTGCTCTTCAGTAAGCACATTGGCTTGGCAACCAATAATTTGGGTGAATTTCTGGGAATAGTTCATGCCCTTGCATATCTATATCAAAATGAATCAACCCTACCGGTTTATTCGGATTCGATAACTGCACTGAGTTGGGTGGCCAAAAGGAAAGTTAAATCGGAGCTCGAAAGAAATGCCCATACAGAAGCTGCCTGGAGTCTGGTTGACAGGGCTTTGATTTGGCTCAATACCCATCAGTTTACGAATCGGATTTGGAAATGGGAGACCCAGCATTGGGGAGAAAATCCGGCAGATTATGGTCGAAAGTAGTTTTGATTAGCGTTTTTCAATTCCAACTTGGGCAATCCTTATTTTAATTTTAAGCAATTCAGCATCTGGCAGGAAAAATCTGCCATGAAAGTCTGTACTGACAGTTGCATTTTTGGTTCCTATATCGCCCAATCTTTAAAAAGTGACGGATTTGAAAATCAGAATTTGCGTATTTTGGATGTAGGTGCAGGAACAGGATTGCTTACCTTAATGGCCGCTCAGAAAGTCGATTTTGGAAAATTCACTGCAATTGAACCCGATTTGAATTCTTTTGAAGAATGTAAAATGAATTTTGAAAAATCTAACTGGACATCCAGATTGGAAATTTTGAATTTAAGTCTGCAAGATTTTTTGGCTTCAAAACCAACTACTTACGATATAATTTTTTGCAATCCTCCTTTTTTCCTCAATCATTTGGCAAGTCCTTTAGAATCAAGAAACAAGGCTTTGCATATTTCAAAATCAGAGTGGGAAAATTGGTTTATGATGTTGGAAAAACTACTGCAACCAGAGGGTCAGCTTTGGCTTCTTTTGCCAGGAAGTAGCTCGGGTTTTACCCAGGCCCTTGCTGAAAAACTAGGTTTGCATGTAGGAACAAAAGTTGAATTGCACCAAAAACCAAAGGACAACTGGCGGAACATTCTTAGTTTTTCAAGAAAAGCACAAAAGGAAATGGTGCAAATTGAAACTTCGGTTTATGATGAAAACAAAGGATATAGCCACCCTGTAATTGATTGGTTGTCTGATTATTATTTGAAGTTATAGTTTTAAAATCCCGCTACGGAAGTTAAAGAATAAACGGCAGTTTTGAAATCCTATGATTTCATTCGGCACACATGTATCTTTTTGGGATTAAACAGAATCAATCCGGAAAATCCCGCCCTTACCTTCGCCTCAGGTTTAAAACTAATAAGAATAAAACCTCTTCTTTCCTTATGTTACCATTAAAAAAATGGACTGCAATGGCTACCCTATTTGCCATTACAACCGCCGGATCTCAAGCTCAGGTTTCAGATGCCCTGCACAGAGCTGAAAAGTATTTCGAACAGGAAGATTATTACAATTCTCTACCGTTGTTTGAAGAAGCCATTTTCAAAGGTGAAGACCTTGTTAATGCCAATTTAAAAGCAGGCATGTGCCTTCTTTTTCTATCCAAGCCTGAAAAAGGACTTGAGCATATCAAAAAAGCCAACAATCCTCAAAATGAGGTGAATCCAAACTATCAGTTTTGGTTGGGACGGGCCTTTCATCTCAGCATGAAAATTGACTCTGCCCTCAGATGTTACCGTAAATATTTGGTTGTTGCCAGCCAGAAAGACGATTATCGCAAAGGTGTTGAAGAACTTATTGGTCAGATTCACAGAACAGAAATTCACTTTTTGTCGGGAGATAAGTCACCTTATGATGTCACCAATCTTGGAGAGTCCATCAACAGTCCGTTTACAGAACACTCGCCAATTGTTTCAAAAGATGGTCAAATATTGGTTTTTACATCCAGAAGGCCGCTTTTTGCAAATGAAGTGCCAGAAGCAGATGGTCAGTTCACATCCAAATTATATTACTCAACCAGACAGGATGGTGGAAAATGGTCCAAAGCAATACCGCTGCATCCAAGGTCTAAAAATAAAATACAGTTTACCTCAGTTCAATGGATTGACGATAAGTTAATTGTCATGAGTCCTGAACATGCCGGTTCTCTTTGGGAAATCGAAAGAGAAGGAAATGAGTTCAAGGATCCGGTATTGATGAAGTCCGAGATTCCTGGAAGGTACTTTAAGCCGGATGGGAATTTTAATCCAACAATGGAAAGAGTGATTTTTGCCAACAACTCCTTGTTTGATGGAACGTACGACCTTTTTATGGTCGAAAGAAAAACGGAAGCCAAATGGTCTAAGCCTTGGAAAATTACCAAAAACATAAATTCTCCCGATGATGAAATTGCCCCTGTTTGGCTGGAAGATGGAAAGACAATAGTTTTTTCCTCAAAAGGACTTAAAGGTTTGGGAGGTTACGATTTGTTCAAAACCGTGTATGACCATGAAACCAGAACATTTACGGAACCTGAAAATTTAGGTTATCCGATTAACACGCCTGGAAACGACACACATTACTTTGAAAACAATAAAGGCAGAAGCATTTTTGTTTCATCTGCCAGAGCAGGAGGTTTGGGAGGAACAGACATTTATCTTCTAAAACCTTCAGAAGAAGCATTTTCCAGGAAAAAAGGTGACCATCACGATCACTGGTAAAATATCAAAGCCTACATATTACAATTTCTCAACTACTCCCAAAAAAGCCTGGAATAAAAACCAGGCTTTTTTTATGAAATCCTTTGAATAAGGTTGACTCTAATTTAATCCATTGGAGTCTTCCTAAGATTTTAGTAGTAAACCGAAATCTCTGATTTTAATTCACTCATGGCTTTTTGGATAGAATCGCTATCCTTGTTCATTTGGATTTCAAATATTCTTCGGGCCAGCTCAATGGAAGGACTTTCCTGGTCCACAGATTGGGCACAGGTATTGATGGTAGAGATTACCTCCTCAAACGCAGTTCTGATTAATCCCCAAACGACTTCTGAAAGATAGATTTGCTGACTTAAATTATGATTATACTCTTCTCTTATCTCATGGAGCATTACAGCTTGTAACTCACCGGCAGTCATATTGGGTTGATTGATTCTTAAAATAAGATTATGAGGTGAAATTCTTTCCAGAAAAAGAGCCATTCTTTCATAGGCCTGAAGTCTGACCGGAAGAATTAACTCCGTATTTTTAGAACGAATTTCCACCACTGTTTTCTCAAATTGCTTTTTAAGCAAGGATTCAATGGTGAGATAGATTCCAAATAAGACGAGCCCGGCCGGCAATAATATTTTAATTAAATCACTAAAAACTTCAACCATAAATTAGAACTTTGAAGCCGCGAAAGTAGTTTTGATTCTTTAAAAGTCAGCTCCAAATTTGGGAATATTTAAATTATAAAATGAGCATCAATCATTTACCTGTTCTGTTAACCGATAGGGCAAGAGAAGAAGTGTACCAGATTTTTCAACATAAAAATATTCCAAAGGGGTATGGGCTTAGAATAGGGGTAAAAGGTGGTGGTTGCGCAGGTGTTACTTATGTCATCGGTTTTGATAAACCGAAGCAAAACGACGATATTTTTAAAACCCCATATTTTGAAGTGTTGATTGAAAAAAAACACCTGATGCACCTCTTGGGGTTGAAGGTTGATTTTATTGATACAGAAAAAGAGCGTGGATTCCTTTTTATGAATCCCGGAGATGATTAAGTGCCCGAAATAATTCTCATTAGTCTTGAAATATAAACCAAAACAAGCTTTCTGGCTGGCAAATTAATTTATTGATTCTCCTATCCTGAGAGTTAGCAAAGCGCTCTCAGGATTTTTAATAATTTGCAGGGTCTCCGACCCGTCATAACTTCAATTTTATTTTCCATCACCACCTGTACCACCCAACCACATCACAAAAATCAGCCAAAAGCCTAAAACTTCCTACCCAACCCGGCCTCAACATGCCGAAATATAAAAGATACTGTTCAAAGAAGGGTGCAAGGCCTTAACTTAACTGCATTGATCCCAAATTCCGCAATAGAAAAAGCTTTTGGTCCATAAATGATTGATTTTCACATTAAGTGCTCTACATTGGAGGATTTGTCCCGAACTGGCTTCGGGAGGATTTAGGTGCGGTTGTAAAGCATAGAAAATCAATCATTTAAATCCTATTACTTAATCTGGGATTATGCGGCATCATATTTCTGGAATTGCTAAGGCGAAAATCGTGAGATTGTTCCTGAAACTTTTTTGATAATGCCATGCGTTTTTTTGAATCTAAAGATAAAATCCGCTCCAAAAGCAATTCGTTTGAGGTAGCATCTCAAAATCGCTTTTTTAGAATTCGGGTCTGTTCAATCCAGCCATTATTTTACTTTTCAGAAATTCAAAAGCTAATCTTTAATTGCATTCAATTAAGAATAATCAAAAGTTAAATATGTCACTAACCATTGTTAAAGGAGAGAAGGAGTATTTTCCATTTGTTCAAAAAGTAGAATTTGAAGGCCGGGAATCGAAAAATCCATTTTCCTTTAAGTATTACGATGAAAATGAAGTAGTTGCAGGGAAAACTATGAAAGATCATTTCAAGTTTGCCGTGGCCTATTGGCATACTATGTGCAACACCGGAGGTGATCCATTCGGCCCGGGTACCAAGAAATTTCCATGGTCGGTAGTCAATGAACCCATGCAGCAAGCAAAAGACAAAATGGATGCTGCATTCGAATTTATATCCAAAATCGGCATTCCCTATTATTGCTTTCATGATTATGACATCGCACCTGAAGCTGATACACTTTCACAGTCTGAAAAGAATCTACTGTATATGGTTGACTACGCCAAACAAAAACAGGCTGCCGGCGGAATAAAACTCTTATGGGGAACAGCCAATTTATTTAGCAATCCTAAATATATGAACGGGGCATCTACCAATCCTGATTTTCAGGTAGTTCAGCATGCAGGGGCTCAGGTAAAAATGGCGATTGATGCTACCATAGCACTTGGAGGCGAAAACTATGTTTTCTGGGGCGGAAGAGAAGGCTATACCTCATTGATTAACACAAATATGAAGCGGGAATTGGACCACATGGCCCGGTTTCTGCACATGGCAAAAGACTATGGAAGGAGCCAGGGATTCAAAGGGACATTCTTTATTGAGCCAAAGCCAATGGAACCTTCAAAGCATCAATATGACTTTGATTGTGCCACCGTGGTCGGATTTCTGAGAGAACATGGCTTGGATAAAGATTTTAAAATCAACATAGAGGTCAACCATGCCACATTGGCAAGTCATACTTTTACACATGAATTACAAGTGGCTGCAAATGCCGGAATGCTTGGAAGCATAGATGCAAACCGTGGAGATGAACAAAATGGCTGGGATACAGACCAATTTCCAAACAATATATATGAAATTACTGAAGCCATGCTGGTCATTTTGCAATCTGGAGGAATCCAGGGTGGAGGTGTGAATTTTGATGCAAAAACCAGAAGAAACAGTACCGACCTTGAAGATATTTTCTTTGCCCATATTGGAGGAATGGATGTTTTTGCCCGAAGTCTAAAAGTAGCTGATGCCATCTTAACCCAATCAGATTATGTGAAATTAAGAAAAGAAAGGTATGCTTCTTTTGATTCAGGAAAGGGAAAAGAATTTGAAAATGGGGCGTTAAAACTTGAAGATTTATATGCAATGGCACATTCAGGCGGAAATCCTTTGCAGATTTCAGGCCGGCAGGAATTTCTTGAAAACCTGATAAACCAATACATTTAGTTCGGGTTTTATTCCAAAATTTGGAGGGTCTGATGAAAGTCGGGCCCTCTTTTTTTAAATGGGTGAACGGACTTTTATATCCGCGACAATAATTTTCATATTTCTTTAAAATTTTTGAATTCAATTAGTTATAAAACACTACTTTTGCGGTCCTTTTCAGATTTGAACAGGGTAAAACAATTATTCACTAAAACCTTTGGAGGTCGGGCTATTCTCCAATTGTATCTAAGCCAGTAAGTTATCATGGGTAATACTCCAGAAGTTTTTAATTGGGACCAAATAGAGTCCGGAAGAGGTTTTGGTTCAGGCTATTCAAAAGAAGAGCTTGCCAAGTACGAATCAATGTATTCTGAAACCCTTTTCGTAGTAGAAGAAAAGTCAGTTGTTAAAGGAATTGTAGTTGATATTACAGACCGCGATGTGGTTTTAAATATTGGTTATAAGTCGGATGGACTGGTAGCTCTTTCAGAATTCAGAGATTTAGAAGGTCTCAAAATTGGGGATGTAGTAGATGTGTATGTTGAAAATCAGGAGGATAAACATGGTCATCTGGTTATTAGCCGCAAAAAAGCCAGAATCGTAAGTGCCTGGAATCAAATCAAAGATGCCCTTGAAAACGATGTTATCATTGAGGGTCTTGTTAAGCGAAGAACAAAAGGAGGATTGATAGTTGACATCTATGGTGTTGAATCATTCTTACCAGGTTCTCAAATTGACGTTAAGCCAATCAGAGATTTTGATGTTTACGTTGGAAAGAAAATGGAGGTTAAAGTTGTTAAGATTAACAACACCAACGACAACGTAGTAGTAAGTCATAAAGTATTGATTGAGAAAGATATTGAAGAGCAGAAGTCTTTAATTCTCAACAATTTGGAAAAAGGTCAGGTATTGGAAGGTGTTGTGAAAAACATGACCAACTTCGGTGTATTCATCGATTTGGGTGGTGTAGACGGATTACTTCACATCACAGATATTTCATGGGGCCGCGTAAACCATCCGGAAGAAGTATTGAAACTGGACGACAAGATTACAGTTGTTGTGCTTGATTTTGATGAAGACAAGAAGAGAATTTCATTAGGTATGAAGCAGCTTACTGCTCATCCATGGGATGCTTTGGGAGAAGATGTTGTAGTTGGAAGCAAAATCAAAGGAAAGGTTGTTAATGTTGCAGATTATGGTGCATTCATTGAAATCATTTCCGGAGTAGAAGGATTGGTACACGTATCAGAAATGAGCTGGAGCCAACACCTTAGAAACCCATCTGACTTTATGAAAGTGGGCGATGAGGTAGAAGCTGTAGTTTTGACCTTGGATAGAGAAGAAAGAAAAATGTCATTGGGAATCAAGCAATTAAGCGAAGATCCTTGGACTAAATCTGATGTCTTGACCAAATACGCTGTAGGTACCAAGCATAAAGGTACAGTTAGAAACCTAACCAACTTTGGTTTGTTCCTTGAAATGGAAGAAGGCATTGATGGATTAGTTCACTTAACTGATCTTAGCTGGACCAAGAAAATCAAGCATCCTTCTGAAGTAGTTAAAGTTAATGAGCCATTAGATGTTCAGGTACTTGAACTGGATGTAGAAAATAGAAGACTTGCTTTAGGTCACAAGCAACTTGAGGAAAATCCTTGGGATACTTTTGAGACTATATTCTATGTTGGTTCGACACACAAAGGAACCATCAATACCAAAAATGATAAGATTGCAATCATTGAATTGCCTTACGGTATTGAAGGAATTTCTTCTTTGAAAAATATTACCAAAGCAGACGGTAACCATTCCGAAGTGGGTGAGTCAATTGATTTCAAAGTAGTTGAGTTTTCTAAAGAAGACAAGAAGATTATCGTTTCTCACGCAGCTGTTTATCAGGTGGAAGAAGCAGTTGAGAAAAAAGCTAAAGCTTCAACTGGCGGAAAGAAAAAATCGAAAGATGGCGAATCTGATAATTCAAATGCATCATCAAACAATGCACCGGCCACTTCTACCTTGGGAGATTTGGAGGCCCTTTCAGCATTGAAAGAGCAAATGGACGCTTCTAAGTAATACAAAACAAAAGCAAAAAAGCCCTGCATAATGCGGGGCTTTTTTTTTGAGTTAAAAGTGGTTTGATTATCCAAGAATAGTCATTAGGAATTTCCCGTCTGCCGCCGGGCAGGTATTCCGATGCTAAACTGCTTCGAATCAGAAACTTCGTCACCTTTTCTTCTGTATCCGTAGCGCTGCTAAGAATTTCGAATAAAAGGTGCTGATTTTTTGCTTTTTAGCCTCTCATAGCGAAGTCCTAATAACCAATCTGGGATTATTTCCTGAGCCTGAAAGAGAGGGGAATTCTCATCCTGACTTTTACCGGTTTGCCATTCATTTTGCCAGGTGAAAATGCGGGTAGGTTTTTAACTACCCTAAGCGCTTCTTCATCACATCCATATCCTATTCCTTTCAGTATTTCAGGCTTGGTTACTTTGCCTTGCTCATCAATAACAAAGCAAACAAAAACTTGTCCTTCGATTCCTTCATGGATGGCCTTTCCCGGGTAATTGGTTGATTTTGAGATATAAGATTGTAAATCTCCCTGAAATGCAGGCTCGATTTCAACAAAATCGTATGGTGCTTTGTCGGCCTCAGATCCCATTGCGTTTCCATCCCCTGATTTTTGCGGGCCTCCTTCTCCATTGGTTTTTAAACCAGGCTCTCCGGTTGTGGCAACATCGGTTCCATGGTTGTTTTGTTTTTCTGTCTTCAGGTCAGAAGTAGAAATTGGAGCAGTGCTATCGATTTTGAGTTTGTTATCCTCGTTTACCAACTCAGTAGGAAGAAGTCTTGATTGAGTTGGATCCGCAGGTTTCGGTTGATTTTCCCGAGGTAGTTTTTGCTCCGGTTGATCAGCTTTTGTTATGGGTTTCTTCAAATCCATAATTTCAATTTCCCTAATAATTACCGGAATAGAAATGTCTTTTACCTCATCCGCTTTGATTTCCGGACTTAACCAAATGGAAAGTAAAACCAAAAATGAGAAAGAGGAAATTACCCAAATCTGGGCCTTAAAAATCCTGTCATTATAATTGGTTCTCAGTTCGTATTGTCCAAAAGCCTTGTTTCGGTTTTCGGAAATAGCATCGCAAAAAGTTTGTTTGAATAGCGCTTCCATAATGAATAGATGTTTGATTTTTATGCATAACAGATATTAATTGAAAAAATTTCATTTTTTTTCTGAAGTCGTTCTTCAATCCATTGCAACAGAAGCTCGTTCTTTTCTTATTTTTCCTGAAGATTGGATGGACCGGCTATCCAAATTTGAATTTGGGTATTAATGTTGGTCTACCAATTGGCCAAAATTGGGTCCGTTCCAGAATCGGTTGAACTTTGGAACGTGCTTTTTTCTACTTTGGTTTTGTGTAGTACCTGATAGTTTTCTGTCCATTACCAAATGAATACGCTCAAAATTTCCGGATTCTGAAAAATTTGTTATCAGACTAAGCACAGGCATACCTGCAAAAATATTGTTATTTTCCATTTTTATTAAGTGTTTTATATTGTTGATATTCAATTAATTGTTTGCTTCTTTTTAAAGTAATAGTGGAGGCAGGTTGTACGGATGTAAGTCCATATCTGATTCTTATTTTGTCCATAGCCATATAAAGTGGACTCATCATGCCCGAGTTGTCAAATAAATTAAGCTGCATGCCTCCGGCAACCAATTTGCTTAGCCTGACTCCAATAAGTCTGATCATTAATCTTCGGTTGAACAGCTTATTAAAAAGTTCCAGCGCATATTTCCTTAATACATGATCTGAGGCCGTATAAGGAATTGAGACTTGTTTGGTTTGTGTGTCGAAGTCAGCATATCGGATTTTGATTGTAATACAGCCCGTTGTTTCATTCAGTTTCCGGAGTTCAAATGTCAGTTCACCTATCATTCGTATGATTTCCTGTCTTAAGAATTGTACATCTGCAGTGTCTTTTTCAAAAGTACTTTCTTTAGACATGGATTTTTGCGCCATATACGGTACTACTGAAGAAGGATCTATTCCATTGGCTCTTTCCCACATCCAGCTTCCGTTTTTTCCAAATACCCTTTCCAATACCTTGAGCGGAATTTCAGCCAGCTTTCCTACTGTTTGCACACCCATTGTTCTCAGAAGATGCGTGGTTTTTTCTCCAATCATTGGCATTTTTTCTATGCGCAATGGTTTTAAAAAACTTTTTTCCAATCCATGAGGTACATAAATCTGTCCGTTGGGTTTTGCCTCGCCTACAGCCACTTTAGATACGGTTTTGTTGGGTGATAGGGCCACCGATACATGAAGACCTGTTTCATTGTAAATTTGCTTCTTTACTTTGATGGCCCACTGGTAGCAACCCATGTATCGCTCCATGCCCGACAGGTCTACGTAAAACTCATCTATCGATGCTTTTTCTACCAGAGGAGCTTCTGTTTGTACAAGTTCAGTGACCAAATCAGAATATCTGCTGTAGGCCTCGAAATCGCCCCGTACGAAAATGGCGTCCGGGCAAAGTTGTTTTGCCATTCGTCCGGGCATTGCGGAGTGCACACCAAACTTTCTTGCTTCATAGCTACATGCGGCTACCACACCTCTGTCTTTACTGCTGCCAACTATCACAGGTTTGCCTCTTAGCCTTGTATCTTTCAGGCATTCTACTGCCACGAAGAACGAGTCCAGATCCATATGTACGATAGAGCGATTCATTTTGCAGTAAAAATCGGTTTCAGAAATACCCGGGTTTTTTTCTAACTTTTTGCAAATCTAAAATAATTGGTTTTATATTTGCCAATAATTCTGGTAAAAAAACTAAAATAATTGGTAAAAAGTTATGAATGCGCTGTCAGTCAATCTGAAATACCTTAGAAAAAATCACAAGCCCCGGCAAACGCAGGCGGAAATGGCCAATTTAATTGGTGTAAGCATATCCACTTATGGCTCTTATGAAGAGGGTAGGGCAGAACCAAAGCTGGAAAATCTCCAAAAAATTACCAGTTTTTTTGGTATTACAGTGGAAGCACTGCTGAATGGAAACCTTTCCGGCAGGTCGGATATGGAAAAGCTGGTTTTAAAATCTCTGCCACAGGAGTTCAATCATGGGCCAACGATTTTAACCGTTACTTTAGACAAAGAAGGTAGAGATAATATAGAATGGGTTCCGGTGAAAGCAGCAGCAGGGTATACCTCTGGTTTTTCTGACCCTGAGTTTATTCAGGACCTGCCCGCATTTCAGATTCCTTTTCTGGATCAAAGAAAGAAGTACAGGGCATTTACCATCGAAGGTGATAGCATGTTGCCTATACCTTCCGGTTCCATGGTTTTTGCAGAGTATATGGATGAATGGTCGCAGATAAAAGACGATACAGCCTGCATCGTTGTAACCCAAACGGAGGGCATTGTATTTAAAAAGGTTTATAATTATTTGAAAAAGCAAAATTGCCTTTTGCTCGTTTCTACCAATACCAGATTTGCCCCTTATCTTGTTGGTGCCCAGGACGTTTTGGAAGTTTGGAAGTTTGCAGGTTTTTTCAGCAATCAGCTTCCTGTTGGTTAGGTAATCCGGTGCTTTTTTAGTCCGGTTATCATTTCGGAACAGGCAGGAATTCTGCTCTTTTTATTATGTTGCAATTCATTCTTTAAGAAATGGAATTAACTATACTTGAAACCCAAAGACTTTATCTTCGAAGGCTGGACCAGCCATTATTTGATTTCATTTTTACGAAAATGGCAGATCCTGAATTGGCTGTATTTCTTGGTCTGAAATCTGAGGAAGAGCTTTTAGCTGAAAGAGAAAAGTACAAGCTGGGTTTTGGAATGTTTAATAAGACATTTCTTTATTTCCAATTACTTGAAAAAGAAAGCCTCAGGGTATTGGGCTGGTGTGGGTTTCATACCTGGTATAAAAATCACTTCAGGGCCGAACTTGGTTATATAATCCATGATTCAGAATTTCATTCAAAGGGTTTGATGACAGAGGCCATAGACCCAATTATCGGATATGGATTTAATGCGTTGAATTTGAATCGGATAGAAGCTTATGTTGGACCCAACAACCTGGCTTCTTTAAGCATTTTGAAAAAGCAAAATTTTAAGAATGAAGGACTTTTAAAATCTCATTATTTCAAGAATGGGATTGTGGAAGATTCGCTTGTTTTTGCTTTGCTAAGGGAGGATTGGTTGGTCTCGGGTTTGAATAAATGAATCAATTTTATTTTATTTTTTATTTCTAAAGGTCTATCCAATCTCAGCGAAAAACCTCAATTTCACATCCTATAATTATGAAGATTTTACATACCGCAGATTGGCATTTGGGCAAGAAACTCAATGGTTTTTCAAGACATAATGAGCAGGTTTTGATTCTTGATGAAATCTGTACCATTGCTGATAATCAAAAGGTTGATTTAGTTTTGGTGGCAGGAGATTTATTTGATGGTCCCAATCCATCATCAGAATCTACTGAGTTGTTTTTTAAGACACTTAAGAGGTTATCAGCTGATGGTTCCCGGGCGGTTGTTGCCATTGCCGGAAATCATGATTCTCCGGAGAGGATAGCCGCCCCTGAGCCTTTGGCTTTGGCATGCGGAATAGTCCTTTTGGGATTTCCCGATGCTTTGGTCCCTCATTTTGAAACGGAAAAAGGTGTTAAATCTACAAAAGCCCATCCGGGATTTCTTGAAATGGAATTGCCAGGTGTTCAATTTCCAGTCAGGTTGATTCTGACTCCATTTGCAAATGAAGTGCGCTTGCGGAAATACCTTGGGCAAGAGAATGCAACCCTGGAATTAAAAAACCTGCTTTCTTCAAATTGGGAAACGCTTGCCAATGATCATTGCGACAATGATGGGGTTAATATACTGATGACCCATCTCTATTTTGTTCCCGAAACCGGTGAAATAGAAGCCGAAAGCGACGATGAAAGAAGCATTGCTGGTTTGGGTGGTACAGATGCATTTCCTGTGTCTATGTTTCCTTCTCAAATTCAGTATGTTGCACTGGGACACATCCATAAATTCTGGAAAGTAAGTTCTAAACCTTTTCCGGTGGTCTACTCTTCCTCTCCTTTGTGTTATAGCTTGAGCGAAGCTGGCCAGGAAAAATTCGTTCTGATTGTGGATGCAGTTCCACAAAAAGCGGTGACCTTAGATAAAATCAAACTTGAAAATGGAAAAAAAGTATTCCGGAAAACATTTGATTCTGTAGATGAAACGGTCAGCTGGTTGTCTGAAAACCCGGATGTTTTGGTAGAGTTAACGGTCGTTTCTGATGAATATCTGAAGACTGAAGATACCAAAAGAATTTATGCGGCCCATGAAGGAATACTTGACCTCATTCCAAAATCCAGAAAGCAAGTTTTAACTTTATCCAATCCAGCGGTTCCTGTTGATATTCAGCTTGATAAGATAAAGCTCTTCGAAGATTTTTTTAAGCAAAAAAAGGGACAAAATCCTTCTGAAGAATTGAAAGAACTGTTTTTTGAGATTTTGAATTCTGAGAGCTGAAACAAACTTTATATCTATTTTTTCAATTTTATTGACTCATCCGGACCTTCCCGACTTCTATTTTTTCAATTTTAATAAATAACCAAAAGTGCTTCCGATTAAACTAACCATCCAAGGTTTGTATGCTTATAAGACAAAACAAACCATCGATTTCAGGACTCTAACCAAGGACCACCTTTTTGGAATTTTTGGTTCTGTGGGAAGCGGAAAGTCTTCCATTCTGGATGCAATCAGTCTGGCCCTTTATGATAAAATAGAGCGGGTGAGCAAGCAGACCGATGCCCTTCCCTACAATATTTTTAACAAAGCTTCTCAGGAGTTTTTGATTGATTATGAATTTGAAAGCGGGTCAAATCCAGATTTATACCGATTCGTCGTAAAGAACGGGAGGAAAAAGACCGGAGAACCAAAAAGCTTTGAAAGAGCTGCTTATGTATGGAAATCCGGCGATTGGAGTCCACTTGAAAAGACCGATGCCAGCCATATTTTTAATTTAAGTTATGAAAATTTCAGGCGAACGGTAATTATTCCACAGGGTAAATTTTCTGATTTCCTTCAACTGACCGGTGGTGAAAGGACAGCCATGATGATTGAGCTTTTTCCTAAGCTTGGTGAATTTGATTTTTCTCAGAAAGTGGGTTTTCTCATTTCTGAGAACAAAGAAAAATGGAGTACAATCAATGGACAGCTTATGGAAATTGGCCTTTCTGATTCCGGTAATCTGGAAGAAAAAAAAGAAGAAATAAAAACTGCTTCTTTGGCACTTGTTGAAAGAAAGCAGAACCTGCTTTCAACCGAAAATCGATTTCAGGAGCTTAATGTCCTTAAAGATCTCCACGAGCAATTTTCCACGAAATCGGAAATCTATAAAAACCTTGAATTGAACAAGCCGGATTATGATCTCAAAAAGGAGAAACTTGAAAAATACGAATTCATTTTCAGGACTTTTGATGCCGATTTTAAACTTTTGGACAATGCCAAAACCATGTTTTTGGAATCCAAAGAAAAATTGGAACAACTAGAACAAAAGGTAAAAAATCAAATTGAAAATCTTGATTCTGAACAAAAGAAATCTGAGGTTTTAAATCAGGAAGCACTTTTTATTCCTGCATGGGAAATAGAAATTTCAGATTTGAATTTGATTTCTGAAAGTCAAAAATTAGCAAGTAAAAAGGAGGAAACAGATTTAGAATTGAGCCAGATTTCTCTGGCCCTTTTAAAGCTTAATTCTGATAAAGAGTTAATTAAGAATGAATTACAAGGTAACAAGGACAATCTTGAAAAACTTGAAGCATCTGTTCAGAATTACCCGGAGCTGCTCAACGGACTTCAGTTTTTCAAAGAAAATGCAAGAATTTCAGAGGAACGGAAAAAGATAGAAGATAGAATCAGGGAGGTCCAACTGAAGATTGAAACCCTTAGAGCGGAAAAAGACGAAACATTGAAGGGTCTGGTTTTTAGCCGGATTCCTGAAATTAACCCAAATACAAGATTAAAAGAAGTTCTGGTTTTGCTCGATTCAGAGAAAGAAAAATTGAATCTTGAAATTGGCCAAATGCAGGATCACATTCTTCAATTGGGAAAAAAGGAACAACTGTTTCAGTTTACTTCTCAAATGGTTGATGGAGACCCATGTCCACTTTGTGGTTCTTTGCATCATCCCGAAATTGTTACATCTGAAGATGTTGGTTCTTTGGTTCAAAGTGCTCAGAATCAGATAAAAAATCTATTGGCCCTTAATTCAGAAATTGAAAAGGATTACAGGAAATTGCATGATTTGGCTGCTTCATTGTCAACGGAGGTTGAACAATTGAAAACACTGAACGAGCGTTTATCTGCATCTGATGCGTCACTTGAAAATCTTAAATCTGAGTATAGTTCGAATCCCTATGTCTCGATGGGCAATCAGGCTGTTTCTGACTTGTTTTCAAAATCAGAGCAGCAACGGAAAGACATTTTGTCAATAAAGAATCGGGTTAAAGACCTGGAAGAGAATTTTTTACGTGTGGAAAATTCTCTGGAACCTGAAGTGAATAAGGAAAAAAGTTTAAAACAAATTCTTGCAGGGATAGATGGGCAGATACTTTCATTTAAAAACCAGGTAAAAAGCCTGAATCCGGATACAATTTTAAATCTTGAGGAGACGGAATCTAAAATCAACATTTTAAGCAAAAAACTAAAAACCACGAAAGAAAACCTTGAACTACAAAAGGCCAGGTTGGATGCGCTGAAACTTGATTTGGTAAGTGCAGAGGCTACAAAAAAGTCACTATTCGAATTGGTAGAAAAGTATAAAACGGAAGAAGCTAAACTATCTGAAAGAGTGCTTCAGAAAATTGAAAAGGAAAACCTAACCAATATGGAAGAGGTTCGCAAGACTTTAGATTCTCATTTTGATTCCGAAAAGATTAAGCTGGAAATAGAAGCATTTTTTAAACAATTGGATTTGGTAGTCAATGATTTGAAGAACCTGAAGGACAAAATTCATCACCGGGAATTCGATGCTGTATTGTGGGAAGAAGCTAAAGAAAGTATCCTCAATCAAAAGCAGAACATTTCTGCCCTTGAAGGGGAACTGGCAGTTTTGATTGAACAAGTTAAGGATATTGAAATCAGGCAGGCCAAACTGGAAAAACTTCAAAATGAAAAAGCTGTGCTTGAAAAAAGGAGGGATAATTTATCGGTGTTGTCATCCCTGTTTAAAGGCAAGGATTTTGTGAATTTCGTTTCTTCTGTGTATCTAAAAAATGTGGTTGACGTGGCGAATGAACGCTTTTTCAGGCTTACCAGACAAAAGTTAATGTTGGTTTTGGACGGTGACAATAATTTTTATGTGAAAGATTTTCTCAATGAAGGGCACGAGAGACTTGCCAAAACCTTAAGTGGCGGACAGATTTTTCAGGCTTCACTTTCGCTGGCACTTGCCCTTGCCGATACTGTCAGGCATAAAACCAAAAGCGAGCAAAATTTCTTTTTTCTGGATGAAGGTTTTGGGTCTTTGGATAAGGAATCTTTACATCTTGTTTTTGATACATTGCGTCAACTCAAGCATGAGAACCGAATTGTCGGCGTGATTTCCCATATTGAAGAAATGCAGCAGGAAATTGATCAATGCCTGAAAATCAGGATGGACGAAGAGTTCGGAAGTATTATTGAGGTAAAATAAAGGCAAACATCCTGCCATTCAGGAATGGCGATAGACATTTGCCTTTTTTTGGATTGAAAGCGGGTTTTGCCTTATTTACTATGTCTATTCAGACACCATAATTTTTTTTGTCACTACTTTTTCACCGTCCGATATTCTCACGAAATACTGGCCTTTGTGCAGAGTCGAAGTTTCAAAATATCCGATTGTCCCTCCCTGGGGAATATTGGTTTCTGCTACTTTTTTTCCTAAAACATCAAGAAGCTCAATTTGAATGTTTTCCCTTGTAATACTACTTATCTGAATGGCAATTAAATCACTGGCTGGATTGGGAAATAATAAGACTTCAAAACGGCCATCTTTTTCATTTTGGGTGCTTGTTGTTGCCACATAGGTGGTGACCGTTTCGGTAATGGAAGTAGGTTTGGTCGCAGATTTTACGCCATAAAAAGTTGGCCCCACCAAATAGGGATATGCTGAATTCCAGTTTTTATCAACGGTAGCAAAGTAGCAATAAATGCCGTTTGGATATTCCGGTGTTACGCAGAACCTGCCGTTGTGTTCATCCAGATAATCTGGTGTTTGTGTCGTGGTTGCGTTGTATTGATAGTCTTCACGGAAATACCCCAGAGGATAAGTTGTGTTTATTGGGGCACCGCTGGTAACTGCTGCACCGGTTGGGCTTGTGGTTCTTGCAGTTATGTTTCGCAAAGTATAACTTGATTTAATTCTGGTTATTCCCCCGGTTCCGTCTGCATTTTTATAACCATAAGCGCCATACATAGGAAAACCATCGTAAGCGAATCCGATAAGAGGAGAATGTTGGGTGCTGTCTATCACATAAAGTCCATCTGCGGCATACAAATTACAAACGGTAGAAATTACATTCAAATCCAAATTGAAGGCACTTGGGTTTTGGTGATGGTGATAGTTTCCCATCGCCGGATGGCCTTTTGCACAATCAAAACCTGGTCTTTCGGCTGGAATTGCATCCCGGTTCCAGGGCCTTACCGTATTTGGCCCCCCTGGACAAGGAGGATTTCCCGGCCCACCACATAGCGCATTGGTTGTGGCATTCCATGCTACCCCATCTCTATAATCATAAAGCGCCACGCCATTGATAAAAATCCCAATTGTTCCAGCCGTAGTGGCTGTTGCAGTCCCTGTGTTTTGAACTGGATTTAGGGGAAACTTAAAAAGTGGATTCGTATTAGGTGTCGCCTGAGAAGGATTTCCATCTTGAAATGGCCCGGTTGGGTAAGTCGGAATTCCTTGTGTGCTGATGTAAACCGAGGTTGCTGAGTATTTTACGCTTTGCACGTTGGCAATATTATTTTGGTCAACTATCAAGGTAGAATTGCCTGCCACCCAGTGTCTTCCTTTGATGCTTGTATTTTGTAACCAGCTGGTGATGGCGGGATTTGTTTGGCCCCAGGCGGTTAAACTGGCTATCAAAAGGGCGGATGAGATTGCTTTTATCTTCATTTTTTGTTTATGTAAATGCTAGTCATTAATAATAATTTTTCGAGTCACACTGTTGTTTTGAGAATGAATCCGGATGAAGTAAACACCCCTTCTCATCGACTGTGTATCAAAAAAACACATTGTGCTTCCTTGCCTTATGGATTCAGATTTGATTATTTTCCCTTCCAGTGAAATCAAATCTACATTTCGTTCAACAGCGTTTGGGTCCGTCAATTGAATAATCAAAATATCATTTGATGGATTCGGGTAAATACTGGCGTGAAATTCAGAACTTTCAATTGAGGAAACTGAGGTTATGGTGGGCGTATAAGTAGTTACTGGATCTGTGATAGTGGGTCCAACGGGTTGCGTATTGGTAGTTTCAACCACGCCATAATAGGTAGGGCCCGTGATATAAGGATAAACCGGATTGCCATCCGTTCCTATGGTTGCAAAATAGCAGTAAATGCCATTTGGATATTCTTTGGTGATGCAAAATCTGCCATTGCTTTCGTCCAAATCTCCACTTCCGGCCACATATTCAAAGTCTTCTTTATATGCTCCTAAAACTGCAAGTATAACTGAACCAGGATTTTGAATGGGTGCATTTATAGCAGGACCCACAGCCGCAGTACCATCAGGAAGCGTCGTTCTTGCGGTTATGTTTCTTAGTCGGTAGCTGGGTTTAATTCTTTTAATCGGACTCGTTGTGTCCAGGGGGTTGGTGTGTCCAAATCCTCCATAAACCGGAAAACCATCGAAAGCAAAACCAATTAGAGGTCCATGTTTTGTGCTATCCGGAACATAAAGCCCATCGGCCAGATAAGGATTGCAAATGGTGGAACTTACTACCGATGCCACATTAAAGGCTGATGGGTTAAAATGGTGATGATAAGTACCTTGAACCTCCGGATGGCCCCGATTACAATCAATTCCGTTTTTTTCAAACACATAGGCATTGTTTCTCCATTTGTTTTGATTCATATATGACCGTCCATCCCCGGCATTGAAGAAGGGTACACCATTGATCAAGACTCCGTTTCTGCCTGGACCAACACTGGTTTTGGTTCCGGTTTTTGGTACCGGGTTCAATGGGATTTTATACAATCTGTTCTGGGCAGAAGCCACTGGCACAGGGTTATTCGTATATGGTCCAATCACATACGCTGGTATTCCTGAAGCTTTTATATATGCAAAACTGGAAGAATATTGGATTTTCTGAACATTGGCAGAATCAGAATCCTGAATTGGAGTTGAAGTTCCTGTCAGGTAATGCCTTCCTTTTATTCCGGTTGTATTAAGTAAAAAGGATGTTATGGCCGGGTTGGTTTGAGCAATGCCCATTTCTACAAATGAACCGAGGCAAAATACTAAAAGACGTTTTTTCATTATTTTTGAATGGATAGTTGTTTTTGATAATTTCTTAGTTGTTGGAAAGGATTTGTTTTGGAAAAGAATGTTTCTGGTCAAAGAGAAAGGTTTTGTCACTTAATGTTAGGAGGAAAGCCGTCAAATCAGCTTTTTCATCGGGTGAAAGGACAATTGGTTTTTGAAGGTGAGAGGAAAGGCCGGGTCCTTTTTGAATACCGGAGGTATAGTGGTTTAGAACGTGTTTCAGTTTTTTAAACCTGCCATCATGCATGTAAGGAAAGGAAAATTCAATATTTCGAAGTGTTGGAACTTTAAATTTTAATGAATCTACAGATTTACGACTGACGTTCATTCTGCCAAAATCCTTCAGATTCGAATCTAAGGGTAAACCGTTGCTTTCAAATCCATTGTTGGTAAAAAGAGGTTCTGCGTGGCAACTATTGCAGTTTTTTTGAAAAAGGGCATAGCCAACTTTTTCCTGATCTGTAAAGTTCGATTCATATCGCATTACACTGTCATATTTGGAATTGGCACTTACGAGCGTAAGAAGAAATTGCGAGATGGCTTTCAGTGTTCGTTCTCCGGTAATTGCACTATCGCCAAATGCCTTGGTGAAAAGGGTAGGGTAGAGGGTTGAGTTTTTGAGCTTAACTACCACATTTTCAATTTTTTCGTCCATTTCCAGAGGATTGCTGATTGGGGCCAGGGCTTGCATGTCCAAATGGTTGACGCTTCCATCCCACATAAATGATTTTCCCCAGGCCAGATTCATTAAGGCCGGTGCGTTTCGATTTCCGATTCTATCCTCAATTCCATGGCTTAAATTATGGTCAACATGGGTAAAAGCTGTATAAGACAAATGACAGCTGGCGCAGGAAATGGTTTGGTTTCTGGAAAGAATCGGGTCGTAAAACAAAGCTCTTCCCAATTGTATTTTTTCGTTGCTAAGTTGATTTTTCCTGAAATTGTAGTGAGGTTCGGGCCATCCTTTGGGTTTTTGAAAATCTACTTCATGGCTGGCCATCCAACCAAAAAGCGGAAGAACAGATATCAGCAAAAAGACGAGGCCATTCTTCATGGGTGCGAAATTTTAAAAATTCCGGTGAAAGATTTGGCCAAATCAGCACCTGGTTTTCCGGGGCTCATTATTTCAGGTTTGGATTTCAAATCCAGTTTTGAAATGAAGGCGGATAAGTCAAAGTCGATGTTGATGTTTTTTTCTGTTAAGCCTTTGATATCAATGGTTTGAATTGTTGAAAATGGAGCTGAATACCCGCCGATATGGTATTTGAATTCCTTTTTCAATGAAGGACTTTGAAAGAAATTTCCCTCCAGCTTACAATTGATATATCCGCTGTGCCAGGTCCAATACATTCCTTTGGTTGGGTCTAAATCTCCACCCAAAGCACCTGAAACATTGGTAGCACTATCAATTCCAATTGAAAATCGAAGGGCATTAAAAGCCACGGGTTCATCTGGTTTCAAAGAAAATTGAGTCGATTTCGCATTTTCAAAATCAACCAGATGGTAACTGTCTTTTTCTTTCCACACTGATTGATTTCCGGACATCAGCTCAATTTGTGAAATATAAAATTTTAAGGATTCAATTTTAACGTATTGCGATAGTGAAGGAAAAAAATAAACAGAATCCAGATTTAGTTTTTGGTTATTGATGACGCAATGGAAATGAACCGATTGACCCAGTGTGGCACTTGATGCAAAAGCAAAAATGAAAGAAAATAGAAGATAGTTCACTTTCGGCCAACTGATTTAGTAGATCAAATATCCATATTAATTGCGCTCATTTGTTTTAAAAATGGAGAAGATAGGAATTGTATTGGTGAATGAAGGAGAAAGACCAATCCTGCCAACTAATCTAAAATAGGTCAAAAAATTGAATTTTTATTCATTAAAAAATGAAACAAACAGTTTTAATCACAGGCGCTTCAAGTGGAATTGGAAAAGCAGCGGCCCTTTATTTTGCCGGTCAAGGTTGGAATGTAGCAGCAACGATGCGAAACCCGGAAAAGGAAACATCGCTTTCAGAATATCCCAACATTAAATTGTACACTTTGGATGTAACCAATCCTGAATCCATTGAAGCAGCCATTCAGTCTGCATTAAAGGATTTCGGGAAAATTGATTCTGTGGTTAACAATGCCGGTTTTGGGGCAGACGGGGTATTTGAATTGATGGATGATGACTTTATTGAAAACCAGTTTAATACCAATGTTTTTGGATTGATGCGGGTTACCAGAGCCATTATTCCTTATTTCAGGAAGCAAAACTCAGGAACCATAATCCAGGTGGCAAGTATG
>JAIXQU010000142.1 GCA_027485575.1 Cytophagaceae bacterium
GATAGCCATTAATTTGCGCTTTGTTTGACACAACAAAAGTAGTTGACAATTTGTTTGTTTAACAACAAAATTTATTTCTCGTTATCAATTTCGCATTCATTGGGTTACTTTGTTAAAAAATAATTAAAAATTCACCATAAAAAATGTCTGACTTTCAAATTCCACACCGACAAAGAAGAAATAGAAAATCGGCGGCCATTCGTTCTGCCATTGCCGAAACTTTAGTTCTGCCGAGGCATTTGGTTTTTCCTCTCTTTCTCCTGGATGGCGTAAATAAAAGGGAAGATATTTCTTCCATGCCGGGAATGGCCAGGCTTAGTTTAGACTTGTTAATGAGGGAGATAGAGCAATGTCTGAAGCTTGGCGTTTCCATGTTTGCCATTTTTCCGGCAGTGGATGATTCCTTGAAAAACCCGGTTGCTTCTTATTCCTATGCGAAAGGAAATTTTTATTGTAATGCCATTTCCGAAATTAAAAAGAGATTTCCAGAAGCAGTTTTGATATCAGATGTCGCTCTCGACCCTTACAGTTCAGACGGGCATGATGGGTTTGTTCAAAATGGAAAAATTCTCAATGATGAAACCTTGCCTATGCTGGCAAAAATGGCCCTGGCGCAGGCTGAGGCAGGTATAGACATTCTTGGTCCCTCTGATATGATGGATGGACGGGTTGGTTATTTGAGGGATGCACTTGATGAAAACGGATTTTCTGATGTTTCTATTATGTCTTACACTGCTAAATATGCTTCAGGTTTTTATGGCCCATTCAGGGATGCTTTGGCCTCGGCACCAAAATTTGGTGATAAAAAAACGTATCAAATGGATTTTGCCAATGTAAAAGAAGCCCGATTGGAGGCCCGGCTCGACGAGGATGAAGGTGCAGATTTTCTGATGGTTAAGCCTGCTTTGGCATATTTGGATGTGATAAAAACACTGAGCGAAAGTTCCAATTTGCCAATTGCCGCCTACCAGGTAAGCGGAGAATACGCCATGATAAAAGCTGCGGCTGAAAAGGGATGGTTGGTTGAAGAGAAAATTGTGCCTGAAACTTTGGTGGCCATCAGGAGGGCTGGCGCTTCCATCATTTTGACGTATTTTGCAAAGCAATTTGCTGAACTGTATTCCAGAAATTGAGGTTTTAACCTTGTGCATCTGATTATTCGATTTACCTTTTTTTACTTTTTCCCGGTTTTATTTCTTGGAATTTCTCAAGGTTTTGCCCAGAAAAAAAGAATATTAACAGGTATAGTTCTTGACCCGGGTTCTGGAGAACCTTTGCCAGGTGCAGCCATTTACCTCGTTTCTGAAAAAAGAGGAGAACTCTGCAATCCTTCAGGTCGTTTTTTAATTGAAACGATGCAGGATACAGGAACTGTTAGAATCAACTATGCGGGCTATAAGCCGAAATATTATTCCATTCAGACCTGGCCGAAAACAGAGCTTAAAATTGAACTGGAAGTTTCTGATTTAAAGGAGGTTGTTATTACTTCTGAGAAAACTGCATTGGAGAAAGTGGCCACCAACCAAATGTCGATTGAGAATTTATCGATTAAGGAGGCCAAATTGTTACCCGCTATTTTTGGGGAGGTAGATATTTTAAAAACCTTGCAATTGAAACCAGGTGTGCAGAGTGGGGGAGAGGGTTTCAGTGGATTGTATGTAAGAGGTGGCGGGCCTGACCAAAATTTGATGTTGATGGATGGCGCAACAATTTATAATCCCAATCATCTTTTTGGTTTTTTTTCAGTTTTTAATTCGGATGCAGTTGCCGGTGTTGATTTGTACAAAGGTGGATTTCCAGCCCGGTATTCCGGAAGGCTTTCCTCAGTTATCGATCTGAAAACACGAGATGGAAATCAAAATAAATGGACGACCACAGGAGGATTGGGTTTGATTTCCAGCAGATTGGCAGTTGAAGGTCCGATTGTAAAAGATAAACTTTCTGTTTTGGTCACCGGACGAAGAACGTATTTTGATATTTTCACAAGATATCTGAATAAAAAAAATGAGGGAAACATCGATTTTACACCCATTCCGGATTACTTTTTTCATGACATCAACCTTAAAGTCACCTGGAAACCAACCGTTAAGGATAAGGTTACTTTTTCAGGATATTATGGCAGAGATGTGTTTAACTTCTCAAGAAACCGGTTTAATGTAGTTTTTGATTGGGGAAACACGGTTGGAAATTTAAGATGGCAGAGAGAGATTTCGCCAAATTTAAATCTCAATTCAAATCTGATAGTGACCGCTTACCGGTATTCAATATCCAATAAATTCGAAAATTTCAAGTTTGGATTGAGTTCAGGAATCAGAGATTATACCGCAAAATCGGAATTGACCTGGACCCCAAAGCGAACCAATACATGGCAAACCGGATTGACTTTAACCCACCATAGTTTTGAAATTGGGCGAGCTTCTGCCAGTACTTCAGATGGTTCCTTTAATTTTAATGCGGGCACCAACCCAACCGCAAACTCGGGTGCAGCTTTTTTATCCAATGAAATTGACCTTACTGAAAAATGGCAACTCAACTCTGGCCTGGTTTTAACCGCATTTAATCAAAAGTCTCAATATTTTTCCGGATTAGAACCCAGATTTTCAATGCGTTATAAGCTTACCGAACGCATAAGTCTCAAAGCCAATTATACAAGGATGTATCAATTTCTACATCTGGCATCCAATTCAGGAGCCTCTTTGCCAACAGATCTTTGGTATCCGAGTAACAACACGGTTAAACCCCAGATTTCAGACCAGGTGGCGGGTAGTTTTAGCATTTCGTTATGGGAGGACAAGTTGTTTTTTAGCAACGAGTATTATTATAAAAACATGCAAAGACAAATTGACCTGAAGGATGGCGCCAGCTTTTTTGTGAATGATAAACTGGATACCGTTTTTGTATTTGGTCGGGGTTGGGCCTATGGTACAGAGTTTTATATTGAAAAGAAAAAGGGGAAATTAACAGGGTGGGTGGGTTATACGCTCTCTTACACCTGGCGCCAGTTTCCGACCATCAATTTTGGTGAAAGATTCCATCCCCGATATGACCGGCGGCATGACATTTCAGTTGTGATTCTTTATCAGCTTTCCAAACGATTAAATTTTTCTACAACCTGGGTGTATGGCTCAGGCAATGCCATTTCACTGCCGGAAGGTCGGTATTTTTTCCAGGATATCACAGGGGCAATCGACCCCCAAAGTTTTGCAACGATTGTGCCACTGGTGAAAAGGAGAAATACCTTTCGCCTGGAACCTTATCACCGATGGGACATTGGATTGGTATATAAACTCCGGCCAAAACGAGGTGAATCTGATTTGACCTTCAGTGTGTATAATCTTTACAACCGGATGAATCCGTTTTTTATCTATTTCGAAACTGTAACGGATAATCCTGATGGAACAGGAACCCCACGTGGATTTCAAGCCAAGCAAGTTTCTCTTTTTCCATTGATTCCGTCAATTAACTATAATTTCAGGTTTTAGGAGGATTTTCAGGCTGTGTTATTCTTTTTAAAATGGCGCTTCGGCTGATTCACACCCATCGGTTTTCCTTGCCGGAGAAAATTGAATTGGGGACCATAAAGAAAAGTGAATCAGTAAATTGGGATTTCTTGTACGCATTCCGGGTTGAAATATTTATTACAAATATTTGTTTTGGCCTAATGTTGAATATAAACCCAAATTCTTCAATAGAAAAAGCTTTTGGTTCATAATTGATTGATTTTCAACTTATGTCCTCTACATTGGAGGACTTGTCCCGAACTGGCTTCGGGAGGATTTAGGTGAGGTTATAAAGCAAAGAAAATCAATCATTTAAATCCTATTGCTTAATTTGGGATACTCACTGCTGATCCATCAGCCAAAAAACCTGAATACTGACTACTTTTGACAAATTATATTCAATTTTTGATTTTACAAGTAAGCTTTATTTAAACCCCGTTTAACAGACATGATTGGAACCTTAACAATAAATCCAGCGCTGGACCTTAGCACACATATTTCTGGTTTGGTACCCGAAAAAAAGATTAGATGTACCATGCCGGATTATTTTCCAGGTGGTGGAGGTGTAAATGTTTCAAGGGCACTGGCCCGGTTGGGAAAGGAGAGTTTATGTCTTTTTACGGCTGGAGGTCCATCTGGAAAGAGAATAGAAATTCTGTTGAAAGAAGAAAATATCAAAATCCAACCCATTGAAACTGATGTTTGGACAAGAGAAAATCTTACTGTCCGTGATGATGCTTCCGGAAGTCAATTTCGGTTTACATTTCCCGGAAGTCCATTGCCGGAATCCGACATTGAAAGGATTATTGCATCCCTGAAGAGCATAGTTCCATTTCCGGAATATTTGGTTTTGAGTGGCAGTTTTCCTCCTGATTTTCGAATTGAATTTTTAGATGAGATAAAACAACTTTGTGATTCGAATAACAGCAAACTGATAATCGATACTTCCGGGCCCTTCCTCGCGGCAGCTGCTAAAAAAGGACCGTTTTTGTTGAAACCAAACTATCAGGAACTATGTGAAATGGCCGAAATTCAAAGCAGTGAATTGCATGATGTTCAGCGAATTGGCCAGAAAGTTATCCGGGATTATGGCATTGAAATTCTGGTCGTTTCATTGGGTGCAAATGGCGCTTCCATCATATCAAAAAGCGAGTATCTGCATGTTCATGCACCACGGGTTCCGGTTAAAAGTACAGTTGGCGCAGGAGATAGTTTATTGGCGGGAGTTGTATTTGCTTTGGATTCCGGCCATACTTTAAAGGAAGTTTTAAAATGGGGTGTGGCATGCGGCACGGCCACAACAATGAATGAAGGTACAGGTCTTTTTCAGCTCGATCAGGTTGAAAAAGTAAAGTCTTTGATTCGCTGAACCAAAGACTTTTTTTAGAGGCTGGTTAAAAGGAAAGAATACGTTCAAAAGGTCCTCCTGTTTTTCTCACTGGGGCACCCCAAACTGATTCTAAGCCTGCCCATGGGTAGGCACTATTGGTAGAAAAAAATTCTAATCAAATTTTGAAAGTCCCCTTGGGGACGAAATATTTGTGCGAGCAAAAAAGCTATAATTCTATGGCCA
>JAIXQU010000193.1 GCA_027485575.1 Cytophagaceae bacterium
ATTGGCTTGTGTACTGGCATGCAGCACAATGGGAGGCAAATCCATTTCCAGAAGCGCCATATCCTGTACAATAAGGGCGTCTACGCCAATCCGATACAGCTGATGTATGAGTTCACGACATTCTTCGAGTTCCTTGTCGTACAAAATGGTGTTGATCACAACAAAAACCTGCGCCTTGAAAAGGTGGGCATACCTCACCAATTCTTCGATATCTTCCAGCGAGTTGGTCGCATTAGAACGGGCACCGAAAGCCTCGGCTCCTATATACAAGGCATCCGCTCCTGAATTGATCGCCATTATACCTTGTGCGAGGTTTTTGGCCGGAGCAAGTATTTCAACTTTTTTCTTCATGGAGAGGCAAATGTCGGGATTTTTTTGAGTGTTTTAAAAGTGGGGAATGGGAGTTCAAAGTTCAAAGAGGAAAGTTCAAAGGATTTGCGTTTGGGGTTAGTGATTAGTGGTTAGTGGTTATGAGTTATAAGTTAAGGGTTTGTCAATTGTCAATGCCTAAAAATGGTTGACTGTTTATTCACCATTCGCTAGAGTTTGGTCGGGCATTCAGTTGCGGAGCAGCTCCGTTGGACGTAGTTTTCAAACTACGTCCGTGCGTTGGCGAATCTTAGATTCGCGTCAATTGAAATCCAGCACGTGAATCTAAGATTCACTCACACCATGCCGTAGTCAAAGACTTCACCAAACGGAGCCTTATCACCTGAATCCTGATTACTGACCCTGTTTCCTGATTACTTTTTCCTGATTCCTGTTTCCTGTCTCCTGTCTCCTGATTCCCGTCTCCTGATTACTGTTTCCTGATTACTGTTTCCTGTCTCCTGTTTCCCGTCTCCTGTTTCCTGTCTCCTGATTCCTGTCTCCTGATTCCTGTCAATGCCTAAAAACCCTTGACCGTTCATTCACCCATCTCTGGCGTA
This sequence comes from Cytophagaceae bacterium, assembly GCA_027485575.1. Taxonomy (GTDB): domain Bacteria; phylum Bacteroidota; class Bacteroidia; order Cytophagales; family Flexibacteraceae; genus CAMDMI01. The sequence continues at coordinate 930 of JAIXQU010000193.1, forward strand.
TGGCCAGGCATTCAGCTGCAGAGCAGCCTAATCTCAATAGAACGCCAATCAACCCAAACACCCAAGCTGCAGAGCAGTGGCATATTTTTCCAAAATTGAAATTTACACATAATTGATTGCTTAATTTTTTGCATCGATTAAAAAATTACCAATCTTTGACGGCATTACAAAATCAAATTTTTTATGACAATTCACCCTATAAATAGCCCTATTGAACCACCATGTGAGGTCTCCATCTTTGGAGAGGTGGATAGAAATTCTCACTGGTTATTAAGAAATAACGGGCTTTCAACCCAAGTATTTTCCAACGAATCAAAGCCTCAACCTCCTGGTGAGAATATAGTTGGTTTTAATATCAGACATTTTAAAGAAGAGAAATTTTTCATCAAAAATGAAAAGGGATTTTTACAGGTTAGTAATAGCTCATGGATAGATGGAAAAGAGGGCATTGGCCTTGTTACAACCGCAATGGAAGTAGGTAAAGACCATAATTACCTTTGGACATTTATTCCAGACAGCAAGAATAAATTTTATAGGTGTAAATTAGATATAAGAGATGATACAATGGTGGATGCAGCCCTTGAATTATATCTTTGCGTAAGCAATGAAGAAAACAATGATGGATTTCTCATCAAAGTTGGACAAGATAATTATGCAAGAAAAGCAAAAACCCAGAAGTGGATTTTTGTCAACAGTGATAAAAAACCGGACGAAGAGAAATAAACCAAATTTTCCGCAAATCAAAAGTCAATTGTATCAGATTTGGCAACTAAAACAAATTCATTGAGAGACTTGACTGTAACCCCGTGTTTTAAATTTTTGAGCACCTTTCAATGATTCATTCAGGCTGGTTAAAATCACTTTTCTTTTTTCTTTTTGCATTAAATTTTGCTTTTGCTGGAAAATGCCAGCAAGGTTTAAAGTATGCAGACAGCCTATACAACATTCTGAATACCAGAGGTATTCAAAATTTTTCCAAAGCTGTAAAATCATGCAATCAGCTAATCCAAATCTATAAATCGGAAAAGGAGAATTGTAAAACTATCAACAGCCTTTTACTTAAAAGCTATTGTCAGGCACAGCAGGCCAAAATAGTGGAATCATCTGCCACATTGATTCTTGCTGACCGCATGTTTCAGCGTGGTGAATGCGACAGCAGCTTATTGGCTAATTTTTATTATTCAAAAGGTATCCTTGGAAAGTATAAGGCGGATAAAAAAGCCCATGCCTTTAATATCAACAAAGGAATTGAGGTTTGGAAAAGGCATCCCGGTGACTCCGTAATTCTATACAAACTTTATCAGGCAGCGGGTGGCATTGGTTCGGACATGAAGGCTGGTTTGGCCAACTACCAACTGGCCTTAACAATTGCAAAGAACCATAAACTGCCATACCTGGAAATTTTAGCCATAAACAACATTGGATATGTATATGCAGTAAACGATATGTTTGAAAAAGCTTCTTCTTATTTTAAGCAAGCTTTGCCCGTGGCCAAAAGATTGAATGCATACAGAGAATCCGGCATGCTCTACAACAACCTTGCAGGGTTAACCACAGACATGAGCCAGCAAGGCATGTACATTGATTCCGCAGTGAAATATGCTGCATTTAGTGGCATTATATCTGATTTGCAAAAATACAAGGTTAACCGATCTTTTTTCCTGAAGCGTGTTGGAAAAATGGATGCTGCATACGATGAACTTCTCAGCTCCAGTGAGTTAAAAGACTCCATATTAAGCGAAAAAAATATCGAGGCAGTGGCTGACATGCAGGAACGCTATGAAGCCCAAAAAAATGCGAATGCCATCCAAAAACTCACTTCAACAAAATTAGAGCAGGAATTAAATGCGATACGCTACAAAAGAAACCAGGGAAGACTCTTGGTCGGAATATTTGTTATTCTGGCAATTCTTGCCGTTTTAATATTTAGCTTCATTGTCCTGCGAAAAAACAGAAATAAACTTTTTGCCAAAAACATAGAGTTGGACCAGGCAAGAATAGCTTCTGATAAATTATTGCTCAACATCCTGCCATTTGAGGTTGCCGAAGAATTAAAGGAATTTGGCTCCACTGCTGCCAAACATTTCTCAGAGGTGACCGTCCTCTTTACTGATTTTAAAGATTTTACTTCCATCAGTGAAGAATTGGGTGCCCAGGAACTTGTGAATGAAATCAATTACTGCTACTCCGAATTCGACAACATCATCACCAAATATGGAATTGAAAAAATCAAGACCATTGGCGATAGTTATATGTGTGCAGGCGGGCTGCCGGTTTCAAGCCAAAGCCATGCCATCGATGTGGTTTCAGCAGCACTTGAGATCCGGGATTTTATGCTCAGGGAAAAATTAAAATATGAAGCCCTGGGAAAACCTTTTTTTGAAATCCGGATTGGATGCCATACCGGCCCGGTTGTCGCTGGAATCGTTGGCATTAAAAAGTTTGCATACGATATCTGGGGTGATACAGTAAACATCGCATCCCGCATGGAATCTACAGGTGTGGCTGGAAAAGTAAACGTTAGTGGCACTACCTATGCGCTGATATCCACCAAATTCCATTGCCAGGAAAGGGGAAAGATAGAAGCCAGGAATAAGGGAATGATCGATATGTATTTCGTTGATAATGCGAAATGAGGGTCTGGGTTCTGGACGATGTGCATTACCGGGCTCAGTTGGGCGATTTTGCAAGCTACGTCCGGCCGTTGGCGAATCTTTGATTCGCGTCAAATACTACATCCAACGGGGGACACCCTCCCGATACCAACGACAAATTAAATTTTCCAGGATTAATTCATAATCTTGCCCAATGGCACGAGCTGGGGCAAATTTAAAATGTATTTGATTTTGAAATGGCTGAGAAAGTTGAGCTGGTTGAAACTACCGGAATCGCCTGAACAACTGGTTCAGGGGAGTCGCTCAAACTTATTAAAAGACCCGACTGCCATAGGCAAACAATTTGGACAGGTGCGGCAAGAACATATTGTAGATGCAGTTTTACTTTTAACCATTTGGTTTCTTGGATATAGTCTTTTATCAGATTTAGAAAGTAGTCTGGACCTTGCATTTTCTGATGAGAGTAATTATATGTTTCGTGGCCTGCATCTCAGCAAAATCTCTATCAAGCCGGAAGACAGTCCATTGTACTCTGTATGGTATTATTTTTTGCACCATATTCAACCAAATAGTGTTTTATTGTACTACTTGAATTGGAAGATAACGACTCTGCTGCCCGTTCTATTATTCTATCTGACTTTAAGGGTTCATAAAACTGGTTTCGTTATCAGCCTTTTATTTTCCATGTTTTTATTGTTCGCTCAATTTAATATTACCCTCTGGCCAAGGGTATCAAATTTTTGCATTTGTTTTATCTTAGCAGGCTTCATTGTTTTCAATATACCGAAAGATAAGTTCAATAAATTTTATTGGCTTTCCGTATTTACTTTCTTCATCTCCTATATCCGCCCTGAATTTTTTATATCCTTTACATTGTCTGTAGTCGCAGCCTTCTATTATTTTTTCAGGAGAGTCAGACGCATCGATGTTGTTAGAAATGTTCAAATGATGTTCCTGGTTGCTGTGACTTTGTTGGTTAAGCTGTTTTATGGATTTCCAATGTTTGAAAAAGGATCTGAAAGGGTGATGGTCGCTTTTGGTCAGCATTTTGTGGTTAATAAATTTTTAAGAGAAAGTATTTGGGGAATAGACCCTTGGACCAATTGGGAAAAATATTTTTATCCTGTTTTTGGCTATGTAAATTCTATTGCAGATGTTCTCCTAAGTAATCCGAAGGAATTTTACAGGCATTTTGAATTTAATGTTTATTGGTTTACAACGATTAACTATGCCGTAGTTAAGGATTTTTTAACCCCATATTGGTTTTTTAAAACCGATATAGGCCTGGGCACTTCCTTCGCCGTTTTGATGATGCTATTGTTGGTCTCGTATAAATTCATTTTTCAGAAATTAAGGAACGGGAATTTCAGGAAATTGGCATTTGAGAAACTTGCATTTCTCATCTTTCTTATTCCTTGCATTTTATCCTGCCTTATTATTTTCCCAAGACAGCACTACAACTATATGATTAATGTCATTGTTGTTTCCACAATTTTAATATCTATAAAACCCATTTTAAATAATCTGCTGGTACGTATAAAATTCAAAAAATTGTATCTGTATCTGACTTTGTTATCTATTTCCTGTTATGTAGCAAACCTTAAGATTAAGTCTGGAGATTACTTTCAGTCAAAGTCTCTTCCAGTTAAAGAGACTGTCAATTACCTGAATGGTTATCATACCAAAATAAATCTGCTCGGGAATGAAGATGGAATATCCGTATTTTTAAAAGATAATTTTAGTTGTATATCGGCCTCGGGAAAAAATACTGATTTTTTCGGGTTTTTAAACACATATTCCATAAACATGATTTGGGTAACCGAAAGCTTATTGGTTGACAAAAGATTTGCTGCTGATAAGGTCTGGCTTGATTTTCTATTACATCATGAAAGATATGGATTTAAAAAGCATCTGAAATCTGGTATGGAAGGCTACCTGCTGGTTAAAGTTAAATAGCTGTAATCCAATCGTCAAGGCTCAGCCTCCTGTTTTCATCAATGCAGTGCCCCATTCAGTATGGATAAAAATATCGACTAAGGGTGGTTCACCGGAAATTTCTTTTGACCGGAAAGGTCACAAGGTTTACCTGGGGATAGCTGAATCCTTTGAAGCGAGTTGCACATTTTAATTTTTTAAAAAATTAGCAACACACCCAGTTGCAAATTTCTTTTTTTTAGAAAGAAGCAACAAGACATGAAAGCCAGCCCTCGGCGCAGTCGTCAGACGATATTTCCAATCCATTTCCAAAACCAGAATGCCATTTTGAAACAAAAAAAACTAAGTGAGTACCTATTTTACTTTCCAGAATTTCTTTTCCTATACACAATTGCACAAAGAATTTATGGATCTTAAAATTAGAAAATTGATAATATTGCTAAACATATGGGCGAAACACCGATTTGAAAAGAATGCCAAAAAGAAATACTTAGTTTACTTTGCGAAACTCCAAAACAGGAAAAACGAGTTTCGTTTATTTTTTTAATTGGTTCTTTTTTAGAGTTTTATAAAAATAAACGAAACTCTGAAATTGATTGGGAGTTTCGCATTTTATAAGTTGGGTGCAATGTTGCCAAGACCCAAACCGCTTGACTAGCAAACTGTTTTTTTGTACATTTGACATATGGAAAGAATTTATTTAGACACTTCGGTTTTTGGCGGTTATTTTGAACCAGAGTTCGAACTTTGGACAAAAGTGCTGTTTGACAGGATTTCTAAAGGAGAGTATAAAGTTCTTGTTTCACGACTTACAGACATTGAGCTAGAAAATGCACCACAACGAGTACAGGATTTAGCAAATTCTTTACCACAAGAAAATGTAGAATGGTTGGATGTTACCATTCAAGCTGTTAGACTTGCAGACAGTTATATTGACCAAAAAGTGGTAGGCCAAACTAGCCATTCAGACTGTATTCATATAGCCACTGCGACCTTGAATTATGCTGACGTTTTAGTGAGTTGGAACTTTAAACATATTGTAAATCATTTACGAATTAGGGGTTATAATGCCGTTAATTTTAAATATGGACATAAAATACTTGACATACGCTCACCAAGAGAAATTTTAGAATATGAAGACTAAAGAAATTAAAAAAGAGAAATCAATTCTTGTTGACTTACGTGCAATAAGAGACAAAATTAGCAATGAAATGACAGGAATGACGCCTGAACAAATTGTTGAACACTTGAAGAAGAAAAAAACACTGCACCCAACAGGCGTATTTGATAAAAAAGGATATTGTGCTTGATTTGGAGTTGAGTCACTACGCAGTCCTTTCTTCTCATATACACCGGGAGTTAGGCGCAAAAATATGACCGACAGAAACGACATAGAAATTTGAGGTCACACGATTTACCTGGGGATAGCTGAATCCTTTGAAGCGAGTTGCACATTTTAATTTTTTTGAAAATTAGCAACACACCCAGTTGCACGTTTTAAATTTTTAAAAAAAAGCAACAAGACATGAAAGCCTGGGCTCTGTTACTCTGCCCAACATGCAGGCATTACAAAAAAAGGAAACCAATGCAAGCGAAGGACCAAAAGTTCGAATGGGTTTTGCTGGCAGCATGGGGAGATTGAAAGGATTTCTTTTATGTAAGGGAGATATTTTTGGGGGGCGGCAATTCAGGGTGTGTTGGGTCTTAGTGTATTGCAAATCAATGTCGTTAAGTTAAGGGATATGCTTTAACAATATGAATATTAAATAATTAAGTTGATTTTTTTTGATATTATGGGTGTTTCTTCATTTCTTTATACAGGTATATAGGGGGTTTCCTTAATACCATAACAACCAGCGATTTTAGAGAACATGTAAGTCAAAAAATAACATATAAAATTGAAAGTCAGCAATTTAGGA
>JAIXQU010000081.1 GCA_027485575.1 Cytophagaceae bacterium
AGGCGAACCAAGCCGTTTAGCCCACAGACTTCCAAAGCAAACCCCATAGTGACACCAAAACTACCAAAGGTTTCCTGCAACAGTGGCTTCATTGTTGGCCCGATGGGCCCAACGAAGCCTTAGTTGTTAGCGGCTGATTTACTTGTTTCCCTGCTATGTTTTACTATCATTATTTATATCTTTAAACATCATCATTTCCACAATTCGTGTAGATGCTCCATTATAAAAGCCTGTATCACTTGCAAATTCTTTTGGGTTATTGAAAGTTCCTAGAATAATATCAAAAAGAGGAAGATCGGAATAGTTGAATGCATGAACACCTTTTGCATGATGAACAGAATGCGATTCGGGTCTTTGAAATATATATCCCATCCATTGCGGCGTCTTAATATTTGCATGTTGAATTACTGCAAGAAATGTTGCTCCATAAATCGCATAAATTGTTGCTTGAACAGTAAATCCGCCTGCTACGACCAATGCAAGGCTTGTTAAGAGTGTGAAACCTATCATGTCCATTGGGCTAAAAAAGAAAGCGCCATAAGTATCTACACGTTCGGCACTGTGGTGCATTTGATGAAATATTCGCCATAGAAAATTACTTTTATGCATTGATCGATGCCAGATGTATACTCCAAATTCATAAATCAACAATGCAACAAAAGCTCCGCCAAAATCACCCAAGAATGACATATCAATGAGTTGGTATTGCGCAAGTGTGTCATTCCAAAACATCGGCAGATAGGTTGAAAGAAAAAAATAAATTACAAATGCTAATACCCCTTTTATTTTCCAGTGTTTGATTTTTGGTAAAGGTCTGCCTGGAAATAACTCTTCGGCAATCATAAGAACGATAAAGATACTTATCACAATTATGGATGCTGGGTCCATCAAAATTTGAAGAGGGCTCGGTAGGTTGATTAATTTCTCAATCATTTTATTGTTGTTTGAAGTGTTTATAAATTTGCCGCTAACGTTTCCGTGGTAAGCGAAGGTGGCGCTTTCAAACGAAATTTCCAAGTGAAATCGTACATTTTCTGCCAATCGAAATGATTAATAAAACCTAAAAACCGCCACTTTTGCTTACCATGTGTTAGCGGTTCGTTGTTTTTCTTAATCTGTTTCGTTGTCATTATATTTTGTTTTCGGATTATGTCCAACTGGAAAGTTAACTGAGTTTGCAATAAAGCAAAGTTCATTCGCTTTTTTATGTAACTCGTTGGCTTTGTTAACCATACTTTGCTCGGTTACGGTAACAATTGGATTTAATGTAACTTCCGAAAATTGTCCACCACCATTTGTAGTTTCAACCATTATTCCTGTAGCATTGTCAACATAGTCTGAAACGATTACTCCTGCCTCTGAACATAAATGTAAATACCAAAGCATATGACAAGCTGATAAAGAAGAAACTAATAGGTCTTCTGGATTATGTTTCGTCTTGTCACCACGAAACGCAGGGTCAGATGAACCTAAAATGTCAGATTTGTTTTCGATAATTATTTGATGGCTTCTTTCGTAATTTCTATAATTTTCAGTTCCTTTACCCTTGTTTCCTGTCCATTTAATTGTCGCTTTGTATTGATGTTGTCCGCTCATATTTATAATTCTAATTTTTCATTTTTTTTGACTTCAAATTTATCTAAGTTTTTCTTTACAATGACCGCTAACTTGTAAATATACGCTACTCCAACCCATTTTCCCAGTTGCGCCAATTTTTACAAAACTCTAAAAAAGAATCATTTAAAAAAATATTTCTAACTTTTTTCATTTTTTCTGTTGCGTAAATCCACAAAATTTCTTCAAAATAAATTCCATCCCAAAACCCAAAAAAAAGCCACCCCAATTACAGAGATGGCTTTTCAATCGAATTAAATTATAAATGTTATGCAGGCAAATCAGCTATGCGGGCATCTATGGCCGTTTCGTGGATACTCATCCTTTGCATCTGGTTTTCATCCAGGTTCAATTCCCAGCCAAATACTGAGCAATGCAATCCGGGCATTCAGCTCATTTTCTTTTAAAACCAAAGTTCTTCTGTTTTCATCCAGCTTTTGTTTTTCCTTTTCGGCCTTTCGCAGCAAAAGTTCCCAGTGAGAATATCCAAATTCGGAGGAGGCCCAGATTTCTGGTTTTGAAAGCAGGCCCTTGCAGGCCAATAATTTTTTTAACTGATTTTCTTTTTCATCAAGGCCTTCTATTTCAATGCTTAGTTTTTCTTTTTGTCTCCGGGCATTTTTGCGTTCCTTTTCCCAAAGGGTTTTTTCTTTTTTGCCAAGGGCTACCTGAGAATCATTTTCAATTGTACGGCTTTCCTTTTCCAGGTAACTGGCAATGGCCAAACCCAGCACCCTGGCTTTTGGAGGCAATCCTCTTTTTCCGGTTTCATACATGGCAAGCTGCGAAGAGGTAATGCCCAGCACATCTGCCATTTTCCGTTGAGAAAGGCCCAATGTTTTTCTGATTTCGAAAATTGAATTCATAGAATGAAGGTACAAAAAAAAATTATTTGTGAGCAAAATATCTGTGAGCAAAAAAAATGCTCACAATGAAAGTGCTCACGTGTGATTGAATCAATTTGCATTGCTCTTTTGCCTGAAAGCTTCATTTGCCTGAAATATCTTTAGCGATTGGCAAATCTGAATGATTAAAAAAATTGCCAGAGAGCCAGCCCACGAGTAATTTGGCCTGGTTTCTTTATTTTCAGCCAAAAAGTAAAAATTGAAATTATATGCCTAAAGTTGCTTCGGCATTATCGATGGTAATTGATGGATACTGCCATTGAGTCCAAAAGAGAAATGAAATAAAAGTAGATTCTGGTTTTTCAATCATCATAAAACTTCATCACCTTGTTTACTTATAAAATAATTCCATATACCCTTCATTTTCAATTTGAAGCAGGCACCAGCCGGGGAATATTGAAAGAAAAAAAAACATGGTTCATTCAATTGAGCCACGCCTCATTCCCAAACAGGTTTGGTTGGGGAGAATGTGGTTTACTCCCGGGATTAAGCCCCGAAAATGAAGAAACATTTGCAGCTGACCTTGAGGAATTGAGTCAGTTTTTGCTTCCAAAACTGGAAGTTTCAATTAAGTCGTGGGAAAAACTCAGTCCAAGATGGATGGAAGACTGGAAAGGGAAATGGCTGCCTTCCGCATGGTTTGGATGGGAAACAGCATGGCTGGATTGGGTAAATGGTGGCAATCAATTGATATGTGACGCTCTATTCAAATCAGGCGATTGGCAAATTCCAATCAACGGTCTTGTGTGGATGAATCCAACAGTGAAAATGGAAAACCAGGCAAAAGAAAAAAAGCTGGAAGGTTTTAATACCATAAAAATCAAAATTGGCGCCCTAAATTGGGAGGAAGAATTGGCGCTTCTTTCACAACTAAGAATGGATATGCCCCATGACCAAACCAATATCAGATTGGATGCAAATGGAGCCTGGACCTTTGAGGAGGCGATAAAAAAGCTGGACCAACTTCAGGCATTTGGTATTGAGTCCATTGAACAACCGATTGCGCCAGGGCAATTGGATTCTATGGCGGATTTATGTAAAAAATCTCCGATTCCAATCGCTTTGGATGAGGAACTTATTGGCAAGCCCTTTGACCATCAAAAATTTAATTTACTGGAAAAAATTGATCCCCAATTCATTGTCTTAAAACCTTCACTAGTTGGGGGACTTGGCCAATGCAATCAGTGGATAAAAATGGCTGAAGATTTAGGTATCGGTTGGTGGATTACATCCATGTTGGAATCAAACGTTGGCTTAAATGCCATTGCTCAACTAACCGCCCAATACAGACCCACTATGGCCCAGGGTCTTGGAACTGGTCAGATATACAAAAACAATGTTTCTTCCCCTTTAGAAATTCTGTCTGGCGAACTACTATACAACCCCAAAAAGGTCTGGGATTTTTCTACCCTTTCAGTTTAGCTATTTTTTTCCAGCGAGAATTTGTTGGTACCTGTTGCTGTCGTTCAAGACTTTAATGGCTTCCTTCACTTCAGGATCATCGTCAAAAGAGGCCTCCTTAGCTCCTTTTTCGAAATAATATCGGGACAAAATTTCCAACTCCAGCACTTCTTTTATTTCTGATTTGTGCTTCTCAAGATCATGTTCTTTGTTGTGCGCCATCCTGATTTTCAAGACCTCCAATTGATCTTTTATTTCATCAAAGTACTTTTCCTTTTGAGCAGCAGAGGTCAAATCTTTGATGGTAGTTTCAACCTTGGTGGTATAGTCATATTCTTTGTCTTTTAACCAGTTTACAAACTCAGAATACTCTGCATCGGAAATTTGAAATTCAAGTGGTTTTGCAATTGCAGGATGTTCTAAAAAATATTTTGAAGCAAAATCAAAGATTAAATCCTTGCCTATCAAGCTATTGGTAATGGCAGCAATTGGCTCCCTTTTCACTTCTATATCAGGACTAACCCCTCCTCCATCAAAAACAACCCTGCCGTTTGCGGTCTTAAAAGCCACTCGTAATGAGTCTGCCACTTTCTTTGCTGCTCCATCTGTTCCCCGGTTGGAATAATCTATGGATTGAATACACCGTCCACTCGGTATATAATATTTGGCTGTTGTCACTTTCAATTGGCTGTTGTAGGTAAGTGGCCGGGTGGTTTGGACCAAGCCTTTCCCATAAGATTTTTGCCCTATCAAAACTCCTCTGTCATAATCCTGAATAACTCCAGACACAATTTCAGAAGCAGAAGCGGACCTTCCGCTAACCAAAACAGCAATTGGAATTTCTGTATCAAAAGGCGGGTTTAGTGCTTTATATTCTTTTACCCATTCCGCGACTTTTCCTTTTGTATTAACCACGAGCATGTCTTTTGGAATAAAAAGATTGGAAATATTCACCGCCTCATTAAGTAGGCCTCCCGGATTATCCCTTAAATCAAAAATTAGTTTTTTTGCGCCCTTGGCTTTTAAATCTTCTATTCCTTTTTTGACTTCCCTTGAGGCATCTGATGTAAATTCCGTCAACTGAACATATCCAATATCAGAGGTTATCATCCCAAAATAGGGCACATTGTCAATTTTAATTTTTTCTCTTTGAAACTCTACGATCTCCGGGATTGTCTTTCCCAACTTTAAAACCTTCAGTTTCACCTTTGTTCCTGCCTGTCCTTTTAACAATTTACTTACATCATTGGAACTTTTCTTCTTTACATCAAAGCCATCTACCTCCAGAATCTCATCCCCGATTTTTAACCCAGCCTTGTCCGCCGGAAATCCATTATAAGGCATGAGGATAATGTTTCTGTCTTTTCGTCTGCCAATGACTGCTCCTATTCCGCCATACAAGCCAGTCGTCATGGTTCGGTAATTTTCGATTTCATCCTCCGGAATGTAGTTGGTATATGGGTCTAAGGTATTTAGCATGGCATCAATACCTGATTTCACCATTCGGTTTGGATTGATATCATCTACATAATAGGCATTTACCTCCCGAATCAAGGTTGCGAAAATATCCAGATTTTTGGTAATCTCGAAGTACTTCTCAGTTGGACTTTGGGCGGCTATGGCAACCACACCAAAAATACAAACAAGCACCAACCATTTGTTTTTCAACCATTTAAGCATGATTCTTTTCTAAATATAGATTAAGTTTAACTATTATTTCATTTAAAGCCAGGTCCATTTTTTTCTCAAACAAAAGCCATGGCTCTTTTTTTCTGGATGTGTAAATAAAACCAATATGGACCGTATGGTTCAAACTTTCGGATGAAAGGCATTTAATTGATTTGAAGAAATCTTCCTTTTTTGAGCGATAAGCCTCACGCATTTGTCTTTTTAGTCTGTTTCTGTCTGTCGCATTTTTAAAATTTCTTTTAGAAACAGAAAAAAGAACAGAAGCCGGAAATTCAGAATTCAACCCTTCGACAAACAACAAAGAAACCCGGAATGGAAAGACAGACCATTTTTCACCCTTTTCGAAAAGATTGCTTATGTCCTTTTTGAGAAAAATTCTCTCCGGTTTTTTAAATCCTGCCAAGTACTTCTGTGAAAGTCCGCAAATTAAGAAGGGTTATAATTTTAATTCTATCAAAGATTGAAATAATATTGCCGCCAAACAATCAATTGTGTTTTCAGCAAAAATCTATTCTTCTAAATTCCTCTATCTTTGGGGCATAAAAATAATTATCCAGCTTTGAAAATCAGGTATCTAATCCCATTATTTTTCTTAATTGGAGCGCTGTTTCAATCTTGTATTCCAAATAAAAAACTGGTGTATTTGCAAGATAAAGAGAAAAAAAGTGCTTCACAAACCAGTGGAATACAGGAGTATCAGGCTCGAACAGCCAATTACAAAGTTCAGCATGGCGATGTTTTAAATATTAAAGTATTGAGTCAGGACCCGGCTTCGGTTCAGCCATTTAACATTGATGCGCAAAGCACGAATGCACAAATGCAAATTGGGGTTCCCCAATTGTTCTTAACCGGCTACAGTGTAGATGCGAAGGGAAATATCGTTTTTCCATTGGTGGGAGAAATTTATGTGAAAGACAAAACCATAATGGAGATTACGGAAATTCTATCAGAAAAAATTGACAAGTATGCCACCAATGCTACCGTTAAAATTAAACTGGTAAGCTTTAAAATTACGGTATTAGGAGAAGTAAAAAATGCGGGTGTCTACTACATTTATAATGAAAGAGCATCTATTCTTGAAGTATTGGGCTATGCCGGTGATATGACTGACTTAGGCAACAGGCACAAAATCAAGTTGATTAGAACCATAGATAATACCGTTCAAGTAAGCAACCTGGATATCACCAATAGAACTCTGATTGAAGGAAATAACTTTTTTCTTCACCCAAACGATGTTTTATATATAGAGCCTGTCAAAGCCAAGAACTTCAGGCTCAACCTACCTACCATCAATATTATTGTAACTGCCATTACAACCCTGTTGATAATTTATAATATTTTCGGAAAATAGAGAAATATCCTTTTCTTAATCATCGATATAAACAATTACACCATAAAAGTAAAAATGTCCACAACTAAAGAAATACTTGAAAAACTCGGAATATCTTCCGGAAAACATAAAGCAATATCAACAGGATTGAAATGGACCAATTCTACTGGTAATGACTCATTTAAAATTCATTCTCCGGTTGATGGAAGTGAAATTGGTACTGTAGAATCTGCTTCAACAGAAGACTTTCAAAACGTGGTATCAACTGCCAAAGAGGCTTATAAAATCTGGTCTGCCATACCTTCACCAAAAAGGGGAGAAATAATAAGGCAGTATGGAGAAGTTTTAAGGGCAAATAAGGAGCCATTGGGAAAGCTTGTTTCCATAAAAAAAAAAAAAATATACCAGGAAGGTCTGGGCGAAGTCCAGGAAATGATTGATATATGTGATTTTGCTGTCGGACTTTCCCGTCAGCTATACGGCCTTTCCATGCACTCTGAAAGAAAGGAGCATAGAATGATGGAACAATGGCATCCATTGGGTATCGTGGGAATCATCTCAGCATTTAACTTTCCTGTTGCTGTTTGGGCATGGAATGCTGCTCTGGCTGCCATTTGCGGAAATGTTTGCATTTGGAAACCCTCAGAAAAAACGCCATTTACGGCTTTGGCATGCCAACATCTTTTAGAAAAAGTTTTAAAAGAAAA
>JAIXQU010000005.1 GCA_027485575.1 Cytophagaceae bacterium
AAGGAAAAAAAATAATACGTCTTGCGAGGGGAACCAGAAGTATCCACTTCTTGGTTTCCTTCAAAAGAAAATTAGGGGTGTAAACTCCCTCAGCTTACACACTTTTTTGAACACTACCATTTTCAATTTTCCAACACTACCCGATAATTTAGCCACCAAAACATCCATTCATCCCAAAATTTTGAACAACAAAAAAAGACCTCCCCGGAGGAAGGCCTTCTGATTTTGCTTGAAATGCGGCTTACTGTTATTGGACTACGAGACGAAGGGTTTGCATTTTGCCTTCACCTTCAAAGCCTGCCAATACCTGGTAGATTCCTGCAGGCATACCCTTCATATCCATTTTAATCTTATTGCTCCTGGCAGCATTGTGCAGCAGTTGCATCACTTCTTCTCCAATGATATTCAGCACCCGAACCTGAATATTTCCGCTGTTCAGCGATTGCAGATCGAGGGTTACTGTACCACTCGATGGATTGGGGAACAAATTGAACTTCTCCTTATCCAGAGGTGCTATACAGTTTACGGAAAGCGGACCGAATGACTCCTGGCTGCCATCCAGATTTTGCATCAGAAGCCTGACATAGCCTGCAGAACGGCTCAGATTTTCAAGATTGAAGCTGTACTCCCGTACTTTTTTGGTCTTGCGGCCGGCTGGCAGTTCACCAGCTGTTGCCCATGTTTGGCCATCTACCGAAGTTTCTATTATGAAATTATCGGTGTTTTCCTCCTCCAGACTCTTCCAGCTGAGCTGTGGATACAAATCTGCGCAGCTTACCTTCAAATTTGTAAGGGAAATAGGAAGTGGAACATCAATGGAACCTGAGGTCCACTCGCTGAATTGAGGTATACCAGTTTTGGTTATGGTATTGGCTGCCCCGTTAACAGTTCCACCTTGGTTTTCCCAATCGCTGCCATTGAAGCGCCAAAGTACCATTTCGGCTTCATCGATATTGCCGTAGCCAGTGTTGAGTTCTTCATCGAAATACTGGAAAACGAAGGTAGCATTAAGGCCACTGTTGTTGGTAGGGTGGATTTCATACCGGCGGTTCATGCCATAGTTGAAACCAACCACGGCCTGGTTATGGCGGCGGATGATTTCGGTGCTGCCCAGATTCTGTGTCGAATTCAGGACCGCTCCCAAACCTGCTATATTCTCGGAAGAAGGTGCATTCAGGATCCTTATTGCACGGATGCTGCCACCGGCAGTGCCAGTTACACAATTGGCTGCTGTTTCGTTTATCAGGCTGCCGGTACTGCCCAGATCCAGCTGAGAGCCGTTCAGATCCAGATCTCCGGACACCATGTTGAGTTCATTGCTCACCGAAATATTGGAGCCAAGGGATAACTTCTGATTGCTACTGCTCTTGTTGATTTCCAGGTTATACAAGTTCAGATTACCAGAAATGGTACTGTTTGAGGACCCCGTAAAGGCAATGGTACTGTTATTCGGAATCACGATACCTGTTGCATTGAAATCACCATAAATGGTCAGCCTGGAGCTGCTACCCAGTGCAAGGCCCCCGGAACTAACTGCAAAATTGCCTGACTGGTTGTTGCCTGCATCGAGGGTAAGGATACCAGTACCCACTTGATTTACTGTACCTATACCAGTAATGGGGTTCGAGTAGGTGTGGTCATCAGAGTGATTGAAGGTCAGGGTACCGGAATTGGAAATACCGGTACTGCCCGATATGGATCCAGCTGTGGTACCATCGCCCACGGTCAGCGAGCTGCCGGAGTTGATGATGGTCAAACCCGTGTAGGTATTTTCGCCCGTTATTGTAACTGGTCCTGTTCCCGATACGGTTACTGCCCCTGTCCCTGAAATGATACCCGTATGGGAATAGGCATTGAGCCCGGTAAAATTCACCAACCCGTTGTTGGCAAAATTGCCCGTTACTGAACCCCCGATATTGAATGTTCCCGTCACCAGGACGGTGGAATTGGTGGTGTTGAAATTATTGGCTGTGTTGCCATTGCTCAGGGTAAGGGTGCCATCCACGTTGGTGGCATTTCCCGCTCCTACAAAGTTCACAGCCATTGTATTGGCGCCGTTTCCAATGGTGAAAGAGGAACCAAGCGGGATGCTCAGGTCGTTTCCGGTACTGCCCTGTAGGGTAAGGGTATTTGCAGAGGAAGCTGCCTCCAGTGTTACGGCTGTGTTGCTAAACATCAGAATCTGCGCCACGGTTTGGGTGGGTACATTGGTCGCAATGGAGCTGCCTCCGTTGGGAAATACCAGTACATCGCTTGTTAAAGGGCTGGTACGGGCAGGGTTCCAGCTGGAAGGTGTCTGCCAGTCGGCGGATCCGGAAGTTGCAAGCCAGGCGAAACCAGACCGCGGCACCAGCTCTCCACTTGAAAGCAATACAGGCGAACCCGTGAATCCCTGAAAAACTATCTGCGAAAGCTGCTGGGCCGACAGGGTGCCGGAAGCACTTCCGAAAAATACTTTCCCGCCTGTTCCGGATGCACCGGGTATGCCCTGCCAACCTGTAATGGTCAGCGTGGTTCCCGAAGACCATGCTATTGCGCTGGAATTAGAAAAATTCAGATTATGCACAGTGGTTCCGCCCAATGCCAGTGTGGAATTTGAGCCAAGTGTCAGTGTGGCAACCGATTCAGTATTGCCATTGCCTGTCCGCAGGGTACCGCCGCTGAGTTCAATACGGCTGAAGTTGCTGATTCTTTCGTTTCCTGAAAGCTGCAAAATGCCGGCAGTTACAAAGGTTGCTCCGGTGTAGGTATTTGCCCCTGAAACCGTAAGCGTACCTGCACCTTGCTTTCTCATTGCACCCGGCCCGGATATCACCCTGGAATAAGTAATTGCATCTGACCTGTCAAAAATCACAACCGAACTGTCGACAATGTTCGAATTGGCTATAGAACCTGTCGTGCCGCCTGCCCCGATGGAAAGGGTTCCGGAATTCACTACTGTATTTCCACTGTATGTATTGGCACCTGTCAGGTAGAGCACACCGCTGCCCCGTTTGGTTACCGTTCCGGCGAGTGTTGAGGATACGACTCCGGGATAGGTAATGTCGTTGCTCCGGTGGAATACCAGTGCTCTTCCCGTGGTCTGAATCGAAATATTTCCGGTTACCGAACCGCCCGTGGTATTATTTCCCAGAGAGAGCGTGCCACCGATTATGTTGGTTAAGCCGCTGTAGGTTTGATTGTTGGTAAATGCTACCGTCCCTGTTCCCCGCTTTTCTGCCAGACCCGCTCCAGAAATGAAGCCATTGAAAATATAGCTGTCTGAGCGGTTAAAGGCCACGGTCGCATCGTTGACAATTTCACCATCGGTAAGCGATCCAGTAGTGCCTCCGTTGCCGAATGACAGTCTGCCCTGGCTGCAAATGGTAGTCCCGGTGTAGGTATGGTCACCCGTAAGGCTTACTGTATTGGCCCCCTGCTTGGTTACCGTGCCCGTGCCTGAAATAACGCCTGCATAGGTGATGTCGTCCGAGCGGTTGAAACTCAGGGTAGGATTGCTTGACGTAAACAAATAGTCAGAGAAACCCATGTCCACATTGCCAACTATGGTGCCACTGGTGCCACCGGCACCCAATGAAAGAACGCCCCCAATCACAAGTGTACCTCCTGTGTAGGTATTGTTTCCTGCCAGGTTCAGGTTGCCTATTCCTGTCTTGGCCAGTCGAATGGCAGATGCTCCATTCTGGATGATGCCGCTAAAGGTGGTGGAATTCCCATTTTCACCCGCATACAGGTTGGACGTAACACCTCCGGTTGCGGAATTGGTGATTACACCTGCCCCGCTTATAGAGCCGACCCGCCCATCCGAACCATTGAGATCCAGGGTAGCACCGCTGCTAACGGTAAGTACAGTGCCAGTGGGAAGAAATCCACCTGTACCCAAAATTAAAGTTCCGGCACTGATGAGGGTTTCGCCGCTGTAGGTATGGCCACCACTAAAAATCAGCACAGCGCTGGCCTGCTTGTCCAGGAGTCCTGAGCCAGAGATTGCACCATCGTAGGTGTAGGTGCCCGAAGGACGGTTGAAAATAACCGTACCGTTGTTGATTAGATTTCCCGAAAGTGTGCCCCCAACATTCAGAGTTCCGCCGTTGATGAAGGTCTGCGCACCACTGCTGGAGTTATAGGAATTGGCAGTATTGCTGCTGCTGATGGTCATGTTACCGGATATAGCAGCTGTCAGGCCCGATCCGAAATACTGGATGCCCAGAGAATTGGCTCCGTTGCCAATGGTCAGCGTACTTCCGGAGGCTACAATAAGGTCAGATCCGTTTCCGCCCTGAATGGTGAGCAGACGGCCCGCACCCGAAGGTTGAAGTGTAATGGAGGTATTGTTTGCAACAATTAGCCTGCCAATGGATTGCGTGGGTACATTGGTCGCCACCGAACTACCGCCTGCCGTAAAGCCCAGTAAATCATCAAGTCCGGGTACGGTCCGTGCAGGAGTCCAGTTCGAGGCTACCTGGAAATCCGCTGAACCTGTTGTCGGATTCCAGACATAGGTCGGATTTACCGGGGCAGGTACCAACTCGCCGCTTGGAAGCAGCATGGCTGCACCCATAAATCCTAAAAAGGAAATCTTATTGAGTTGTGCTGCCGTCAGGCCGGTGGCATCGCTGCCAAAAAATATCCGGCCTGCTGTGCCGCTGCTGCCCGCTGTACCCAGCCAGTTGGAAATGGTCAGCGTGGTTCCTACCCAGGGTTCGCTGCTGGAATTGGCAAAGGTGAGGGTGTGACTTCCGCTGCCCAGGGCTATGGTGCTGTTTGCATTGAGTCTGAGCTTTCCCACCGTTTCGCTGTAGCCAGTGGCGGAGCCCGTACTGAGGGTTCCCGCCTCCGTGGTACTGGTAAAGCCCCCAAACACCAATGTCGCTGCATCGGGAAGAACCTCGGATGCACCCAGCTCCAAACTGCCCGGGCCAAGCCAAACAGTGCCCGTGAATGTACTGGAACCCGATAAGGTTATCTTGCCCGCGATATCATATGCTGAATAGGGTGATGTGTCCTTATCTTTGATTACTTCCCCTGTACCAGAGATATTCCCCATATAGGTTTTATCCTTACCGGCGCTTATGCCGAATATGAGCTGACCGTGGTTGACTATGTTCTGGCTTGCAGCAGTCCCAATCTGCAGATGGGCACCGGCATAAACAGTGGTAGTACCCGTGTAAGCAAGATTTGCATCAAAATTGAAATGATTCCAGCAGTTTCCCGGACCTTCTTTGGGAAAGAAGGCAAGCGAAAGGCCGCCAGCACCATCCTCTATGATACCCGACCGCCAAACCGATGGGTTCCAGGCGGGCCCGACGGAGGCCTGAAGCGATCCTATGCCCAGCATGGTCAATACCGCTGGCGTTGAACCGCTGTTGGTAAGGAGGTTGCCATTTCCGTTATTTCCATTGAAAAGTCTGCCCACAGCCAGGCTAAAGCCGTTTACATCAAATACGCAGGGACTGTTGTCTAAATTGGTGTAATTCAAACTGAAACTGGAATCGGGAAGTGCTGTGGCGGTCAGGGGTTTTATGGTACCCTTTGATAAGTTTATCGTATAGAAAATTCCAGCATTGGCTGACCCATCAAATGCCAGCGTACTCAGCGGACCTGTGAGTTTGTTCAGGGTGGCGGTGCCGCTCCCTTTTATCCTGCTGGTTGAAAAAGTAAGGTCGCTGGTCTGAAGGAAATTGAAGGTGCCCGAGGGTGAACCTCCACTTGCATTTGAAATCGGGGCAGATAAATACACATCGCCCAGAAAATTGCCGTTCCCGTATGTCAAAGTTCCTCCCGCCATGTAGGTGGTGGAATTGTCCGTGTTAAAGGTGCTGCCCCCCGTATTTTCATTGATGGTTAAGCTTCCGGCAATGTTGGCAATGTTGCAGGACCCGGCAAATCCCAGATTCATGGGTATGTTGCCATTGGGTATGCCCAGTTCTATTGTACTGCCGCGGGCTATTTCCAGCTGGCCGCAGGCCGAGTTGCCCCGGATGTTGAGTGTGCTTCCCCCGGTAGAAGCCTCCAGACGGAGAGTCATGTTGTTGGTTATCAACATCCTTTCGATGTTCTGTGTGGGTACATTTGTAGCTGAAAAGGAGCCGGCCGTGTTGAATACCAGAATGTCGGTGACCGCAGGCGTATTCCTTGCCGGTGTCCAGCTCGCCGGATTCTGCCAGTCAGCACTTGCTGCCGCAGCCAGCCAGCGGTAGCTCGGTGGTGGAGTTGTGGTGGGTACCAGCTCTCCGGTAGAAAGAAGAACCGGATTACCCAAAAAGCCGGAAATGGTTATCCTCGACAGTTGGGTGGCCGTCAGTCCCGATGCATTATTGCCAAAAAAGATCCTGCCGGCTGTGCCGGCTGTGCCTGCAGTGCCTGTCCAACCGCTAATGGTTAAACTGACGCCCGGATCCCATGCTACGCCGCTGGAGTTGGCAAATCTAATTGTATGACCTCCTGTGCCAAGAATAATGGTTGAGTTTTGACCGTTTACAACAGAAGCAACTGCACTGCTGACCACGGCCAGGGTACCCATATTCTGGTTATACCCGGTTGTCAATCCTGTCCGAAGGATGCCTTTGTCCAATACCACAGCGCTGAGATTCGGAAGACAATTGGATATCCCCAATTGAATTGTACCGCCATTGCGGATAAAAGTATTGCCTGTGTAGGTATGCTGTTGTGTAAAGGTAAGAACATTACCAGATCGCTTGTCCACAGCGCCGCTGCCGGAGATGATGTTCCAATAGGTAAAGGCAGCACTGTGGGTAAACCAAAGCTCGGCATTGTTCAATATGTTTCCCAATACCATGCCCGAACTGCTACCTGACCAGTAAGGTCCCGTTCCGCCACCTCCCAAATTTAATGCTCCGGCACTAATGGTGGTACCGCCGGTGAAAGTATGATTACTTCCGATATTCAGCACCCCCGTTCCCTGTTTAACAAGAGAACCGCTCCCGGAAATAACTGTAGTGCCTCCGCCTAATAAAGAGGCATTCGAAGATTTATTCCAGACCAGAACCCCATTGTTTACATAAGACCCTAAATTCAGATTAAATGCGGATCCGGATGTACCGCCGTTGCCTATCATCAGAGTGCCTGCGCTGATGGTAAGGCCTCCCCAGGGATTCAATGTCCCGGTAACAGTACAGGTGCCGGCACCGTTTTTGATGTACCGCCCGGTGGGGTAAGCCCCCTGGACCCCGAGATAGTCCAGATTCGCAGAAAGAGTGTAATTGTCGGTCCGGTTCAGGTTGACCTGAGTGCCCGAGCCGCTGGCATGAAGAATTTTTCCATTCAGGGTACCGCTGTTGTTGATGACCCCGCCGGTTACAAGCACGGTATAGTAATTGCCAGCATCAAAAGTATTATTGGTGTTCCCGGCTGCCAGATTCAGTGTGCCCCCGATGGAGGAAACCAGCCCGTCAGGGCCGTTTTGAACCAGTCGCATGGCTGGGCTCGCCGCAGTAGCACTGCCCAGGGTGAGCACGGTACCACCGGCCAAAGACAGGTCTGTACCGGCACCTCCCGTGAGGGTAAGTGTATTGCCGTCGGCCGCTGCCAAAAGGGTGATATTGGTATTGCTGCTCGTCAGAATACGGGCTATCGTCTGGGTGGGTACATTTGATGCGGTTGAGGTACCCCCGGCAGAAAATTGCAGCATATCCGTTGAAAGAGGTGTGTTTCGGGCCGGCGACCAACTCGCAGGCGTTTGCCAGTTGGCAGTGCCTGTGGTCGCTACCCATGTGTACATGGCAGGTGCCGGGCCCGGTACCAACTCACCCGTGGGAAGCAGCATGGCCGGATTGTTCGGATACCCGCTGAATGTTATCTGGGATAGTTGCTGGGCGGTAAGCCCGGTCGGACTACTAAAAAATATCTTGCCTGCTGTCCCGCTGCTGCCTGCTGTACCCGTCCAGCCGGTAATGGTCAGTCTTACGGGTGGATAAGTAGTGTTCGTGCTGGCTCCCGGATCGTTGATGTTCCAGCCCAAACCGCTCGAATTTGCAAACATAAGCCTGTGGTTTCCTCCCCCCAGGGCGATGACACCCGACCCCTCCATCATCAGGGGTCCCACCGTATCCGTAAATCCGCCCGTCAGAAAGTTGCTGGATATCCATGGGACATAGGTGGCCATGGTGATGGGACAAAAATTGCTCAGGGCGTTGGCAATGCCAAGCTGCAGGCTGCCGCCTAAAATCCTGACCCCTCCGGTAAATGTATTCCGGTTGGAAAGCGTAAGTGTCCTCCCTGCATCGAAATAACTAAGGTTAAGCTTGCCTGTGCCGGAAATGATACCACTGTAATTCCAGGTTGCGGTGATGGAACTTATAGTTACCTGACCATTGTTGACTATCCCACCTGCATTCGGAAACCGGCCATCGTATTGTAAATACAGTTGTCCGTTTGGCGCCCCCACAAAGGTTCCGCCCGTATGGGTATTGTTGTTACCGCTCTGGAATTGGCCGAAAGTCTGCAGCCTGACCGTACCGGCCCCGTTTTGAACCCAGAAGTTCTGCCAGGTCTGGCCCGCATTAAATTTAAAGGTAATGGTATCCACAGCCCCGGCTGCACTGTTGGTGACATAAAATCCTCCGGTAGCAGTCATTGTCCCGCCCACCGTTTCGCTGAAACCATTCAGATCCAGATAGGTAGTGTTGCCACCACCCCATATATAAAAGTACATAGAATCAGACAGAACATTGGCCCTTCCCAGTTTGATACCGCCGTTGTACATGTAAATGTAAGATTGGCAGGTGACAAGAGGACTTAGAAACTTGCCGGACAAGGTAAGTGCCCCTGCGCCGTATTTCTCGAGCCTTGAACAATTGGTTCCATTTGCTGTAATTGTTCCTGCATAGGTTATATTGTCGGAACGGTCGTACCGGAGGTTTCCCCCCACCAGAAATACATTTGATGCAATCGATCCTGTTGTGCTTCCGCTGCCGATATTCAATCTGCCGCCGTAGATCCAGGATGCTCCGGTGTAGGTATTGGCTCCGGTATAAGTAACTGTAGGTGTACCCCTCAGGTTTACAATGCCGGTCCCCGAAATGACGTTTGTATAGTTGTGGATGGTGCCCTGAAACTCCAGTATCCCGTTGTTGATGATGTTACCCGACAGGTTGTTGCTCCCCATCGCATACAGGGCGGGTCGCAGATTCACTGCTACGCTGTTGTTGCCCGTGATGGTGGTGGTGGAATTGGCGGTATTGAATACTGAAGTGCCGTTCAAAGTCATATCTCCCTGCAGGCTGGCCAGATGTCCCGAACCAGTAAATGACAGGTTCATGGCTAAACTGCTGCTGCCCAGACTAAGCCCGGATCCGTATTCTATGGTCAAATCGGTACCGGCACCGCCCTGAATCCTGAGCGTGTTTCCTGTTGCAGCGGGTGAAAGCGTAATAAGGGTGCTGCTCCGCACCACAATCTGGCTTATGGTCTGGGTGGGGACATTGGTGGCGGTAGAACTGCCCCCGTTGCCAAAAACCAGAATGTCTGCGGCAGAAGGGCTTGTCCGGGCCGGTGTCCAACTCCCGGATGCCTGCCAGTCGGCTGTTCCGCTGGTGGCATTCCATACGTAGTTAAGAGGCGCCAAAGGGGCTACAAGTTCACCCGTACTGAGTAGGGTAGAGGTACCTACAAAGCCCACAAAGCTTATCTGAGCCAACTGTCCTGCTGTAAGTGTAGTCGGGAAATTACCGAAGAAAATTTCGCCTTGTGTGCCACTGGTGTTGACAACACCCTGCCAGCCACTGATGCTGAGTTGGGCTCCGGCTGTCCAGCTCACCAGATTCGAAGGTGCAAATCTGAGGGCATGTAAACCGCTACCCAGAATGATGGATGAATTCGCGGTAAGGTTCAAGGTTCCCACTGTTTCTGTGTAACCGCCCGCTGTACCTGTGCGCAGGGAGCCTCCTGAAAGTATAATATTTGATGTATTCGGTAATACTTCCGATGCCCCAAGTTCCAATGAACCAGCCGATAGGGTGGTGGTTCCTGTGTAGGCATTCGCCCCTGTAAGCACCAATAACCCGCTGCCCAGTTTTCTCAGTGCACCCGTTCCACTTATCACCCCGTCGTATGTTAAATCGTCTGCCCGGTTGAAAACGATAATTGAATTGTTGGTTATAGCTGAACCTGCTGAAATTGTTCCTGTCGTACCACCGTTGCCGATGGAGAGCAGCCCTGCAGTGACGGTGGTGACACCGCTGTGCGTCAGGTCGCCGGTGATATTGAGCGTGCCAGCCCCCAGTTTGCTTAGGGTGCCCGTGCCAGTCAGGTCGCCCGGATATTCAGAATTGTCAGAACGGTTGAAAATGAGAGATGCTGAATTTTCAATGTTTCCAATGAGGGAACCCGATGTGCTCCCCGACCCTATAGAAAGGGACCCCACACTGATGGTGGTGAGGCCTGTGAAAGTATGGCTGCCAGTCAGTGTAAGGGTTCCAGCTCCTGTCTTGGTTATTCCGCCTGCACCGGATATGACTCCGGCATAGGTATATGAATCGCTCCGGCTGAAAGTTATCTGTCCGTTGTTAACTACATTTCCTGAAAGCGTGGCCCCGTTGTCGAGCGTGCCACTTATCGTGGAAGTGCTGTTGGCCGTGTTAAAGGTATTGGCTGTGTTTCCGTTGCTCAGGGTCATGGTTCCGGCAATGAGTGCTGTATGGTTTGCACCCGAAAAACTCAGGTTCATGGCATTGGCGCCATTGCCGAGCGTGAGTGAACTGCCGGCCGGTATGTCCAGATCTGTGCCTGCATTGCCTTGTATGATCAGTGTATTGCCTGTGGCTGCCGACTGAAGGGTGATCGCCGTGTTGTTACTTATGATGCACTGTGCCAGGGTTTGATTGGGTATATTATTAGCCACCGAAGTGCCGCCATTTGAAAAATATAAGATATCGGTCGGCTGAGGGGTGACCCTTGCCGGAGTCCAGCTGCCGGATGACTGCCAGTTGGCCGAGCCGGTTGTGGCGTTCCAGGTGTATGTGGCTGTAGAAGTGCCTGGCACAATTTCACCATCTGTCCGCAAAATAGGGTCCCAGGGATACCCGCTCAGGGTTATCTGACCCAACTGTACTGCTGTCAGTCCACCGGTAGTATTGCCAAAGAAAACCCTTCCTGCTGTGCCGGGTAAACCGGCAGTGCCGGTCCAGCCATTTACGGTTAACAAGGCTGAAGAGGTCCAGCTTTGGGCTGCACTATTGGCAAAACTCAGGGTATGGGCCGAAGAACCCAATGCAAGAGATGATGTTGTTGTAAGACGGAGGGTGGATGATGATGTTATGGTTCGGCCCGCTGTGATGCCCGAGGTACTCAGGGTACCCCCGTTCAGAATTATCTGAGAGGCTATAGTGGCATTGGCTACTGGATTCAGGCGTAGCTCCCCACCGGAAATGGTGGTTGTGCCTGTGTAGGTATTGGTAGAATGACTAATGGTCAGCGTTCCTAAATTCTCTTTCACTATGGAACCGGATCCGGTAATGCTCCCGTTCAGGGTTTGATCAGATGTTGAGGCTATATTAAGAATCCCTCCGTTGATGATGATGTTTCCGCTGTAGCTGCCGCCGTCCAGGCTGCCCACTCCCCCTAAAGTCACGCTGCCGCCATTGATGGTGAGGCTGCCGCCGAAGGTATGGACACCACTCAGGGTGATGGTACCGGTTCCCGCTTTTTCTAAACGAAAGGAAGAACCGCTGATGACCCCCGAATAGGTGGTGTTCAGGTTATTGGATCCAGCCCTGAAAATGTGGGCTCCGCCAGAACCAACAATGTTCCCCGATCCGCTCAACCCACCTACCGAAAAGGTTACAGCAGTGGCTGGGTTAATCGAAAGGGTACCTAATAAAGTCATCGCACCTGAAGTAGTGAAATTGGTGGCAGTGCTGTAGGTCACGTTATGACCCGCACTGATCACTACCGGATCTGTTGCGCCAGGCACGCCCGCAGGACTCCAGGTGGAGCTACTACCCCAACTGCCCGATGACACTGATGAGCGAAGGGTCTGTGCCACAACACCTGTGCAGGAAATAAGAAAAGCGAGTTGCATGAGCAACAAAGATTTTCTCCCGCGGCACAGAATGAATTGTTTCAGCACCTCAGCCAAAGTGCTGTAATTCTTGGATTTACTAAAATTAAATCCTTTGACAGGAATGGTTCCCATAGAAACAAGGGTGAAAAAGAATAAATATTTTTTAATTGGGTTCTTAATTTTGAAAAAATGAATCATTAAAAATTATTGAGGTCTGAATGCTTTTTGAATTAATCGATTGCCCGCAAGTGCGGTAAGATGTTGATGTAGTAGTTCCAGGATTTGATTCTGTCAGATGCCGTGACGAATTTTTAGGCAATGATTTGAGTTTGCCGGAATTTTTTTCGGCAGAATGGGTTTGAATCAGGCGGGAAAAATTTTCAGTGAAATCTGGAATGTTCCGAACATTTTTAGAGCAACCCGCCAGATAAATCCGGCTTTCTTTGTTGAAAATCATCTGAAGCAGTGGTACAAGAAACCAGCTGCTTCCGATATTAAAACCATTCGACTGGGCGAATAATGGAAGGGTGTTTGATTCAAAATAAGACACTATTAACTTTATTGAGTAGGAGTGAAGAATTTTGTAATTCATAATTTCGTATGAAAAATCGAGGGCAAAACTAATGGTTGTTAGTGTAAGTAGTATCGAAAAAAAATAAAAAACTTTGATTTTTGATGAAAAAATTTGCAGAATTGGCAAAACTGGAAAGAATAAATCCTTTGTCCGTGGCTGGCCAGGAATTAAAAAATACAGAATGTAACCAATCCGCCAGAGCAGAATTTTCTGTATTTTCCAACTTACCGGACATGAGCAGGTATAGGCTGTCGTAACTCAAGAGATTCATAACAAATGTTTTGTATAATAAAACCAAATTCATGTGTGACCTATAGTCATATATGAAGCCTTCCGGAAGATTAAGCAAATGCTATACCTGTTTTTGTCATCCGGGAATCCTTCTCAGAATTCATCACAAATGTATGGGAATACCGGATGGAAAAATTTCATGGATTGTGGTAATGGTAGACATGTAATGTTTTGAGGTAAAGGCTAGACTTTTCTATCTTCAGGAAGGCCCTATAATTGCCTGTAAAACAAACTTTAGAGAGTCTCCCAAATAGTGAGAAAATGAAGTATAAAGGTGCTATTTGGCAAGAAACCATCGGCCTGGTTTAGACAAAACGATTTTCTGAATGCCAGACTGAGGTTTAAGGATTGAATTGAAAATCCTTTTTGCTGCGCAGGGGTTGAATACCAACCCACCGAATGAAAGGTTTTTGGCTGATCTTAAACAATTGGCCAGTTCCTACTTATAAAAATATAATTTAAGAAATTTTTAGTTGGATTTATATAAATTCTTTTAACCCAGATATGATTTGTTCTCCGTTTTTCCTGCTTTCATTTCGGCTTTAAATGATTGTTTTCAAATGTTGGAACTTCAGGAGTTTACCATACGCCTTTTGGTCGCCCTTTTTGCCGGATTTATCATCGGTTTTGAGCGTCAATGGCACCATAAATCAGCCGGTTTGCGAACCAACACGCTGGTATCGACAGGCTCTGCCATTTATGTTTTGATTTCGATTTTTCTCACCAGAGAGCATGGAGATGTCACCCGGATTGTGGGCCAGGTTGTAACAGGTGTAGGTTTTTTATGCGGAGGTATAATTTTTAAAGAAGGGCTGAACGTCCATGGCCTCACCACTTCGGCAACGGTTTGGTGTTGCTCTGCCGTCGGTTGTATGGCTGCTGCAGGCATGATTCCAGAGGCCTTTTTGTCAACGGTCCTAATTTTGGGTGTCAATTTTGGCTTGAAGTTTTTTGAGGATAAACTTTTAAACAGAAAACAAATTCAACCCAAAATTTAAAATTCACCTCAAATCGGTCCTTAAAAGTTGAAATGATTGAGCTTCCTGAATTTATGAACCTCACCTTAATCCTCTCCAATCGCGAGGGCTTAATTTGAAGATCAATCATTTATGAACCAAAAGATTTTTCTATTGCGGAAATTGGGATAAAACAAACATTTGAAGTCCTTGGACTGGTGTTTCTCTGCTAACTTTGCAAAATGCAAGATTGGATTGTACTTACCAACGCCGATGAGCTAAAGGCTCAGATAGAGGCATCATACCAAAAACCGGTTCTTATATTTAAACACAGCACCCGCTGTTCGATAAGCCAAATGGCTTTGGACCGATTTGAAAGAAACTGGAAAGAAACCGGGTCAAATGCATTGAGCATTTGTTATCTCGATTTGTTGGCCCACAGAGATATTTCCAACCAAATTGCTTCGGAACTTCAGGTGGAACATCAATCACCGCAGATATTGGTTTTAAAAAATGGAACCTGTGTTTTTACAGAAACACATCAGTCCATCCGGCTTGCCAATGCCCTTGAGGCCATTAAAAATTAAAAGTTACTACCTGTTCAATTTCAGGATGTAAACTTTTGGCAACGGGGCAGGTGAGTGCATATTTTTTCAAAAGCTCTATTTGTTGCTCAGTTGCTTTCGGATTTGGCCAGACAAATTCAATTTCAATCTTTGAAATTCGCCTTGGGTCAGAAGCCATATGTTTGGTTATTGTAGAGGTAAGTCCTTTTAAATCAATCGATTCACGGGTGGCGTAGATTCCCATTAAAGTCATCATGCAACTGGAAAGGGCTGCACAAACCGTATCTGTCGGAGAGAAGGCTTCACCTTTTCCATTGTTGTCAACCGGTGCATCGGTTATGAATGACTGCCCGGAGGCCAAATGTTTAAGCTCAGTTCGTAGTTCACCGATATATTTTCCTGTAGCCGTTGCCATATTTAATTTGGAGGGGGTTATTTTAATGTTGACTTTTGAATGCAAGAATACAATATGGGGAGAGTTTATTTCTTTATTTTAATTTTCAATCTGATATTTTTTGGAGGCCAGGTTTTCGGTCAAAGTGATGAACAGTCTTATTCTGAGGAGTTTGCCTATGGAATAAATTTCAATACCAATGCGGGCTTGATAGGGGGATTTAATTTAAGATGGTCAAAAGCAAAAGGTGAAAAGCAGTTTCAGTGCTTTGGTTTTGAATTTGTTCATATTAAAAATTCAAAGGAAATCAGAAATCGGGATCAGAATACGGGAAACTCTTTTTTGGCCTATAAAACCAATTACTTATTTTCTTTAAGACCATTTTATGGCAGAGAATTTTGCCTTTTTAAAAAAGCAAGTGAGGAGGGCATACACATCAACATGCTTTTTGGCGGAGGGCCAAGCATCGGGCTTTTAAAGCCTTATTATGTTTTGCTTGAAGAACCACCTTTTTCTAATCCGCCCTCACCTGTAAGCGTTCCTTATACGGAAGGCCTTGAAAAAAAAGGCCTTATCTCTGGTTCCGGATATTTTACTGATGGATTCGATCAAATTAAAGCCACCTTTGGCGGCCATCTTAAAGCCTCATTAACCTTTGAATTTGGCCAGATAAAAAGTTCAGTTGTGGGTTTAGAGACAGGCGTAGTTGCCGAAAAGTTTAGCCGGGAGCAGAAAATAATGGCTTATGTTCCCAACCAAAGCTTTTTCACCTCGGCATTTATCACCCTTTATTACGGTCGGAAATACTAATCGGGGTTTTTCTCCTGGTCTGCCAGGGCAATTCTTATATTCTTGAGATGGAATGAATTATCTGGTTTTACCAAACTGATAATGGTTGAGTATTATTCCAGTTGCAATTCCTGCATTTAAAGATTCTGCTTTTCCAAACGAAGGTATGGAGATAGTTCTGGCATTGCTTTTTACCCAATCATTTGAAATTCCATTTGCTTCATTTCCAATGACTAAAACCGAATTTTCCGGAAATGAAAAAGTATACAAACTTTCACCCACCATGTCGGCAACAAAAGCCTGTCTGCCAGATTCAGTAAGTGATTTATAATCAGACTTTATCTGTTTGATTCTTAAAAATGAACCCATAGAAGATGAAACTACTTTTGGATTAAACCATTCCACACAATTGCCGATTGTGATTATTTCCTGTAAGCCAAACCAATCTGCGAGGCGGATGATGGTTCCCATATTTCCAGGGTCTGAAATAGACTCCAATACCAACCATAGGTCAGCTTTTGGGTTGGGAATTTTGCTGGACTTCGGTTGTTTTACCAAAGCAACAACATTGTTGTTTGTTTTTAAAGTACTGATTTGGGTGATTTGGTCTTCCGTGCCAATTGAGATTCTGTCAGAAAATCCTGACAAAGAATCTTTGTAAGTATCATAAAAAGAATGGGTTACACAAATGTATTCAATGTCCCAATTGGATTTGATTGTCTCAAAAAATATTTTTTTTCCTTCTATTAAAAATAAGCCAGATTCGTCCCTGATTTTTTTTTGATGAAAAGCTTTTATTTGTTTGGCTTTTGCCTGACTAAGAAGGTGCATTTAGGCTTACTTTTGGGGCAAAGTTATTGCAAATTCAGTATCCCAGTTTGGACAACCATATTTTGAGTATAGAAAAAAGGCAGTTAAGAACAACGCGGATTTTTTTCCTATGTTTTTTAATGCTTTATCTCCAAGGCTGTATTACTGCTCCATTTTTAAAAAAAGGAGAATATCTACTTATAAACCAACGGATTAAAGGAGAGAAAAGCACATCAAAAGAAGATTTGGAACTTCTGTTCCGCCAAAAGGCGAACCGGAAAATTCTTGGCCTGACGCCTTATCTCGGATTTTATTTTTTTGGAAAAAGTATTTGGGATACCAACAGGGTGAGAAGGCAGCTTAACCAAAAAATAGCCTATTACGATAAAAAAATAGCGGCACTACCCCAGGGTTCATTCAGAGATTCGATTTCACTGGAGACCAAAAAGGAGAAAAAATGCAAATCCCTTTATTTGAATTTATATGAAGGCAACTGGTGGATGCGGGTTGTAGGTGAACCACCGGCCATATATGACAGCTCAAAATCCAGACAAACCATGGCTGAGATGTCTAAATTTTTATTCAACAAAGGGTTCTATAACGCTAAAGTCAGTCTGAAGGAAGATACTTTTATTGGCGGAAATATTTCCATAAAATATACAATTCAGGAAAATAAACCGCATAGGATAAGGCGGGTTAAATACCAGACTGATGATTTTAGAATCAGGCGGATTATTGATAGTTCAAGGTCTTCAATGAGCATCAAGGTTGGAAATCCATATGAAAAGGGAAATATCATCAAAGACAGGGAGTTGATAGAGAAGGTCTTAAGGGATAAA
Organism: Cytophagaceae bacterium; assembly: GCA_027485575.1. Taxonomy (GTDB): domain Bacteria; phylum Bacteroidota; class Bacteroidia; order Cytophagales; family Flexibacteraceae; genus CAMDMI01. The sequence goes on from JAIXQU010000005.1 coordinate 17,242, forward strand.
GGTTATTATGTTTTTAGCAGGGAGTATATCAATGTTAATGTTGATACCGGCGCTGCTGAACCCATTACCAAAGCAGATTCATTGCTTTATAAAGAAAAACCTGACCTTTTTTCTTCCTATGGATTGGATGTAACCCTTACGGTTCAAAACCCTGAGAATGGTTACCATAAATCTTATGCTGTAGACAAAATCTCAATGACGCTCAACGAATCAGATTCCAGCAAAATTGGAATTGCAGATTCAATTACCTACAACAAAGTAGACTACTTTTTTCAAACCCAACGAAAATATTCCCTTGGGATATTAGATTCAAAAATATTGGTACATCCCAACCAGTACTACAATTATTCCAGGTTGACCAATACCCAGGCTCAGCTTTCAGGTATGGATATGTTTCGATATGTAAACCTTGCGATTGATACCATTGGACAAAAAATGAACCTGAAAATTGTAGCCAATCGATTGCCTAAATATCAGACTTCTAATGAAATAGGATTGCTGGTAAGTCAGGGAGCGCCAGGTCCATACTTTAATACAGGATTTAAGATCAGAAATATTTTTGGTGGCTTCGAAGTTTTTGAGGTCAATTTCAGGTATTCCCAGGAAGGTCAATTGTCCACCTTTTTGCCAAACGATGTGATTTTCAGGGCCAGGGACCTGAGTATTACAGGAGCTTTTTCTATTTCAAAGATTTTGTCTCCCTTTAAACTGAATCCAAAGCTTTTCGAATACAACCCAAAAACAAGGTTTCTTTTCAGCATAAGTAGTTTAAAAAGACCAGAATACAGCAGAAATCTGGTGAAAGGTGCCTTGAACTACTCACTTCAACTTTCTCCGACAAAGCAAATTGGAATTTCGCCAATTGATGTCACAGTAAACGTAACTCCCCCCAATTCTTTGAATCAGGATTACAAACAGCAGTTGATTTTGTTTTCTGGTCTGGGTCAGGGTGTTGAAAGGTCATTTCAGACTTCAGTGGTTACCAACTTCAATGCTTATTATATGTACAACGACAATGTTGGGGGCCAAAGGAAACGGTCTAAATATTTCAGATTGAATGTTGAATATGGCGGAGAATTATTGCGTCAATTTCTAAAAAGGGTCTTAAAGACGGATAGCACCACCATTGCCGGCTTTCAAACTTTCCGATATTTCAGAACCAGTGCAGATTTTAGGATTTACCAGCCTACCAGCAAAAAAACTATGGTTGCTTTCCGTTTGGCTTCCGGAATTTCTGTTCCAATTGGAAATTCAACCATTCTGCCTTGGGAGAAATATAATTTTGCAGGCGGTAGCAACAGCATCAGGGCCTGGTTGCCAAGAAGATTAGGACCCGGCAACTATTCACCCGAAACTGGAAACAAAAACGACCTTCGGACGGAGCAACCGGGAGAGTTAATTCTGGAGGCAAGTATCGAGGTCAGAAGGAAGATAATTGGAATTTTTGAGGGTGCCATTTTTGCAGATGCCGGAAATGTTTGGAGTATTTACAAAGACCGAGACAGACCAGGCGCTGAACTTTCGCCCTTGTTTATCAAACAATTGGCCTTGGGTGGTGGTGTGGGTTTAAGATTCGATTTTTCATTCCTGATTATCAGGATTGATGCTGCCACCAAAATTTACAATCCGGCATTTTCGGAATTTGAAAACAAATGGACGATAAGAAATCTCAGTCTTAAAAAACCATTTGGAACCAAGGGCCAAACCCTTCTGAATGTCGGCATTGGTTATCCATTTTAATTGGCCTAATCCTCAATCAGGATGTTTTGAAGAAATGATTTTAACTCTGTTAAGGCGTGGTGTTCCTGTTGCTTTAATGCCAGTTGAATTCCCTTTTTGAGTATATCAATGGCAGTTTCTTTTTGGTTCCCTTCCTGGTTTATTTTGGCAGCCTGGTAGTAGGAGGGAAGGTAGTCGGGAAACAGGGTAAGCACCTCATTCCATTTTACAATCAATTGGGCCGGGTCAAGGGTTTCCTGTTCTTCAAGGCAAAGTGCATAAAAAGCAAACGGATCTTCGGGGCTTTCCTGAATGGCGTCTTTTAAATAAGCAATCCTTTCAGATTTGTTCACAGGCAGACAATTGTAATGAAATTACTCAATTATCATTTTGCCGGAAAAGCTTTCCTTTCCAACGAGTTGAAAAAAGTATAAACCCGTTGACAAACCTGACCTTTGAACCTCCACTTCCGAACCCTTCAGGTTATCTTGTTGCTGAACGATTTTTCCATTTACATCCCTCATGATTAAGGTATAAGATGAATTGTCGCTATTTGGAAAATATAATTTGGTGGAAGTTGAAAACGGATTTGGTATCAATCTTAATCCGGATTTTCCTTTGGCCTGGGCCACAAAAGTAATATTGCCTATGCTCTTACATGGACCTGCCTGTTTGCCAATAAGCTCCAGGCTTCTGTTCATGATGGCATGAATTTTCGAAATACAAACCTGACTGCCCTGGGAAGAGTCAAAATAAACCCTCAGGAATGGTTTTGGTGAAGTGCTTCTTGAAAAATGATTTTTAAAGATGTTTCCAAAAACCAACCCGTTTGTATTGAAATTGAGAGATACTATTCCTGAATCAGCCAGACCAATTGTTTTTATTGAATCGATTGACAATCCGGAAAGGCGAAGCTGAAAGGCCACAACATCATCTGTTGGGTTTTCCATTGAAAGGTCTGCATATCCCTGCGAAAGGTTTACCGAATCAATTCTGATTTTGGCTGTATTGCTGGAATTGACAATCGCATTTTCGAAACGGCATGCGGGTTTTGAAATCAGATTTGTATCCGCGGTTTCCAGCAAGCATTGCCCAAGCATTTGAATATCAGCAATATTGATGGATTGGTCTCCAAACAAATCACGGCAAGCCGTAAATGAAAGTGTGGAATCTTTAATCCCATTTGTAAGTGCAATCAGATCGGCATTATTTAAAATCGAATCTGTATTAAAATCTCCCTTGAGGGCAGTTCCCTGGCAAACACCTTTACAATCTCTTTTAGCCGAACCAAAAACTTCCCCATTACAATCTACATAGTTGATACAGTTTGGTATTATAGAAACGAATCTTCTTCCTGAACTGTTCTTTTTGATGTGAACACAAAGCTGTCCCCAATTGTTAAATTTGTCTGATTCTATTCTTCCAAGCGTATCTGGCGAATTGTCCCAGTTAACACGAACGACGAGTGTGTATCTTCCTGTATCCACATCGGTAATGTCTACCCATTGGCAACTCAATCCATTGCTATAAATATCCCCGCACCCGGCGGTTATGCCTTGCCGGCCACAATTATATTTTGGGGTTCCTCCACCTTGCGAACAGTTTAAATCCATAACACAAAACCCTGCTTTGAATCCTGCGGGAATGGCATTGGAATTTTTATCAAACAAAACATATTCGGCATAGCCTTTATAGTGCCAATGGTTATGGCATGGGTCCCAAATCCAGGATTCATATTGACGATTCCTGTCGGTTGGGGGACGACCGATGTAATAATCTGCTGCCCCAATATTTTCAATCCGGGTGCTAAATTTAATCAGATACCGCTTGCCATATCCTTTAAGACAACCTTCCTGCACGAAACAGGCGTTGTTGTTGGTCAGACTGTCATAAACAAAGGAAGTTTTTAACAGGTCACTATCAACCATTAAATCTGGCTGGTCCGGACAATTTGGATTTGGGCTGTATAGGCAAGCCGCAGGGTCATTGACTGTCGCAACGGGATTATAAGTACATGAGTTAGGGTCTGTACAACCGACCACGGGACCAAGAAACCTGAAACTCCAGTTGATATTTCCGGGGCAATTGTTGTCTGAATCGCCGATGCGGATGTAATACGTTTTATTTTTAATTAATACTACCGGAAGGTAGGCGTTCGGGCCACAACCTCCTGCACTGTAGGCAATTGTGCCCGCATTGTTTTCAGTAGGAGTTAAACCAATGCAATAATCATAAACCCAGATTTTGGTTTGACAATTGTTTGAAAGACTACAGGTTGAAATGGCGTAGCTACCCGTAGAATCGGCAACATATTTATACCAATGGTTGTCGTAGGTGGCAGTTAAAGTATCATTTATAGTTACAGGAATGGCGGAACTGCAATCGAAACCTGGCTCGCAACCCATCAGTCTTTCTTCCCTGAATCCAAATGAAGAACCTTCCAATACAAGACCCGTGTCAGCAAAAACCTGATAGCCACCTTGTCCAAAATTGCAGCAAAATCCATCACCATACCGGTCCAGCACGGTAAATTTAAGGCAAGTATTATTTGGAACACAAACTGTATCTCCTCTATCTTTTCCTTTTGCCAGCGTGTCATTGTTGTTGTTAGTCAGGGACCATGATGTCTCTTCCGGATACTGGTCTGTGTTGATGTAAATTCTAAGTCGCTTTGTACCGGCAGTTGAAACACAACCAGAACAACCCATGTTGGTAGTTTCTATTCCCCTGAACTTGTAAGCCCCACGAACTAAAACGTCATCATAAAATAATCTGTAATATCCAATTCCGTTGGTGCAGCAAAGGCCATTTTCACCCCTGTCGTGAATTGTAAATCTGATACATTGATTGGCTGGGACGCAAATGCTGTCCGAGTTACTTGTTCCTTTTTTTAGTGTATCTCCTGCAGATGAGACAATTTCCCAATAGGTTTGGGCAACTGAACTTAAGTCCGGTTTTATAAAAACTTTGACCTTTACAAAACCTGGGTTTGTACAAAAACTACCTTGTCCAAAAAGATTAAAAACAGACAATCCAAAAAGCAAGAATATACATAAAAGGTGTTTCATAATACAGGAATTTGTGATGCAATTAAATTAAAATATTGAAATAATGAATCAATTAATATCCAGACGAATATGAATTGAAAAAGGTTGGTGGTAAATTCTACAGCTCCTTAAATTCCGGAGTTTGGTTGTAGTCTTTGATTCTATTCATTTGCAGATGAATGCCAACAACTAAGAAAGTCATTTTCAATCTGTTTAACCTCAGATAAAATTCCATTTTTAATTTCCGGTGCTTTTAAACCTGAACCGAATTCCATTGGACCTGTAAAAACCATTGCCTCATCCCAGATTTCCTTTTCAATGAAATGGTTCAGCATCTGGCTTCCTCCCTCCACGAAAAGCGAATGAATACCCTTTTCCCAGAGGACTTTCAAAACCTGACCTATAAAGTCATTTCCGGGATCTAAAAGAAGGTAGTTCTTATTTAAAACAGTTTCGTTCCTGATAGAATTGAAAATCCAGATTTCTGATTCTTTGCTTGAAAATATCTTTAATTCAGGAGTTAACTTAAGATTTGGGTCGATTACAACCCGTACAGGAGCCGGACCTTTCCAATCTCTCACATTCAATTCCGGATTGTCTATCCTTAAAGTGTTGTTTCCTGCAAAAATGGCTTGATGTTGTGACCTCATTTTGTGGACCCATTGCCTGCTTTGCGGTCCGCTAATCCATTTTGAACTTCCATCTGTTCTTGCCACAAAACCGTCCCTGGTTTGTGCCCATTTTAAAGTTATGAAAGGCCTTTTTTTCTTTTGGGATATGAAAAATTTTTTATTTAGTGCTTGCCCTTCACTTTCTAAAACTCCATAAACCACATGTACTCCTGCTGATTCTAATTTTTGAATTCCCCGGCCGGCGACCAAAGGGTGTGGGTCCAAATTGCAAATCACTACGTTTGGAATTTTTCTATCAATAATTAAATCTGCGCATGGCGGTGTTTTTCCAAAATGGCAGCAGGGTTCCAGATTCACATAAATTGTTGATTCACTGAGCCAATCCTGATTTTTCACATTGGAAATGGCATTCACTTCGGCATGGGGCCCTCCAAAAAAACCGTGAAAACCTTCTCCGATAATTCCATGTCTGGGATGGACGATTACACTTCCAACCAGTGGATTTGGCGCCACTTTTCCTTCACCAAGCTTTGCAATCTGCAAGGCTCTTTTCATATAAAAATCTTCGGTCGAAGTCATTCAGAACTGCTATCGATATTGTTTAAATTATGAACATTTTTCACCTTCCAAAAGAGAGTCTCAAACCAAAATTTATGCCGGAAAGGCTATGGGGCGAGCCGCTGATAGAAGGATACCAATGATATATAAGTTCAGGAGATAATATGAAATCAGAATTCAAGCCAAAATCATATCCAAGACCCAACCCTAAACCCATTCCACTTCCATTTCCATCTTTAGACTTTAACAGGGAAAACCCGGGCCGCAAATGAATAAGGATATGGTGGCGGCCATAGTCATCAATTTGAAAAATGGCCCCGCTTTGAATGGCAATTCTATGGATTTTTCCCCCCTCAAAATCTAAACGTTCAGGAACCTGGTTGAATTCATATCCAAGTCCACCAAAAAGCGTTTGGTTCCAGATAAACTCTGCGGCTGCCCCAAAAGCCAAACCAAAAGAGTCTGAATTTTTTTGAAAGCCTATTTTTAATATGGCCTTATAAATGTCAGGATAAACCAAAGGCCACTGAATTTTATGCGCTTTGATTTCGTTTTGTGCGATGGTATGGTTATCGAAATTTTTGGTTTCGAAAACGTCTTTTGCTATTAAAATATTGGAAATGAGCCATAATACAGCAAAAACCAATATCCCGAAAAGAGATGAAATATTTTTGAACGGTTTTTTTATCGTTTTCAACGGCAGTTGGTTTTGAATGTTTTCCACTAAATATTTCAAACGATTTGTTTCCCTTAAAACTACAATTCCCTGGAGTCTTTGAAAAGATAGGGCTGCGTTTTGACTCAACTCCAAATTAAGCATAAAATACTTTTTTATCAAATGCACCTAATAATGTATAGTGTTTTCTATCAGTGTGTTAAGGTGGTCGGAAATTCCTCCGCAATAATTTGTTCGATTGTCTTTGGTTTTACCTGAGAATTTAACTTGTCAAGAATTGCAAGTGTTTCTCTATACTCCATTGCTTCAGGCAGTCTTGAAAATTCAGCATCCAATCCAATTTCTTTAGTTTTTTGTTCTATCTCGTCCAATGTCACATTGAAAAACTCCTTACGATAATTTAACATGTTGACTTTCTTGTTTGTAAAGGCTTTGTGTAACTCATTTTCAAGGGTTGGGGCTTCGTCCGAATAAATCATCGCATGAATGTCAAATTGAAATGGAACAGAAGCGTCCCCTAATTCTTTCACTCTGTCAATAGGCTCTAAACGCCTTGTCATTCCTATTTTGTATACGTTTTCTCCAAATGAACCAATATTCGAAATTATGTAAACGTGTCCGCGTTTAGTTTGTTGAGCCATAGATAAAGCCCTTTCTTTTTTCTCCTGTGCTTCTTTAAGTTCTATTTCCAATTTTTCAATTTGGGATTGTAGAAAGTTTTGTTTCTCACCTGTCGCCAATTCAATTTCTTTTCTTGCTTTGTCTAGCGCTTTTTGGTAATTAGCTTCTTCTTTTTCTGCCTCGCGTTGCGCTTGTTCAAATTCTCTTTTAGCTTTTTCTTCTTCTCTTAGTTCTTCTTGAATTGCTCTCATTTCTTCTTTCTCCTGCTGTCGCTTTGTTTGATATTCGTATTCAAGAATTAGTTCTTTTCGTTTAAGGTCAAGATAGGCATCGTTTAAATACACTTTAAAACCTTCTCCCAACTTATTTATTGCATCAAATAATTTTTGCATTCGCTCCTTCATTTGATTTACATTATTCCACTTAACCTTAGCTATTAACACATCGCTTTCTCCGTTGAATGCTCTAAGCATTAGTTTCTTATAAACTTTTACCACTGCTTTTCCTTTTGCTTCACTTCCTTCAACAGTCCACTGTGTATGACAAATAGCAGCTGTATCATTGCTAATCATAGATTTTTGAATTTCTATGATCTCATTTTGTTCATTTCGGTAATCATCTGATTTTTCAAAGCTGTATACAGGCTCGTAAATACCAAATTCTATCAGGTCTAACTTAGATTCAAATATGCTAACTTCTTTACGCAGCTTGCTATATGTATCTAACGCGGCCTTGTAATTTATATCTAGAGTGCTGAAGTTTTCCTCAATACTCATTATCTCGGAGTTTTTGTCACTAATTACTTGCTCCAAATTTTTCTTTTGCTCAACAACTTCAGATTCAATGTCAGTAATTGATTTATACTTATCGAGCTGAGTTTTAAGTTGACTTATTTCTGAACTGAAATTTGATTTCATTTCATTAATTTCAGTTTTTAGTCGGTTGATTTCCTCAAATTCTTTTTTCTTTAGAAAGTCGAATAGTCCCATCTTATTTAATTTATTGTTTTTGTTGTTGAATTGACTTCAGAAATGTTATTGATTAAGGCTTTCTTTTCCTCTATTTTACGTAATCGCTCCATTTCTTTTTCATTTTTCAATCTTAATTTTTCAGCTTCTTTTTGTGCTTTTATTTGTTCCTTTTCATTTTTTAATCGCAATTTTTCAGAATTGCGTTGTGCAATAATTCTTTCTTTTTCAGCACGTTTTTTTGTATTTTCAATATCTTTCGAAACTGCCTTCGCTACTTTTATTGTTCCCTTAATAAGGCTGCCTAATAAACTTTTTGCCATACTATTATTTTGGATTTTTTAATTACATTTCATTTTGGTCCTGTCGTTTGGTAGCATTAAGCATAACGATTTTGTGTCCTAGGTTCAAATTCCTGAGCTTTATTTTTCTGATTTTCAATCGTTTTATATATCATGGTTTTAACCAGTATTTGTTTTATAAAATTATATCAATTCCATTTAAAATTGAATTTAAGGCCATTATGTAGTCCCAAAAACTACCAGCTAGATTTTAATACCTCATTTGCCGATTGTTGTTATTTGATGGCACTTCCCGGATTGAAAAAATCTTCAAAGAAAAAAAGGATGCAGGTTGGTTTTAGAAATTCATTTAACCCTTTACCTCTTTTTTGCCATCCGCATGCAAGGCAAATCTGCCGGTATTTCTTGCGTGAACCTGGCCTGGTTTTGGCCATGGCCAACCTCCAAACTGGGTTTTATGGTAATCTTCAAAAGCCTGGTTGATTTCCTCTTTTGTGTTCATAACAAATGGGCCATATTGAATTACCTGTTCAGAAATTGGCCTGCCCTGAAGCACCAATATTTTTGCTTCTGATGGACCGTTTTTAATCTCAATTTCAGCATCTGCTCTCACATTAAATGAGTTATAGGATGGGATTTGAATTCCATTTACAGTTATTCCATTTCCAACATAATAATACAGGTTTCTATTAACTCCCGGAGATGCCTTTGGCATTTTCCAGCAGGCATTGGGCTCCATTTGGATGTTCCAGACTGCTACTTCATTTTTCGAATCTGCTGCCCATGAATCGGGTGGTGGGTTAGGAGCGGTTTGCTTTTCGATCTTGCCGGCTATGATTTCAATTTCCGTCAATCGCCCTTTTAAATCCGTGTGCTTGTTTCTTGGAATTGAATCGCTCCAAAGCATTTTAAAATGAGGTTCAACCATTTTGTCCTTTGCCGGAAGGTTTAGCCAAATTTGAAATAGTTCCATTGGGTTGGGTTTGGTTTTATGAATCAGGGGAAACATTTCTGAATGCTGAACGCCTTTTCCTGCGGTCATCCATTGCACATCTCCGTTCCCATATCTTCCTGCGGCACCTAAGGAATCGGCATGGTCCACTATTCCCTCTCTCACCACAGTAATGGTTTCAAATCCCCGGTGTGGGTGACCTGGAAAACCAGGAATTTGTTTCCCGTGGTACATTCTGAATCCATCTTTTATAATAAAATCATCGCCCATTTGCCTTCCCGTAAGCAAGGATTTATCGGGGCCCATTTGGTCATTTCCGGCTGGAAATTTATCTTCATGGTGCACACAAAATAAAAAAGGGTCAGCCGTTTCCCACTGAAAGCCCATTGGTTGGATATTTGAAACTGAAGGTTTTTCGGACATATCGTTTGATTTTTCTTTTCTACCTGATGGTTGCCCAAGAACTGGTAAGGCAAAAAATGAAGCAACACTCAGGCCCAATTTGCCTAAAAATGTTTTGCGGGGTAAAGGATTAGACATCTTTTTGAAAAATGAAATTTTGCAATGAAAAAAGTCCTCAAATAAAGCGATTTCAATGAATTCTGTTTTGAGGAATTGGTCCAATATAATTTGAATTTTTGAAATTTATTTGGCTTCAATATTTAATGAGGCCGGATTCACCTGTTTTTCTTTATTTTGATGCCATGAAGCAATGGAGCAAATCTCTTATTCCTGTACTAATTATTGGTTTAATCTCTTTTAAATCTACCAAACCAGAGAATGAATTTCCTGGAAACGACAATCGGTTGTTTGCAACGGCCTGGTTTGCGCTTTCTGCTGAAAAGGCAGCTTGTTATTTACAAACCTATCAACTTGCTGGTTTACAATTGGAAAACAATATTAAAAGTCTGGAAAATTCTAAGAAAATGCCAGCCATTGTTACCGATTTGGATGAAACAGCCCTGGATAATTCTGCCTGGTCCATCAAGGTTTTATTGGAAGGAAAAGATTACCCAGCTTATTGGTCCGAATGGGAAATGGCCGGCAAAGCCCCCGCATTTCCAGGTGCAATCGATTTCTTTTTGAAAGCAAAAAGCCTGAATGTTCCAGTTTTTTATATCTCAAACCGCTCTGCAAAAAATCTGAATTCAACCATCAGAAATCTTAAAGCACTTGGTTTTCCCAATGCGGATTCAAGTCACATTTTACTCAAAACCAAAACCTCTAATAAAATAGAAAGGCGAATCCAGGTTTTGAAGAACCATGAAATTATTATGCTTTTGGGTGATAATCTGGCTGATTTTGACGGCGTTTGGGAAGAAGCCGAAACCGAAAAAAGATTAGCCGCTGTTACTGATAATTCTAAAAACTGGGGTCGAAAATTCATCATTTTTCCTAACCCAATGTATGGTGGTTGGAAGGAGTCTGTCTTTAAATACAAAAGGAATCTGATCAAAGCACAATCTGACTCTGTTTGGAAACTTCACCTTGGTAATTATTTGAAACAATATTCATTTTAGTTGCCAATTTGTCTTTTGGAATTACCAATTAGGGTCCACTGAAAAAGTAAAAATCTAACGCACAAAATCATTCCTTCCAATTGATTGTCGGTTTCCGAGATTCATACTTGTTTTCCTCCGAAGGCGGACCAAAAAGTATGCAAAAAACTCTAGCTTTTCCAATGCTCCTTCCCGCTTGCGGCCCATCCGCCTTGGGCG
>JAIXQU010000192.1 GCA_027485575.1 Cytophagaceae bacterium
AAAGCCTTGCGTAAATTATTTTCATAAATGATGTTTAAAAAACGATTTAAATTAAAAATGAGCCCTTAATTCAAAAGAATGGACTGTTTAAAAACTAAAGACTTATAAAGGAAAATTTTCATGGTTAACGATGGATAATTCAAAATAGATGTAAAAAACGATTGCAATGTAAAAATGAATTGTTTAGAGTACCAAACTCTTTATTTTACCTTGGAAATTTAAAATTTATTAAGCTTATGTAAATCAGTATTTTGGATTAAATTTTACTCTATGAAAATTGTAGTCTTATGACAGTTAAATTTGGTTTTTATTCGATTTTTCTCCGTTTTGGTATGGAAATCTCTCCAATATAATAATGTCTGGGGTTCTTTTGTGTAAATTTTAATAAGCGAGAAATGTTTTTTACTCTCCTCTTAAGAAAAGTATTTTTTGTTGTATAGCCTTATCTTATAAGATTTTATCCACGAATTGCTTTGATTTTAAAAGCTGAACCTGTTGGAATTAAGATTTTTTCATAACATTTTTTTTTACAATTCATATTGTTATTGAAAAAAACCATAACTGTTGGTTGTTTTTCGATACATGTTCACCTTTGGATAATAAAAGAGTTAACCGCTCAAATTTTATTTTGGATTGTTGTGATAAATACCTGAATGTCATGCATTCGGGTATTTTTTTGCACCTGAAAAAAGTTGATTATGGGCTTATTTTTATTGGTAGTTTTTCTTAAATTAAAATTAAAAGTTACCGAAAAAAAATGACAGGCTTTTTTTTTAGAATTTCATTTTCAAATTTTGTCTTAGAAAAAAATATATGCAAACAAGTCAAGTTTCAGCTTCTTCAGGAAGCAATGCCGTCAATGGCCGTACACCAGTACCAATTACAGTTGCACACGGGGATGGAATAGGCCCAGAAATAATGGAGGCAAGCCTCCGGGTTATTCAGGCTGCCGGTGCCGCTTTAGAAATAGAGACAATTGAAATTGGGGAAAAGGTTTATTTGGCTGGGAATTCCGCCGGGATTGCTCATTCAGCGTGGGATTCTTTGAGAAAAACAAAAGTTTTTTTAAAGGCGCCAATAACAACGCCACAAGGCGGAGGCTTTAAAAGCTTAAACGTAACAACCAGAAAAGTTCTGGGTCTTTATGCCAATATCAGGCCTTGTATTTCTTATCATCCTTATGTAAGCACAAAACACCCGATTATGGATGTGGTGATTGTTAGGGAAAATGAAGAAGACCTTTATGCCGGAATTGAGCATCAGCAAACGGATGAAGTAGTACAATGTCTAAAAATTATTTCACGGCCTGGTACTGAAAAGATAATCCGATATGCTTTTGAATATGCAAAGGCCTACAACAGAAAGAAAGTGACCTGCTTTACAAAAGACAACATCATGAAATTGACCGATGGTCTGTTTCACAAAATGTTTGATGAGATTGGACTAGAATATCCGGAGATAGAGCAAGAGCATTGGATAGTTGACATTGGGGCAGCAAAACTGGCGGATACACCTGAAATTTTTGATGTGATCGTAATGCCAAATCTGTATGGTGATATTTTGTCAGATGTGGCTGCACAGATTACCGGTTCAGTTGGATTGGCTGGTTCAGCAAATATTGGAGATGGTTTTGCCATGTTTGAAGCCATTCATGGTTCTGCACCTCGAAGAGCCGGTCAAAATTTAGCAAATCCAAGTGGATTATTGTTGGGAGCCATTCAAATGTTGGTTCATATCGGACAAGGTGATATTGCAACCAAAGTGCACAATGCATGGCTAAGAACTTTGGAAGATGGAGTTCACACGTATGATATTTTTAAAGAAGGGACCAGTGTTGAAAAAGTTGGAACAAAAGAATTTGCCGATGCCATTATTGCAAGACTCGGTTTGGTGCCAGCCAAACTACCTGCTGCCGATTATAGCAATGCAAAGAGTGAAAATTTCAACATTAAGCTTAAAGCCAGACCAGACCAGTTAAAAGAATTGGTTGGTGTGGATGTTTTCCTACATGTTAAAAATAGGGATGCCAATGTTTTAGGTGAAAAAATCAAAAATATTAAGGCTGGAAATATGGAACTCAATATGATTACAAACAGAGGCGTAAAAGTTTATCCAAATGGTTTTCCTGAAACTTTTTGTACAGATCATTGGAGATGCCGGTTTAAATCTGAAGAGCTTAGAACCAGTACATTTAAGGATGTAATGTCTGTTTTGGATCAGGTATATGCCTTAGATTTAGACATCATAAAAACTGAAAATTTGTATACGTTTGATGGCCATTCGGCATTTTCTGCCGGTCAGGGCCAGTAATATCAAAGCTGTTTTTCTTAAAAATTGTAAATCCTGGTTTCAAAAAAGCCAGGATTTATTTTTTTGGATTGGATTTTAACTCTTCAATAATTTTGAAAAATTCTTTGGTCCAATCATCATAGAATTTACCGGTGGCGGGGCCGGAAAAACCAGAATGTACTTTGTAAATCAGGCCATCTTCCTTGATGAAAATAGTGGTTGGGAAGGCAAATACTTTTTTTAGGATTGGGAGTGCCTTTTGAGCGGAATCTTTATTGGCCTTGCCTCCCCAATAAATTGGGTATGGGACTTTTAACCTTGATTTCAGGATTTCAATTCGGGCAAAAGATTGGTTTAGGTCTGGTTTCCTTTCGAAAGCCAGTCCTATAAATTCTACATTTTCAGGTTTTTTCGAATAAGCACTCGCTAAAAATCTGGTTTCATCCATACAATTCGGACACCAGGTTCCCAATACCTGAATGACAAGTGCTTTATTTTTTACAATTGGAGAGTCCTGGTTGATTTCATTTCCCTGGAAATCTTTGGCTTTAAAAACCAATTGTTTGCCTATGGAAGATTGCAAATTTTCGAATCCGTCTTTTAACTCAATGCCTTTGGTTTTGATTCCAAAAAAGAGGTCAGTTCCTTTGGGGCCGTAAATAAATGAACCTTTTAAACTGTCGTTAATTGTTTCAAAATCAAATCGGTAGCTATGCCCACCATCCAAGGTTTGAAGATAGGCAGAATTGTCATTTGTTGAGCCATTCAAATACCTGTAGTCTCCGGTTTCAGTCAGGATTGTTCCATACAGTTTTTGGCCTGATTGCCGTGTAATTAAAATTCCACTGTCAGATATTATTCCGGAATCATGAAAGTATAGCTTCCAGTTCCCGATGAATTTTGGATTGATGTTGTTGCTGTTTTTTGAAGGAATCTCCAATCCGGCATGGAAAGGCATTCTTTGGTTTTTGGCATTCACAAAATAGCCTGAAAAAGAAGCACCGGGACTGCTTGGAAAAATCAACTTAGATTCGAATACAGAAATTGGGCAATACAAGCTGTCTCCAATTTTTTCTGTTTTTTCCAGTGGAATTATTTCCTTTCCGTTGACGAGGGAATATCTTAAAGAATTTCCCTTTCCCCGGGTTTGAACCAAACTAAAATCAATGGTTTTATCCTGAATGGTAATTTTGCAAAACCATTTTTTTTCAACCTTTTTTTGGGATGACTGACCCCAGGTTTTTTGAATTATTAAAAAATAAAAAAAGACTAGAAGCCAATGTCTCATTTGCCTCTGTATTTTTCATTCAGGCCTTCCAAAACGGATTGAGTAATGTCTAAACTATCGGCCGCATACAATATTCCGCCTCCTCTTGTGTATCCAAGAATGTACTTGAATCCATGCGCCGGGGCATATTCCTGCATGTAGTCAAATATTTGGTCGTTTAATTTTTTGCTAAGGTTCTTTTCTTCTTCCATTAACTGACCGCTTTTTTGGTCTCTTAATTGAGCAAGTTCCTGCTGCTTCCTCATTAAAGTTTGTTCCGCATCTTTGATCAATGTTTCTGTCATTGTTCCTGACTGAACCTTTTTTTGCATTTCGAGATATTCGCTTTCAAGGGCTCTTAATCTACCTCCAATTTCGGATTCAGCTACAGCCGATCTTTTTTCGAAATTTTGACGCATCTTTTTGAAATTCTCAAATTTTTCAAGCAAAGTATCTGTGTTTACAAAAGCAACTGCCCCAAAAGCCTGTCCGGAATCTGGTTTGATTAAGATTGTTTTTTTTGCTTCTGCAGATTTTTGGTTGGTTGTTCCGTCTTCACCAGCTTCAGTGGCAAATTGCTTGTAGATTAAAAATGCGACTGAAACTGTGAGAATTCCCAGTAAAATGTTTTGAAGGTTTTTCATTCCTGATTTTAAAAATTGAACGCAAATATAGGACAAGCTTTGCCTTTCACTTTCAATTCTAGGTTTACCTTTGTCCAAATTCTTTGGAAGAATCTAAAAAAGTATGAATGGAAGAATTAAAACGGTTTATGATTTTGTATCGGATGTGTTTACCGCATGGTCTGATCACAATTGTTTTCGTCTTTCGGCTGCGTTAAGTTATTATACACTGTTTTCAATTGCTCCATTGGTTGTCGTTGTCATTGCAACAGCAGGTTATTTTTTTGGTGAACAAGCCATTACGGGGGTCATTTTTAACAAAGTCAATACCATTGTGGGTGATCAGGCAGCCGCAGGTTTACAAACAATGGTTCGAAATGCCTATGTTTCTAAGCCAACTTCCCTTTCAGGATTTGTTTCTGTGGGTATTCTGATTTTTTCGGCCACCGTGGTCTTAACTGCTTTGCAAGGTTCGCTCAATACCATTTGGAATATTCGAATCCGGGCCGATAAGGGAATAATATATTTTATAATATCCAGATTGCTAGCTCTTTTAATGCTTCTGGTGATTGGAGTTCTGTTAGTTGCAACCATTGTTATCAATACCATTTGGGTGGCTATTGGAGATTATTTGGAAAGGTTTATTGCTAACTACGCTTTTTATTTAATTGAAATGGGGCAACTGGTTTTGAGCCTTGGTACTACCACAATCTTATTTGCTATTTTATTCAAATACCTGCCCGATGCAAAAATTAAATGGAGCAATGTTTGGATTGGTTCCTTTACGACTTCTATTCTATTTCTTGTCGGTAGGTACCTTATTAGTTTTTACCTTGGGAGCACAAATATCACATCACTTTACGGAGCTGCGGGTTCTGTTATTTTGTTGATTGTGTGGATCAATTATTCATCATGGATTTTTTTCCTTGGGGCTGAAGTTATCAATATAATTTCACAGCGAAGAGGTCACAAGGTTTTGCCAAGTAAAATCGCTGAAAGTTATAAGGAGGTGGTCCATGCAAATTGATTGTATCATAGCATTTTTTTTTCATAAAAAGATAACCAGTTGTTCCTGGAATAAAGAATAGAAATTGATGGATCCGGTTTTTGGAATTGACCTTGGAGGTACAAAAATGGAAGGCGTGGTTTTGCCCTATAAAGGTTCTATAAAACCAATTGTAAGACTTCGGCTTCCAACTGAAGGACAAAAAGGGTATGCGCATATTGTTAACCAGTTAGCAAGTCTGGTTCAGCAACTGGAATATTCCAGCCAGATAAAGGCGGAAAAAATTGGGATTTGTACTCCCGGAACTGTTGATCCCAAAACAGGACTCCATAAAAACAGCAATACAACCGCATTAAATGGGCAATCGTTCAGGTCTGATGTAGAGGTTAAACTCGGGATTCCTGTTAAAATGGCAAATGATGCCAATTGCTTTGCGTTGGCAGAATCTACTTTTGGGGCCGTGAAGCAAAAATTGCCCGCAGATTCAGTTGTATTTGGCATAATTATGGGTACAGGTGTGGGTGGAGGACTCGTTGTTAATGGCAATGTTTTGAATGGCGCTCATGGCATTGCTGGCGAGTGGGGCCATAATTTTCTTGATGCCTCAGGTGGTCCTTGCTATTGTGGGAAAATTGGTTGTGTAGAAAAAGTGATTTCCGGTCCGGCTCTTGAAAATTATTATATTGAAAAATCAGGTAAAGTATTGAATTTAAAAGAGATACTCGCGGCTTATGGTGCAGGAAATGATACTGTAGCCAAAGCGACCATCGAACGGCTTATTCATTTTTTTGGATTGGCGGTTTCCAACCTCGTTAATATTTTAGACCCTCATGCCATTGTGATTGGAGGAGGTGTCGGCAATGTTGACCTCTTGTACACAAAAGGTGTGGAAGAGGTCAAAAAGTATATTTTTAATCCAGAACTAAATACCATATTTCTTAAACCGGCACTGGGCGATAGCGCCGGGGTATTTGGGGCTGCTATGCTTTGAATCCTGAAAATGCTAGCTCGAGCGTTTTCCTGATTTCCACATTTCATTAAAGGATTTGGGCGCCAAAACCGGATCTGACCTTCTTTTGGACCAGGAGTTTTTGAAAACTATTTCTATAATCCATTGCTTTATGGTGCTGCCTCCAAAGTTCATTAGCTTTCTGTTAAGCATAGCTGACTTCCAGAACTGAAAACCGAGTTTTTCCCATTTGTTGGTTAGGTTTTCTTCAACAGATTGTTTTCTGTTAAGCAATAAAATATTGTGGATGTCTATCCTAACTGGGCAAACCGAGGTGCAGCCCCCACATAGGGAAGAAGCATAGCTTAGATGTTTGAACTTTTCCAATCCAAGATATTGTGGAGAAATGATGGAGCCAATGGGTCCACTATAGGTAGTATCATAAGCATGGCCGCCAATATTTTTGTAAACCGGACAAGCGTTGAGGCATGCACCGCATCGAATACAATTCAAGGCTTGCCTTTTTTCCTTGTCTGCCAAAAGTTTTGATCTTCCATTGTCCAACAGGATAACATACATTTCTTTAGGCCCATCTGTTTCAAAATCTTGTTGTGGACCAGAAAGAATTGTATTGTAAACTGTGACATGCTGCCCTGTCCCACTGGTTGCCAAAAGAGGCCAGAATAAATCCAAATCTTCAATAGAAGGGATCATTTTTTCGATACCCACCAGGGCAATATGTACTTTTGGAAAGGCCACGGTTAAACGGCCATTTCCTTCATTTTCGGTAATGGCCACTCCACCAATATCTGAAATGAGAAAGTTACCACCGGTGATTCCAACCTCAGCTTCGGTGTATTTTTCTCTCATTATTCTTCTGGCAATCATGGTTAATTCCTCAGGATTGTCTGTCAATTCGGTGCCAAGGTGTTTGTGGAAAAGCTCACTCACATCTTCCTTACTCATGTGCATGGCAGGAGTGACTATATGGTAGGGCTTTTGTCCGGCCAGTTGAACAATAAATTCGCCCAGGTCAGTTTCAAAGGGCTCAATTCCCTGGCTTTCCAGAAATTCATTCAAATGAATTTCTTCTGAGGTCATGGATTTAGATTTAACCACCAATCTTGCCTCAGCCGATTTCATAATTTTCCCAATGGCCTCAAGTGCCTCTTCAGCATTTTGTGCCCAAATTACCTTTCCTCCTCTCGATGTAAATTTTTGTTCCCAATCAATAAGTAGCCTGTCCAGATTTAAAATGGTATTACTTTTTATAAATGAAGCCCTGCTTCTGGCCAATTCATGATTGCTATATTGAGTCATTCCCGCTTCAACTGATTTGCGGTATTTCCCCATATTTTTAGCTATTGTTTTTCTATGTCTGGCATCAAAAGTTTTGAGCTCAGCGGCTATTAAAAAGGTTTCAGAAGTTTCTACCATTTTTTATGGAGTTGAAGTGGGTTTTTCCATTTTAGTTCCACAGTTTTTACAAGTGCACAAATCCTCAGAGGAATAAAATTGATCCATGACCAATGGAAGCTGATTAACTATATCAACTACAGGTAAATGGGTTTCAAAAAGGAGATTCGAACAATTTTCGCAATACCATTGGAATCCATCATTTTCCTGTGGGTTCCTGTATCTCTCAATGACCAGGCCAACTGTATTTTGCCCACGCCTTGGGCTGTGAGGAACATTAGAAGGCAATAAAAACATGTCTCCTTCCTTTATTTGGATTGTTTTTTCAAAGAGCAAACCCTTTTCATCTTTAAGCATGAGCTTCAATTCGATCTCGCCTTCAAGTTGGTAAAAAAGTTCTTCACCTAAATTGATGTGAAAATCTTTTCTCGAATTGGGTCCGCCCACTACCATGACAATAAAGTCGTCGTTTCCTTTAAAGATTTGTTGGTTGCCAACAGGTGGTTTTAGCAAATGCCTGTTTTCCTTAATCCATTGATTCAGGTTAAAAGGAGCGGAAATGGTTTTGGTCATGAGATTCAATCGGGTTCAAAAATATGCCGGATTTTTCATTTGAAATAGATATGAGATATGATTTGTTTCAAACAGGCATTTTTTCTTTTTTTCATCTTTTTAACAAACCGATTTTGCAAGCTTAAAAAAGAGATTTAAAAAGACTATCAAAATTTTGGCTGACCATTACTTTCCTGCTCATTACATTTGTGATATAAAACCTAAGTCCAAAACACTTTTTTTTGGTTTTGGCAATTTTCTTTGTGGAAGTAAAAAAAGAGTTTAAAGTTGGCTTTTTAGTCATTTCAGCCCTGGTAATCCTTTATTTTGGTATCGGTTTTTTGAAAGGTTCCGATGTGTTCAATCCGGCCAATAGTTACTTTGTGTATTATAAGGATGTGGATGGTTTAACAGTCAGTAATCCAATCATGATCAATGGATTTCAGATAGGGTTGGTTAAAAGAATTAAAGTTTTTCAAGGTGCAGTAAACCCGATATTGGTGGAGCTTGAAATAAATAAAAACATAGTCATTGGACAATCGGCCAAAGCAATTTTAAGCAACAACGGGTTTTTAGGAGGAAAAATGATAATTCTGGACCCGGGAAAAATAGATTTGGAATTGAAATCGGATACCTTAATCGGCGAAGTTTCACCTGGTTTTACAACCATGCTGGAAGATAAAGCCCAGCCAATGGTCAATCAGGTTACCCACCTTGTAAAAACAATTGACAATTTGGTTGATTCTTTTCAGCCTACCGTCGGAAAAATAAACCAAACCCTGGAGGCTGTGACCAAATTGTCTGTTTCAAGCGAGGCTTTGGTTGGGACAAGCAGGGAAGATATCAAAACAATTACCAACAATCTTGCGAAACTTTCCGAAGCTTTGCTGAAGACTGAAAACCAGCTTTCCTTAATTATGAAGAAGGTAAATGTGGTTGGCGATTCCTTAACAAAAGCTGATTTGGCAGGAACAATCAACTCTTTACACCAAACTACTGAACAGCTTCATAAAACGATGGTTGCCATCAATGAGGGGAAAGGGACCATGGGTAAATTGATGAAAAATGATAGCCTTTACAGGAATCTAAACACTTCTACTGCATCCTTAAATGCCTTACTTGTTGATTTTAAAGCCAATCCAAAACGATATGTTCATTTTTCTCTTTTTGGGGGAAAGGAAAAGAAATCTAAAACGGATGTTTCTCCAAAATAGAGTATTTAATACTTTTTAAATCAGATGCTTGGACTAAAGATGGAGACTGACCCCCGGTGGGTTGATATAGCCTCAAAGAGTATAGAAGAAATCCTGATTGACCATGCTTATTGTGAGCAAAAGGCAGCCTCCTCAGGAATTTCATTGATTATACTTTTTCCGGATAGGGTTGAATTGGTGGAAGAATTAACGGCCATTGTGGCTGAAGAATGGTCTCATTTTGAAAGAGTTTTAAAAGAGCTCAGGAAGCGAGGATTTCAACTTGGCGAATCAAGGAAAGATGAATATGTATTCAAGCTCCAAAAGATTGAAAAGAAGGGGGGAAGCAGAGAAACCCAAATCATGGAAAAACTTCTGCTATGTGCATTGATAGAAGCCAGAAGCTGTGAGAGGTTCAAGCTTTTGCATGAAAATCTCGAAGACCCTGAACTGAAAAAGTTTTATTACGAATTTATGGTTTCAGAGGCAGGCCACTACACCAGTTTCGTAAATCTTGCCAAAATCTACAATCCTGAAGAGAAAGTGAAAAATAGGCTTAAGGAAATGTTAGAGGCAGAAGGAGAAATTATCCGGGGTTTGGAATGGCGCCAGGATAGAGTGCATTAAAGCTTACTTCTGCAATTTTCAGCTTTTTTGATGGAGGTATGCAATTAAAAATCGTTAGATTTATATTTGAACGTTCCATTAAGGAAGCTAGTGTCCAATTTGTGATTTACCACATAATACATGCAGTAAAAAATCAAACCAAGGATTGGAGCGAAGTACAACAGATATTCCGGTTCTTCTATTTCAGCCAGGAAATAAAAAATGACAAGTATTAAACCGAAACAAGCAAATGCCGACAAGGCTATATAGTTGAAATTCGTGGAGGTACTTGAATTTTTGGTTGGGGAGGTTTGAGTAGCGGCTTTCATTGGATTGTAGTTTTAAAGGTAATGAAAAGTATTGTGAAATATTGTTTCGATTCAAATGTATTTTAAAAATTTAACTTTAGAAAGAAATAATTTAATTATTTCAATACTACTTTAAATTTTGGATGTAAGATTCTATGCTTAGTTTTGTTTGAAATAAGTTGTAAACCAAAGAAAACCGAATTTGAGGTGTTTTTTAGATTTGAACACCTGTAATATTTGTTGACTTAAATTAATTACAACTAATCTTGAAATAATCTTAATTTATGAAAAGTGCTTCAATTCTCACCATCGGGGATGAAATTTTATTAGGTCAGATCCAGGATACAAATTCTACCTGGTTGGCCAACGCATTGGCCGATTTTGGAATTGATGTTGTTCTTAAAATCTCAGTTGGCGATTCCCGGAGTACTATCCTTGATGCTTTTCAAATGTGCTTTGATAGAAGTGATGTCCTTTTTATTTCCGGTGGATTGGGGCCAACAAAAGATGACTTAACCAAACCTTTATTGGCAGAATGGACGGAAGATACACTTCAACTGGATGAGTTGGCATTTACCCACATTACTGAACTCTATAAAAAAAGGGGAAGGGAGGTAAATCCGATGGTTCAAACCCAGGCCTATCTTCCAACCCGAGCTCTATATTTACACAATGAGCATGGTACGGCCCCAGGAATGTGGTTTTCTCATAAAGATAAAGTTGTAATTGCCTTGCCGGGTGTTCCTTATGAACTCAAACAAATTGTTTTGCAGGAAGCATTTCCAAAATTGAAGATGACTTTTGCGCTGGATTATATCGGGCATAGATTTTTAAGAACCGTTGGTGTACCAGAAACTTATCTGGCACAAAAAATTGAAAGTATTGAGTCTTCGATTCCTTCTCATCTTAAAATTGCATATCTCCCAGGTGGTGGGCAGGTAAAATTGAGAATCACCGGAAGAGGAGCCGAAAAGAAACAGGTTGATGATGAGTTAGATACCTGGGCATGGAAAATATTGAACTTGATTGAGGACAATGTCTATTCAACTGCTGACATAGAGCTTGAGCAAGTCTTTTACCAAAGTTGGTTAAAGCATCAACCTGAAATTTATATTGAAGATAATATCACATCCGGCAGGTTGATTGGATTGTTGCTTTCTGCAGGAATCCCCATTGAAAAGTTTAAAACCCATGTCCACACTGGGTCAAATCAAATGTCTGAAGAGAATGGAGTTTATTTTTATATTTCCAAAGAGACTGATTCAGAGGAAGTAAAAGTGGAAATAAGATACAGAACTACTTCTGAAAATTTTGAAGACATGAAAACGATAAAACCCTTTCCAAAACTCGAAATTTTTCAAAATATGATTAGTCTTTGGTCGATTGAAATGGGCCGTAAACTTTTGAATATATTAAATCAAAAAAAAATGGAAGGATAAGCCGACCTAAAACCGTAAAATTGCACTCAAATTATAAGATACACCATTCATTAAAATCAATTAAAACTAGTTAAGATGGCTCAGATACAAATGGTTATGCCTAAAATGGGCGAGAGCATCATGGAAGGCACCATACTGAATTGGCTCAAAAAAGTAGGTGATAGGATAGAGCAGGATGAATCTATTCTTGAAGTTGCCACTGATAAAGTGGACACCGAAGTGCCTTCAACCCATGCAGGTGTTGTGATTCAGATTTTGGCAAAAGAAGGAGATGTTGTTCCTATTGGCAAACCTATTTTAGTTATAGAAACTGAAGGAGATGGTGCCGCAGTTGTTGTTCCTGCATCTGCTCCGGTGGTTGAACACAAATCCGTTGCTTCCACAGAAGTCGCCATACCAGTTGAACCGGTTCGATTGCCAGGCTCTTCGGCTTCGGATAGATTCTACTCCCCATTGGTTAGAAATATTGCAAAAGAAGAAGGACTTAGTCTTGATGCCCTGGATAAAATCCCCGGTTCCGGCAAAGACAATCGGGTTACCAAAGCAGATCTTCTTAATTTTATTGAAGAGAAAAAGAATGGATCTTATACAATTTCTGCTCCGGTTTCTTCTGTTTCTGTTTCTTCTGCATCGCCATCCAAATCGCTTTCTGGTGACAATGAAATTATAGAAATGGACAGAATGCGTAAAATGATTGCGCAGAGAATGGTTGATAGCAAAAGAATTGCACCGCACGTAACTTCATTTGTGGAGGCAGACGTGACCAATCTGGCCATTTGGAGAAATAAGATGAAGGGTGAATTTCAAAAGAGATACAACCAAACCTTAACCTTTACACCTATTTTTCTGGAAGCTGTTATCAAGGCATTGAGAGACTATCCAATGATGAATGTTTCGGTAGACGGAGATAAAATAATCGTAAAAAAGAATATAAACGTGGGTATGGCTGTTGCGCTTCCTACAGGAAATCTTATCGTTCCCAATATCAAGCAGGCAGACAAATACAATCTGGTTGGTCTGACAGAACAAGTCAATGATTTGGCAAAAAGAGCAAGAGAAAACAAACTAACTCCGGATGACCTTTCAGATGGAACGTATACTGTTTCCAATGTGGGTTCATTTGGCAATGTCATGGGTACTCCAATTATTATGCAGCCTCAGGTAGGGATTTTGGCCCTTGGCGCAGTAAGAAAGAAACCTGCGGTAATCGAAACACCTCAAGGAGATTCAATAGGAGTAAGACAAATGATGTTTTTATCCCATAGTTATGACCATCGGGTTGTTGATGGGTCTCTCGGTGGGATGTTCGTAAGGAAGGTTGCCGACTACCTTGAAGAATTTGACATTGACAGGAAATTGTAATTCAATTTTAAAAGTCACCCCAAAAAGGTGACTTTTTTTATACAAATTCTGTAGGGAAGGTAAAGTAAAAATGTAATTTGCCGCCCTAAAAAATTATACATACACCATGATAATTGGAGTACCCAAGGAAATAAAAAACAATGAGAACAGGGTAGGATTGACGCCTGCCGGTGTTGCTGAATTTAAAAAATCTGGCCATAGTGTTTATGTTCAAACCGGCGCGGGTGAAGGCAGTGGATTTTCAGATAAAGATTACCTTTCAGTAGGAGGGGAGATTTTGCCTGATATAGCCTCAGTTTACAAAATTGCCGAGATGATAGTAAAGGTAAAAGAACCGATTGAGGTTGAATATGACTTGATTAAAGAAGGTCAACTTTTATTTACCTACTTCCATTTTGCAAGTTCTGAGCCGCTTACCCATGCAATGATTTCAAAAAAAGCAGTTTGTCTTGCTTATGAGACTGTTGAGAAGCCAGATAGGTCTTTGCCATTGCTTGTTCCGATGTCAGAGGTAGCTGGCCGTATGTCTATTCAGGAAGGTGCCAAGTATCTGGAGAAGCCAATGAAAGGCAGAGGAATTCTGCTTGGAGGCGTACCGGGAGTTCCGCCTGCAAATGTTTTGGTTTTAGGTGGAGGTATTGTTGGAACACAGGCTGCAAAAATGGCTGCCGGTTTAGGCGCACATGTAACCATAATGGACGTGAGTTTGCCGAGATTAAGAGCGCTTGCTGATTTTATGCCAGCCAATGTAAATACAGTGATGAGCAACGAATTCAACATCCGAAGGTACATAAAGCATATGGACCTTATTGTTGGAGCCGTTTTGATTCCAGGGGCAAAAGCACCACATCTGATTACCAAAGAAATGCTTAAAACCATGAAGCCAGGTACCGTTTTGGTGGATGTAGCCGTTGACCAGGGTGGATGTATAGAAACCTGTAAACCAACCACCCATGAGAATCCTACCTATATCATTGATGAAGTTGTTCACTATTGTGTAGCCAACATGCCAGGTGCGGTTCCTTATACTTCAACATTGGCACTTACAAATGCCACCCTGCCTTATGGACTTCAATTGGCGAATAAGGGGTGGAAAGCTGCTTGTAAGGAGAATCTTGAGTTGCAATTGGGCTTGAATGTTGTGCATGGAGAAATAGTCTATAAAGGCGTTTCTGATGCCTGGGGATTGGATTATACACCGGTTTCTGAAGTTCTCAATTAGTCAGTAAAGAATTATAAAACAGAAAAGGGGACCGAGGTCCCCTTTTCTGTTTTATATAAAGTCTAATTTGAATTTACAATTTTCCTTAGTCATTTCTCCACTGGAGAAACTGGAATGAGGTCCAACTAAAAATAGAAATTGTAAATTCTTTTTGCACTTTATATATCTCGATTTGTTTAATATTTTATCCCAGATTGGCTATCAGGGCTTCGTTATGAGAGGCTAAAAAGCAAAAAAATCAGCAACTTTTTTTCGGAATTCGAAGCAGCGCTACGGATACAGAAGAAAAGGTGATGAAGATTCTGATTTGA
>JAIXQU010000179.1 GCA_027485575.1 Cytophagaceae bacterium
CGCCTTCGGAGGAAAAAAGTATGAATCTCGGAAACCGACAATCAATTGGAAGGAAGGATTTTGTGCGTTAGATTTTTACTTTTTCAGTGGACCCTATTTGTGCGAATTATGGTTTTAATAATTTCATTTTTTAAATCAGTATTAAGAAATAGGGTTTGAGGGATTAATTTTCTATGATTTATAACCACACTCCAGGTTAGAGGTCTTAAGTTGAAAATCAATCATTGATGAACCAAAAGCTTTTTTTTTTTTTTTTTTTGGGTTAAACACTGAATAGCCATTAGGAAATCCCTGTCTGCCGACAGGCAGGGATTCCGATGCTAAACTGCTTCAAATCAGAAACTTCGTCACCTTTTCTTCTGTATCTGTAGCGCTGCCACGAATTTTGAATAAAAGGTGTTGATTTTTTGCTTTTAGCCTCTCATAACGAGGTCCCAGTAACCAATCTGGGTTAAATCCGAAAATATTGAAGAAACAAAAAAAACCCTTCTGGTGGGGAAGGGTTTTAAACTCAAAATCTACCAGACCCTGAGTAGCTATCGCGTTGTTGATTATTTTGTTTCAGCGGCTTGAGGCTCAGCAACTACTCCTTTAATTGTAAGATAAGTCGCACCACCTTCTACGTTTGCATTTACAGTAATGCTTTTGTTAAAAGCGCCGCCAGCAGCAGCATTAAAAGTGGCTTTAATTGATCCTGTTTTTCCTGGGCTGATTGGCTCTTTGGTCCAATCTGGAGTGGTGCAGCCACAAGAAGCACTAACTGAACTAAGTACCAAAGGAACTTTTCCTACATTGGTAAATTTGAATTCGTGAGTCACTGGTTTGCCTTGAGGAATTTTTCCAAAATCAAAAGTGGTGGCGTCCCATTTAAAGGCAGCCATATTTCCTGGTTGTGCAGCTGGAGCAGGCATTGGGGCTTTCGCCTTATCTTGTGCATTGGCACCCAAGGCAATTACTGCAAGAAGGGCTACCGAAGTGATAATTTTTTTCATGTGAGATGTAATCTTAAAAATGAAATTTTGTTTTCGTGTCCCAAAGGTGACAGTATAATTTTAAATCAAAAACTTCCTTAACAATTATTAACCAGCCAAGGAATAGGCTTAGAATTAATAATAAAAAAAGTTCTGAACTGCTTAGACAGGGGCTTTTTATCAGTGAAATTTTACTTTAAGGCAGAGTAAAGAACAATCAGGATTATTCCAATTCCAATGGCCGACATATTGAAAACAGGGGTCTGTGTAGAATGTTCCTTTTTCTGTTATGATGGCTTTTGGATCTGCATCTTCTTTCGATTCTCTTGAACTTTAAAAATACATAATGGCAGATAGGATAAGAAAAATGACGCCCATCCGGTCAATGAAAGGCATAAGAAGGATTTGTTCGGCATCAAGAAACTTCAGAATCAAAGCCAATGGAAGCGTTAAAATGACTACCCAAAATGCGGCATTTGCCGTCGCTTTTTTCCAAAATAAGCCAAATTGAAAACCAATACCGTTAAGTTAAGATTTTTATGTGAACCTCATCCCTTCCCTTCTCCAAAGGAAGAAGGGTGCAAGGCCTTAACTTAACGACATTGAATTGAAAATTGCAGAAATATTAGCGGCAATCAAAGAGGTTCCTATTGCCCACCAGGGAAGAGTGTTTCCTGCAAAGAAGTAATTAGAATATATTTTTTCTTCTCCCTTTTTGTTCTCCATACATAAAGTTCAACTGAAATCACCAAAAAGCAATAGCCAAAGAATACAACAATATCAAGGGTATTGAAACCTGAAAGATGCATGAGGCAAATAAAATTTTGGTTAAAATAAAATGAATAATCTACCGCAAGAATAGATATAACATTGGCTTAATGTCCATTTGAAATATCAAACGGGCATCGAAAGCAGAAAGAAACAGGCTTATTATTGACTTTCAGGATAGCTAACCTCAACTGCGAATCGCTTCCCGGTTGCATAAAGTCTATCATAGGCCTGACGGCTGATTCTGATAATTAGTTTCTCGTTTGAGCCGGTTTCAGGAAGTTTACCTATCACTTTTACAAAAACAGATTGTCCGTTGGCTTCATTTTTTACCTGTAAAATTGAGCCAATTGCAGCTGATTTGTGTAGGCAAAGATGTTTTTTGCTATTTACATCTCCTTCTATGGCTTCAGCAAATCCGGTTTCTACAACCCGGGTATAGCCTAGTGAATTACTCACTTCCCTGATACTGCCTGCAACTGCCTTAGGTTCTTCTATTTCCTTTTCAGGTTTTGGGCTGTTCTCTTCTGTCGTTGGAGGGACCACAACTTTCTCTTGTTCCTTCTTTTCTTCCTTTTTAACAACTTGTTTAATCTCCTGCTTCTGAACAGAAATTGGATCCTGAACTTTTTGAACTGGTTCTGATTTTTTATTTGAAAGGTCTTCCCTGATTTCCTTATCTACCGCTCCAGGAATTATAAGTACCTGTCCCAGATTGATTTGAGTGCTTTTTAATTTGTTGACTTTTTTGATTTCTTCAGCAGTGGTTCCATATTTTTTGGCGATTGTGGATAAGGTTTCACCTTTTACAATTTTATGTTCTTTTTGGGTTTGAACTTCCTCCATTTCTGATGTTTTTTCTACCCTTGGATTTTCCTTAACCAATTCAACCTCCTTTTCAGGTTGGCTTACCCAAATTTCAACCCCTGATTTTAGACCAGAATTATTAAATCCATTCCATTTTTCCAGGTCTGAAACCTTGACTTTAAATTTGGAAGCAATTTTTTTAAAAGAATCTCCGGATTTAACCATGTATTTCTTTGAATTTTCAATAGGAATTGCAGCTGGCGGAGTTAAAGCCTTAATTTCCGGCTCATTTACACCTGGAATCTTTAAAGTAGCCCCTGCCTTGATTCCGGCCTTCGCCTCCGGATTGAGTTGAATAAGGTTGGCAACGGTGGTTTTATATTTTTTTGCAATGCTGCTTATGGTCTCACCACCCTTGATGGTATGTTCTTTTTCCTGAGCACAAGTTTCATTAAATGAGGATGTTAAATATATAACTCCAGATATTAATACCTTTATTAAAAGAGAATTTACAGAATATTTCAAATCAAATAGGTTTTAGGGGAATGACAAATTACCAGACTGCAAATCTGATGGTTTGTAGGTCAGATTTCAAATGGATTGCATTTTTTTTAAAAAATACATCAAAAAAGTGCTGATAAATAAAAATTTAACCTTGAACTGGATTCGGAAATTACTTGTAAAACTTATATTTTTCTTGCTAAATTATTGACTACTAGGTGTCAAATCTATCAACCTTTACTATTCCATCCACAAGGACCAATTTTTGAATCAATTGCTCGAGGTGAGCCGTGTCATGAACAAAAAGCATGATTTTGCCTTCAAAAATACTTTCATCCGTTTCAATGGAAATGGAACGCATATTAACCCGAAGGTCGTTGGAAATAACGCGGGTAACATCCTGGACAAGCCCTATTCTATCTGTCCCTGTAATCCGGAGACCGGCAAGAAAAGCAAGTTCTTTTTGGCTTGTCCATTTTGCTTTGATGATTCGGTATCCATAATTACTCATTAACTCAACGGCATTCGGGCAAGAAGTCCGATGGATTTTGATTCCTTCTATGACAGTCACAAAACCAAACACATCATCACCCGGAATAGGATTGCAACAACGGGCCAATGTATAGTCAATTTTGTCCATGTTTTCCCCAATCAATAATTGATCGGCATCTACACCTCTTACTTTCTTTATTTCCTTTTCAAAAGATTTGGTATCATGGATAACCAGTGGGGATTGGATGTCTCTTTTTACTTTTTCCTCTCTGAATTTTTTGATTTGACCAGGGTCTATTCTTCCCTTTCCTACATAATAGAAAAAATCCAGATTGGTCTTGCAATCAAAGAAAGATCTGAGTTCTGCCATTACTTCCTCATTGATTTCAAGTTTTAATTGCTTTAGTTTTCTCTCTACTATTTCCCTTCCATCAACAGCAACCAGTTTTTTAAGTTCCTTTAAACTGTCTTTTATTTTTGAAACTGCCTTGCTGGTAATTGCAATTTTAAGCCAGTCTTCAGAAGGTCTTTGCTTGCTACTGGTTAAAATTTCAATCTGATCTCCATTATGCAGCTTGTAGGAAATAGGTACCAATTTGTTATTTACCTTGGCGCCAATACAAGAAGCTCCAACTTTAGTGTGGATATCAAATGCAAAATCGAGGGCAGTTGAGCCAGCGGGTAATATCTTTAAATCTCCTTTTGGTGTGAAGACATAAACCTCTTCAGCAAAGAGATTGCTTCTGAAGTCATTGACAAATTCTATAGCAGATCCATCCTGACTTTCAATCATTTCCCTTACCTTGGTTATCCAGGATTCAATTCCTGTTTCGCGGTTGTGATTTTGGTCTTTGTGTGTTTCCTTGTACTTCCAATGGGCAGCAAAACCTTTTTCGGCAATGGCGTCCATTCTTTCAGTTCTGATTTGAACCTCCACCCATTGACCAGTTTTGCTCATTACGGTGACATGTAAAGACTCATATCCGTTACTTTTTGGCGTACTAACCCAATCTCTTAACCTATCCGGATTGGGTTTGTAAAAATCGGTAACAATTGAGTAAACCCTCCAACAAGCCGCTTTTTCATCCTCAAGTTCAGTATTCAGGATTATGCGTATTGCAAAAAGGTCATAAATTTCTTCAAACGTTACATTCTGTTTTTTGATTTTGTTCCAAATGGAATGAATGCTTTTTGGTCGGCCTTTAATGGTGTAGTCAAAGCCAGAATTCCCTAAAGCCTCATCAATAGGTTCTACAAACTCTTTTATAAATTTATTTCTGGTGGCTTTGGTTTGTTGAATCTTATTGGCTATGTCTCTGTAAACTTCTGGTTCAGTGTATTTCAGGTATAAGTCTTCCAGCTCAGTTTTGATGCTGTATAAACCAAGTCGATGGGCCAGTGGAGCATAAAGGTAAATTGTCTCAGAACTGATTTTTAACTGGGTATTTCTTGGCATACTTTCCAGTGTCCTCATATTGTGAAGCCGGTCTCCAATTTTTATAAGGATTACTCTAACATCTTCAGAAAGAGTCAAAAGCATTTTTCGGAAGTTCTCTGCCTGCTGGCTGCTTCCTTGTTGAAAAACACCTGAAATTTTTGTTAAGCCATCAATTATTTGAGTTACTTTATTGCCAAATAGTTTTTCAATATCCTTTAGCTCCATGTCCGTATCCTCAACTACATCGTGTAGCAGGGCAGCAATAACTGCGGTAGGGCCAAGGCCTATTTCATCAACACATATCTGAGCCACGGCAATGGGATGGTAAATGTAGGGTTCACCGGATTTTCGCCTCATTTCGTGGTGTGCTTCCAATGCCGTGTTAAATGCAAGCCTGATTTGTTTGAAGTCATCATTTTTCATTAATGGCCTCACTGACTTAATCAACTTCCGGTATCGGTTTACTATTTCTTTGTTTTCTGCTTTAAGATCAATTTCAACTTCCATAAATTCTTCTTTTTTAGCCTATTGAATTGAATTTAGGCATAAAACTACGGGCTTGTTTTCGATTGGCAAATAGCATTTTGTACCTTGATTTTTTATCTGAAAATTAGAAAAAAATGGTACTGGTGCAACTTGTTTTAAGCATAAAAATACTTTCCCCTATTTTTTTGTTTTTTTAGGTCAAACGTCCCGAAAATCTTGGTTATACTTGCGAATAATTTTAATTTGAAAATATGCCTAATAGGCTGATTAATAGTACCTCACCTTATCTACTCCAACATGCCCACAACCCTGTAGACTGGTATCCGTGGGGAGAGGAAGCATTGAATCTGGCCAAAGCTGAAAATAAACTTATATTACTTTCAGTTGGATATTCTGCTTGTCATTGGTGCCATGTTATGGAAAAAAACTGCTTTGAAAATAAAGCCATTGCCACATTAATGAATGAGGAGTTCATCTGTATCAAAGTGGATAGAGAAGAAAGGCCTGATGTAGACCAATTATACATGGATGCATTGCATTTAATGGGTCAAAGAGGTGGATGGCCAATGAACGTTTTTTTAACACCAGAACAACTTCCTTTTTATGGCGGGACCTATTTTCCACCTGAACAATGGATTTCAGTTTTAAAGGAAATCGCCAAAAGCCACGCTACCAGACCCGAAGAATTGAAAAAAGTTGGCAATGATTTGAGGAATGGTTTGTCCGTTGATGAGTTAACCCGATATAAATCTAGTTTTGACACTGAAGGACTATCTCAAAATCCTTTTCAATTGTTAGAAAAAATAATTGATAAGATGAAAGGTGATTTTGACCAAACCTGGGGTGGATTTGGGTCTGCTCCCAAGTTTCCAATGCCTTGCGTTTTTGATTTTTTGCTTTTTTATCATCACCTGACAGACAATAAAGATGTCCTTAAAATAATAACCGTAACTCTGGAGAAAATGGCCTATGGTGGCATCTATGACCATTTAGGAGGTGGGTTTTCAAGATATTCAGTCGATGAGGAATGGAAAATCCCTCACTTTGAAAAAATGCTGTATGACAACGCCCAATTGCTGTCACTTTATAGCCATTGCTATGCTGCCACTTTAGATATCCATTACAGAGATGTTGCCTTTGGTATTACTAATTTTATAAAACAGCAAATGACTTCTGAGGAAGGTGCTTTTTATTCCGCATTGGATGCCGACAGTGAAGGCGAGGAAGGAAAGTATTATTCCTGGTCAAAATCTGAAATAATGGATATTCTTGGACCTGAAGGGGATGAATTTTGTAGTTTTTATCAGGTTACAGAAGAAGGCAATTTCGAAAATGGTTTAAATGTCCTTTGGAGAACTGTTTCTGAAGAAGACTTTTCGATGCTTTACCGCAACAGAAGCCATACCGAAATGCATAAATATATTGTTGAATGCAGGCGAAAGTTGGTGGAAGCAAGGGATAAAAGAGTTCCGCCTGGACTGGATGATAAAATAATTACCAGCTGGAATGCACTGATGACCAAAGGCTTGGTGGATGCATACAGGGCTTTTGACCAACCCCAAATGCTAAAACTGGCTTATGACAATGCTACCTTCATTTCAGAAAAAATGATGGAAGAAGATGGAAAACTATGGCATACCCACAAAAACGGAGTAAGTCACATTGATGGTTTTCTTGAAGATTATGCTTTTACAATTGAGGCTTTCATTTCTCTTTACGAGGCTACTTTTCATGAAAACTGGTTAGAATCCGCAAAGAAACTTGCCGACTATGCCATTGAACATTTTTACGACAAAAAGGATGGACTGTTTTATTTCACATCCAACATCGGGACTGAACTGATAGCAAGAAAAAAGGAGATTATGGACAACGTAATTCCATCTTCTAACTCTTCCATGGCAATGGGTTTAAAAAGACTGTCAGCCCTTTACAGGGATATAAGATATGAAGAAATAGTTAAAAACATGCTGCAAACCGCTCAACCTCTCATTCTTACAGAGGGAAGGTATATGTCCAACTGGCTGCAGGTTTGGTTGATGGATAAGTTCCCAATTGTCGAAATCGCATTTGTAGGAAAAAATGCATCGAAGTATAAAAAGGAGATTGATAAGATTTTCTTTCCCAATAAAGTGGTTTGCGGTACAAACGGAGAAAGTATGCTTCCTCTATTAGAAAATCGAAAACCCGAGATCGGACAAACCCAAATTTTTGTTTGCCAGAATGGTTCATGCAGGCTCCCTTCTACCGATATATCCTCTGCCTTAAGACAGCTCAGGCTTTTGAAAGAAGAAATGGCCATGATCAATTCAAATTGATTTCTAATGTAAAATAGAATGTGTTGAGATTAAACGGGTACTTGTCTTTATTTTAATTGGGTAAAAATATGTTTCAAATTGTTGATTTAGATAGGTTTAGTAATATTAATTTTAAGTTTTTACTTAAAACTTCCGGGGTTTTGTTTGGGTTTATCATCATAATTTTAGTCTGGATTTTTTTAATTCTGCAATCAAGTTGATAGAAAGCCAAATAAGATTTTTTAGGCTTGTTAATTTAACCTTAGTTCTTTGGTTGGCTATACCCTTACTGAGTTTTTCGCAACATCCGGATAATTATTTTTCTCCAGATGAAGTTAAGGAAGATTTGAAATGGTTGAAAAGCAAGGTTCTCGCTTATCACCCTGCTTGCCTGGATTCTATCCGATATGATTCGGTCAATATTGCTTTTCAACTTGCTGGCTATGAGGCTGAAAAACAACTTCAGGAGTTGCAGTTTCTTAAGCTTTTGAGGCAAACTTTGATGTCTTTACGATGTGGTCATACTACGGCGATTCCATCCAAAGATTTTTATACCTATTACCGGATTTCTAAACCCAAACCAATGTACCCGCTTCAGGTATATGCTGGCGATGAAGGTTTGATAGTTAGATTTAATGAATCTGATGATAAAAAAATTGCCATTGGGGACAAAATCATAACCATTAACCAGGAATCAACATCGGAGATAACGAATTCCATTCTTAACTTTGTTCCCGGAGATGGGTACCACAGCTCTTTTAAGAAGTATCAGCTTTCGCTTAATTTCCCTACTTATTACTTATTTCATAAAGGTCCAAACTACAATTTCGAATCCGGGATTATAGATACGCTTGGAAAGTATAGTCTCCATTCATTTAGTTTAAGGTCAAAGGGAAAAACCATTTCAAGACAAAGCCCTCAAAAGAGCATAAAAATTATAAATTCGGATAAGTATAAAATATTTGGAACGCTCACTTTAAATCCGAAGGTAGGAATTGTAAAAGTCCTTTCATTTGCTGGAAATCCGTCTTGGTACCGTTCGGCTTTTTCAGAAATTCAGAAAAAGAAGTTAGAATACCTTATTCTTGATCTCAGGGGCAATGCCGGAGGCAATATTTATAACGCACATCAATTACTTAGTTATTTGATGCCCGATACCTTTTCATTGCAATTCGAAAGGAAAAAGCAAAAAATCAGATTTAATGGAAACAGCGATTTGGGATTGTTTGACCGGCTAACCATGAAATATTTCGAATGGCTCCCTTCTAAAACAAAAGGCTTCAATCCAACTTCAGAAAGAATCGGAGATTTAATGGTCAATAGATTTAGATTTGATACTGCCCATCGGTTTAGATTTAAAGGGAAACTAATCGTTTTAATGGATGGAGGCACATTTAGTGCTTCATCTATGGTGGCGGCCCAGCTTAGAAGTAAGCTGAAATGCAACTTAATCGGTGATGAATCAGGTGGAGGTGCAACCGGGACATATGCCATGATAATCCCAACATTAACACTACCCAATACAAAAATGAGGGTTTATCTTCCTTTATATCGAATCAACCATGAAAATAATCAGTTAGCAGGCCGGGGATTACTTCCAGACTTTTACCTCTTTCCTAACATCGGTAAAAAGATAAAAGGCATAGATTCTGAATTGGATTATTTATCCAAAAATTTACAATGGTTTAAAACTGAAAAGTAGATACTAGAATGAATTCAGTCTTATCTGAACTCCAGCCGTTAGTTGAAACTGTGACAAAGACAAATTACCATCGGTTTTCTTGTTACCAATCAAAAATCCAACTTCAGAATAAAAATGAAATCTGTCATATAATGGGACATTAACCCCGGCTGACGGCCTAATAGCCAGAGTCGATTCTGAGACTGTAGTTTTTCGGCCAGCTGTATATTTCTGTTTTTGGTCAATTGAAGTGGCGCCAATCCCTATTCCTCCATAAAAGAAACCTGTTTTTTCCTCCTTTGAGAAATGTATTCTGTATAAGCCTTCTAAAAGACCGGAATAGATTTCAGTTTTCGCATTTGCCGGATTATTAGGTTTGCCAGGTAGCTCTCCTCCCTCGATGAAGTCTATATTATTATGAAACAAACTGCCTCTTAACCCTATGCCAAAGTTATTATCAAAGTAATAACTACCTCCTACTTCGAAAACAATGCCAAATTTAAACTTGTTATTTTCTGTTGTAGTTCTGGGAAACGAGTTTTGATCCTGTTGTTGAGCTCCATTTGCCCTGAATCTGGCAATTACATTTCCAGTTCTGTATCCCATTCCAACGCCTCCCATCAGGAAGAAATTTGCAGGTTCGAACTGAGCTTCTTTTTCAATGGCTGGCTTGTCTTCAAAAGTAGATTCCTTTACTTTAACATTAATATCCTGAGCCAGAAGGTTGAAAATGGGTAATGTCAATAAGGACAATAAAAAATGCTTGCGCATACAATAGGATTTAAAAAGAAAAAATATAAATACAAATCAGCATTAAAGAATTGAACCAAACACCCTTGAGGTAATAATTTCTAAGTTTTTGAATATCAAATCAGAACTAAAATTGATTTCCGCAATTTTTTAACTAATATGACTTAATTTGTGTTTTGTGTTTCAGAGGCTTTTTACAATACATAAAGTTCAGAAATTCATAGTTTTAGAATGAATAGATTGAAGGTTTTAATTTTGTTTTTCCTTTTTTTCTTCCAAAAAACCGGCTTTTCTCAACCAGATCAGGATTTGGAAAATTGGAATCCCGGATATTTGGTAACGAGAGATGAAGATACTCTTTTTGGGCCAATTATGGTCAATTTTGGCTCAGATTTAATTCAGCTGAATGAAGAGAATACGATTAAGACTTTTGGGGCTAATCAAATAATTATGGCTTATGTAAAGGAAAACGACAGAGATAAGGACAGATATATTTATTCATTTCCCTTTCATCCATTCTCGGATTTTAAACCCCACAAGCTATTTGAAATGCTGTTTAGCGGAAAAAGTGCATGCTTGCTTGCCCGGGAGATGCTGGTCACAGAAACCATTCCTCTTTATGATAATTTCACCTATCGAACCTATTTTTCCACCCGCACCAAACTGGTTTCAGACTTTTTTCTTATGTTCCCAAAAGAAAAAGTAAAAGCCCTGCATAATTCAAAAAAAGAACTTCTGGTTTTAATGGCTGATAAAAAAGACCAAATTAAATCCATTATTTCAGCCAATAAATACAGCGTATCAGAAAAGGAAGATTTGATTCAAATCGTGAAAGAGTATAATATTTTAAAATCATTATGACCAAACAAAAGACTCCACTCATTCTTGTTAGCAACGACGATGGCATCCTTGCAAAAGGAATCGGCTCTTTGATAGATTTTGTAAAGGACCTTGGCGAGGTTGTTGTGGTGGCTCCAAGCTTTCCTCAATCCGGTATGGGGCATGCAATTACAATTCATGAGCATATAAGACTTGATAAATCAGGATTTTATGGTGACATTGAGGCCTATGAATGTTCCGGGACACCAGTTGATTGTGTTAAACTGGCAAAGCATTTTATCCTGAAAGACAGGAAACCTGATATTGTCCTTTCGGGAATTAACCACGGCAGTAACAGTTCTGTTAGTGTTATCTATTCCGGCACTATGTCTGCTGCAATTGAAGGAGCAATGGAAGGCATCCCTTCTATCGGCTTTTCACTTTGTAATTATGATCACGATGCCGATTTTGAACCTTGCAGAAAATTTGTCAGACAAATTGTTTTGGCATCTTTAAAAGACAATTTTCCAAGTCATACCGCCTTGAACGTGAATTTCCCTTTGGTTAAAGAAGGCGAAATCAAAGGAATTAAAGTTTGCCGGCAGGCTATGGCCAGGTGGCAGGAAGAGTTTGAAAACAGAAAAGACCCAAGGGGAAGGGATTATTTCTGGCTTTCCGGTAATTTTACCAACCTGGATGCCGGAGAAGACACAGATGAAGCCGCCCTTGCCAAAGGGTTTGTTTCTGTAGTTCCTTGCCATTTTGATTTAACCTCCTATTCTGTTTTAGCCAGGGTGAACGAAATGATGCGCTAATTCCTTTTTTTAGAGGTGGATAGAATTACTTTTTTAAAAAGTCTTGGATTTTTGTCAATGAATACCAGTTTAGATACGCTTGGACAATTAAGGACTTTTACTGAAGGGCTGCCTTTATCCGATAAAATGCCAGTTCTTTTTCTGGGTCATGGGAGTCCTATGAATGCAATTGAAGATAACATTTTTGTAAAAGCATTTCAGGAACTAGGAAATTCCATTCCCACTCCAAAGGCAATAATTTGTGTTTCTGCTCATTGGTTTACAAATGGAACCATGGTGACAGCAATGGATTTTCCATCCACGATTCATGATTTCGGAGGTTTTCCTAAGGAGCTTTATGAAGTTCAATACAACGCAAAAGGAGAAAGAGAACTGGCCAAAACAACAAAGGAAATTTTAAAGCCAATTGAAGTAAAGTTGGATTATGATTGGGGTTTAGATCATGGCGCATGGTCCGTTTTAAAACATTTATATCCAAAAGCCGATATTCCTGTAATTCAACTTAGCATCGATTATAGAAAAGGACCGGAGTACCATTTCGAACTGGCGCAGAAGCTTAAGAATTTAAGGGAAAAAGGTGTCTTGATTGTAGGAAGTGGAAATATTGTTCATAACCTTGGATTGTTAGATTTTCCAAACCTGAATAAAGAAAATTATGGTTTTGATTGGGCCCTGGAATCAAAAAATAAAATAAATGATTGGATAATAGATGGGGACTTAAAATCCCTGATTGACTATCGAAACAAAGGAAAGGCCATCAATCTATCAATCCCAACACCTGAGCATTTCCTACCATTGATTTATGCGTTGGGGTTAAAGCAAAAATCAGATTCTATTTCAATTTTTAATGACCAAATGGTAGGCGGTTCTATCAGTATGACCTCCTTAAAAATTAGTTAAGCTTTTCAATTGATTATTTCCTGCCTCCAAAAATACTGCTTAATGAAAAACCCCCTGATTTTCTACGGCTTGAAATTTTAGTTCCTGTTGGGCAATCTTTCCAATAGACCTCAACACCGGGCTTTCTCTTTGTAGAAGCAACTGGAATGTTGGGCTTTTTTGCAAAATCAATAACTGCATTGCTGCATTTGGATCTGTGGGGTTGAATTGAAATACCGATATAATGAATGGTTTCATCAAAAATATTGTTTTTATATCGCATTCCATTTTCGTTTTTCGCAAGTAGAAAATTCATTACAATTTCTATTGGGTCCCCGGAACCTTCGTAATAATTTTCTTCAAAACCGGTGTTTGATGGAAAGAATTGCTGAATTCTTTGGTCAAAAGTTTTTCCGTCTGAGCTATTATGACCTGAAAGCCCATTAAATCCCATATCCTTTGCGTGCCCCAAAGCGGATTTAAACAAAGAAAATGCAGGCATTAAAGGAAAAACACTTTTTCTGGATTTTAGCTCTTTGATGAGTCCGGAGATTTCTTCATTGCTGGTGTCGTACCCTGAAGAGATAATAATTTCAGAAACAAAAGCTTTGGGGTCATATCTGACGAGATTGCATAATCCGATAATATGTTTCTCGTTTTCAGACAGATAAAATTCTTTAGCGCCAGTGTTTAAAGCGGAATATTTCTGAACTGTGAATAAATTTTTAAGAACGACCTGAGAAGAAATGGAAAAACTGTCGAATGGAAAACTGATGATTCCCGATAGAATTATCAGTAAGCTCAACCGTACATTTTTACCTAATCCAACCATAAGGAATTTTACATGGGTAACACAGTGTTATATATTCATTTAGTAGTAGTAAAAGTAACTCAACTTCTTTTAAAAAAATCTCTTTATTAACTTATAAAAGTACAGACATCAATTTTTTAAGACTAAAAAAGCCAACCAGAAATAAATCAGATGTGGAATCAAAAAATAAAATCTGGCATTCCAATTCCCGATTTTAGTAAAAAAAAGGTTTGCCTGAATTAAATTGCGCCCCAATGAAATACTTTTTAGGATTTATTGTTGGTGTTTTTATTCTTATTTCATGTTCAGAAAAAAAAGAAATAACAGGACCAGAATTTGCCTTTAATCAATCCTGGAACAACGATTCTATACCAGAGGTCAGGGCTTTAAGGGAAATGATATCAATTGATTTTCCCAGGTCTCCAGAAGGATTATATTGTAAAGCATGGCTTTCCGACCAGAAGGGAAGTACCAGTAAGGCACTAAAAACTGCAGATTCACTGGTTATGGGGTTTCCGTCATTTGAAAAAGGATTTTATTTAAGGGCTAATTTAAGAACCAATTTAAAGGATGAAGCAGGGGCATTGTCTGATTTTGGCAATGCGATTAAGCGAAATCCAACTTTTTTTGAAGCTTACGTCAATAGGGGAGGACTGCATTTTCAAACGAAACACTACGATTTATCATTGAAGGATTTTATCAAAGCAAACCAGATAAAACCCAATCAGAATTTGGTTTTATACAATATAGGAAATGCCTTTTTGGCCTTAGGCCAGTTTAATGAAGCCTGTTCTAATTTGAAAAAAGCAGATTCTTTAGGAAATAAAAAGGCCAGGGAACTTGTTGTAAAGTATTGTGAGGTAGGGAATTAAACTATGGATAAATCCTATATTTTTAATTTTTTCTTTATTCCTTTCATAAATCTGTTTTTGTGGATTTTTCTTAAAAAGAAAAAGAACTTCCTATACCTGTTGTCATCCGTTTTTTATGTTTTATTTTTTGCATTAACATTTTTTTCACTGACGAAAACTGAAGTTTGGGAAGTGCCGGGGTGGATTAATTTGGGTGAAAGGTTCATTATTTCAATTGCGTTAAGTTTTAATCAAAAGGCAGTTTTTCTGGCGCTTTTAAATGCTTTAATCACACTTCTGATTCAGATTTATTCGTTTTCATATTTTTCACAGAAGGAGAATTTTGGTTTTTATAATTTCCTGATTAGTTCATTTTCTGCAGCCATGTCCTGGTTGCTTTTGGCTGCAAATCTATTCACGATGCTTCTGGCCTGGGAAATGGTTGGTTTGGTTTCCTACCTTTTGGTACAATTCTGGTATCGGGAAAAGGACCCGCTAAGGGCTGGCTTAAGGGTTTTTTTTATCAACAAAATTGGGGACCTGGCTTTGATTTCCGGTCTGGGGTTCCTTATATCTTTTGGTTTAGGTCAGGTGGTTTTTGACCAAACTATCTTTCCTGAAGGTTCCGATTTGTTTTTCAAATCCATTAATGGAAATTTGATAATTATGTTTTTGGTAGTTGCCACATTTGTAAAATCTGCGCAATTTCCATTTAGTATTTGGCTAAAAGAGGCCATGAACGGGCCAACTTCTGTTTCGGCTTTATTGCATTCGGCAACCATGGTTATATCTGGTATCTGGATGCTTTCCCAATTGGAGGTTGTTCTAAGCGATGAAGTTAAAATGTGCATAGTTCTTGTAGGTGGACTCACGCTTCTGATTTCAAATTTTGCCGCCATATTTTCGTCGCATTTCAAGAATATTCTTGCTTTTTCTACAATGGCTCAATTGGGGTTAATGACCATGGGAATCGGACTTTCAAAAACCGATGGCGTCATTTTTCATTTAATTTCACATGCCTTTTTCAAGTCTTCATTGTTTTTAATTTGTGGAATACTCATGCATCAATTAGAGCATTCGGGATTTCAAAAAGAGGAAAGCCATTATTTACCCAACCTAAGCGGATTACTTAAAAAGAAGTCTGTTTTAAAAGTTTCCTTGATTGCCTGTCTTGCAGCGTTGGCTGGTTGGCCTTTAACTTCAGGTTTCATTTCAAAAGAATCTATTGTTCCCCATATTTTTGGAGGAAACGCTTCTGTTTCTGAAATTATTGGGTTTGTTTTTTTTGAACTTGGGGCCTTAACAACAGCATTTTATGCGACCAGACTGGGTATTTTTTTGACTTTAAAAGACCCTGCAATATTGCCTGAGGCTGAAAAGGTCAACTGGAAATTAAGGGTCCCGGTCTTTATTTTATCTCTTGGCTCAGGTTTTTGGTTGTTTGGTTACAATCCTTTCTCCTCTTTTGGTTGGATTTCTCAGGGTTTGGAACTAGAAGCCGGGTTTGTTTTTCCGGATATTATTGCTTTGGCAATTGGTTCAATGGGGGCCTGGTTTTTTTCGAAAGGCAATACATGGAGGGAAATTCAAATTCCATTTATGTCGATTTCTATTTTCAATGATTTTAAACCACAGATTTTTTTGCTGAAATCGGCATGGAAAGGATTGGTTTTTACTAGCAAAAAAGGTTTGCAGGTTGAAAATGTACTTTTAAATCAGTCTCTTGATTTCGGTTCAAAATCAATGGTTGTTTTCGGGCATTTTTCCAGCTTTTTCGACAAGCGGTTTTTAGATGGTTTTATTGATTTTCTGGTCTTTATAGTGAAAACATTGGGGCAAATATTTTACAATTTTACTTATAAATCTCCCCAAAATGCTGCCCTGGTAGCAGTGGCTTTAATCTTATTTTTTGTATATTTCTTTTAAAAAAAAATGACAGCTTTTTCTCAATATCAACGATTTATAGATTCTCCGGCAAAAGAAAATTCTTTTATCCCAAAAGGGTTTGAGTTAAACAACTGGAATGATGTTTTACCCTATTTTGAACAACTTTTAAACAGAGAAATAATAGATAGCCATGGCATTGAAAAATGGTTGTTTGACAAATCAGAACTTGATTCCATGCTGGAAGAAAACCTGGC
This sequence comes from Cytophagaceae bacterium, assembly GCA_027485575.1. Classification (GTDB taxonomy): domain Bacteria; phylum Bacteroidota; class Bacteroidia; order Cytophagales; family Flexibacteraceae; genus CAMDMI01. The sequence continues at coordinate 16,505 of JAIXQU010000179.1, forward strand.
GTGGAGGTATATTAAAATGACCATAGACACGTCTGATGAAAAAGCAGTTGAGCGATACACTTATTTTTTAGAAGAGATAGAGCCTCATGTTTCCAAATTCCAAAATGATTTGGACCTGAAGCTAAATTCCCTTCCTGGCTTTGATTTACTGGATTTCCAAGGTGCAGAAATTCTAAGAAAAAATATCAGAAAAGATATTGAGATATTCAGAGAGGAGAATATCCCATTGCAAACGGAGATTCAAACCAAAGCACAGGAATATTCTGGCATTATTGGGGCAATGATGATTGAATGGAAAGGAGAAGAAATTACAATGCCCAAAGCGGGCGTAATTCTCCAGTCAACTGACAGGGAAGAAAGAAAATCTGTATATGAGAAAATCCAGAACAGAAGAAAAATCGATTCAGAAAAGCTGGACCAGATTTTTTCAGATTTGGTGAAACTAAGGAATCAAATTTCTCTAAACGCAGGTTTTCCAAATTTTAGAGATTATATGTTCAAGGCAATGGGCCGTTTTGATTATACCCCGGCCGATTGTAAACAATTTCACGAAGCAGTTAAATCTTCTGTAGTTCCGTTGATTGAAAAGTTTTCTTTGTCCAGAAAAAATAAATTAAAACTTGATGCACTGAAGCCCTATGATCTTTCTGTGGAGGAAAATGGTGAGCCAGCCTTGGTCGCTTTTGAAAATGGAAATGATTTGTTGCAAAAAGGAAAAAAAGTTTTCTCAACACTAAATCCATTTTTGGGCAATTGCCTTGCTGCAATGGAAGAGAAAGGCCATTTTGATTTAGAATCCAGAAAAGGGAAAGCTCCCGGCGGTTACAACTATCCCCTGGACCAGTCTGGATTTCCTTTCATTTTTATGAATGCCAGCAGCAGCATGCGGGATATGGTTACCCTCATGCATGAAGGTGGTCATGCAGTTCATAGCATTGTAACCCGGTTTTTGCCTTTAAGCTTTTTTAAACATACTTCTTCAGAAGTGGCTGAATTGGCCAGTATGAGTATGGAACTGATGTCAATGGACTATTGGCATATTTATTTCCCTGATTCTGAAAAATTAAAGCGAGCCAAAAAAGAACATCTGGCCCAGGTAATCGATACCCTCCCCTGGGTAGCAACAATCGATGCCTTTCAACATTGGATTTATGAAAATCCGAATCATACAACCGAAGAGAGAAAAAATGCATGGTTAGAAATTTCCGGCCGGTTTTCGTCATCTGTTGTTGACTATTCAGGCTATGAAGAGTTCAGGGCTTTTGCCTGGCAAAAACAACTTCATCTTTTCGAAGTTCCTTTTTATTATATCGAATATGGAATGGCTCAATTGGGAGCGATTGCTGTTTGGAAAAACTATAAGGAAAATCCTGAAAAGGCTCTAGGTCAATATCTTGAAGCGTTGTCCCTGGGACATACTGCAGGGATAAAAGAAGTGTATGAAACAGCAGGAGTTAAATTTGATTTTTCAGAATCCAATATCAAAACTTTAATGGATTTTGTTTGGAATGAAATGGAGCAACTTTAAACTGCTGTTTCGTTTTCATTTAAGAACTGAATATTTCTCTTCAGTCCTTCAAGTTTTGTCCTCTTAATGGCGGAATTTGAGAATACCTTTTTAAAAACCTCCTCAGTTAGATCAATCCATTCTTTTCTTTCAAAAAGTAATAAATCAGGATGGGGTTCAAATTTTTTTTCTGTATGGGTAATTGAAAATTTGTTGTTCCAGGGGCAAACTTCCTGGCATATATCACAGCCAAATACCCAGTTTTCCATTTGGTTTTTAAATTGAATGGGTATCGATTCTTTGAGCTCAATCGTCAGATATGAAATGCACTTTTTTGCATCCAATCTGTAAGGTTCTGTTATAGCATTGGTTGGACAGGCATCGATGCAACGGGTGCATGTGCCACAATGGTCATTAATTGGAGTATCTTCAATCAATTCCAAATCAAGGATGAGTTCACACAAGAAAAAGTAGGAACCTAGTTTCGGATGGATGATATTGGTATTTTTTCCCAACCAGCCGGTTCCGTTTTTAGCTGCCCATGCTTTTTCCAGGACAGGTGCAGAATCTACAAAAACTCTTCCCTCAATGTTTCCAATTTCTTCTCTTAACCGGGACAAAAGTTCAGTTAGTTTCTCTTTCAAAACAAGGTGATAGTCTTCCCCGTAGGCGTATCTGCTTATTTTAAATTCGCCTTTGGATAAATTGTCATTTTCTGGAAAGTAGTTATAAACAAGTGTAATGACCGATTTTGAACCTTCAACCAACAATCTGGGGTCAAGCCTTTTGTCAAAATGATTGCCCATATAGGCCATTTTACCATTTCTTTCTTCCTTCAGCCATTGTTCGAGTTTAGGGGCCTCGTTTTCCAAAAATCCTGCTTTAGAAATCCTGCAACTGGTAAATCCAAGTTGAAAGGCATTGTTTTTAAGTAGATTAGTCCTTTTTGTGCTTTCTAAATCTTCAACGGTCATGTCCTTTTAAATATCAATAATTGACTTTTTAATATTACTGATTATTATATCTTTGCATCCCTTTTTTTTGAGGGAAAGCACCATCCAAAAATATGCATTCTAATTACCAAACCATAAAGGTTGAATTAAAAAACCATTTAGCGACCATAAGCCTTAACAGACCAAAGGTCAAAAATGCAATTAACAGAACAATGGCAAAAGAATTGAAACAAGCTTTTGACCGGCTATCTGATGATTCTAATGTAAATGTAATTATTCTAACCGGTGAAGGCGACTCCTTTTGTTCAGGTCAGGATTTAAATGAGTTTCCTGATTTTAATGATATATCGCTTGCCGAAGTATTACAGGAACGATATAATCCCTTGGTTATGAGTATGCACAATTGTGCTAAAATTATTATTGGAAAAATAAACGGAATAGCCACTGGCGCAGGTCTTTCGCTGGCATTGGCTTGTGATTTTACTGTTGCTATTGAATCTGCCTCATTCGCTGTGTCATTTGTTAACATCGGTTTGGTACCCGATTGTGGCTTGTCGTACCATTTGCCAAGATTGGTTGGAAGGGCAAAAGCTTTTGAGCTTAGCACTTTAGGATTTAAATTTTCTGCCCAGGATGCCCACAACATTGGGATGATAAACATGATGGTTGAACATGAGAATATCCTTCACAGAAAAGTAAATGAGTTGGCTGAAAGATATGCGGCCGGACCAACCCAAACATTGGGAATGATCAAACAATTGTTAAACCGATCTTTTGGTTATAGCCTTGATAAAATGCTTGAAAAGGAAGCAAGTTGTCAGGAGAAGGCAGGAAAAACGGCAGACTTTAAAGAAGGTATTTTTGCTTTCAGAGAAAAGCGAAAAACAGAATTTACCGGAAAATAATAGCTGGTAAATTATTCAACCAGAAATGTCTGCTTATCCGGTTTATCAGAATCTGGTCTAACCAAAATCAGAGACAATGGACTCTTAAACAGTGATTTAACGTAATTTATTTTGCATTTTATGTATTTATGATCGCTTTTTGCTAGAAACCGAACTCAATTTTTTTGAATTAAAAGACATTCATTCCCCAAAAACCACAATGACCTCCGGAATCTAAAATTCTAAATCCCACAAGTGGATTTATCGTTTCAAGTCCTTCGTAGTTTCCTCTTGCCAACATGGGGTCATTTTTTGCCAGAATAACCAAAGTTGAAGTTTTTATGTCCGCCAAATGATTTAAGCTGGAACATTTGAAATAGTAGTCATTGGCTCCTTCAAATCCATGAATTTTCGATGTATAGTATTCATCAAAGTCGAAAATAGTTTTGCATTTTGGGATGTTGGATAAGTCAATGAGGCCAGGAAACTGGTCAGATTTAGCTTTTATTTTGGATTTAAGTTGCCTTAAAAAATTATATCTGTACGGTCTGTTCCAAATAGAATCCAGTTTTTTTGAGGAGGCAGAGAGGTTCAAAGGAGGAGAAATTACCAACCCTTTTTCAATCTTCATTTCAAGCAGCCAGTTTTGGGACATCCGGGCAAGAAAAACCAATGTTAGATTTCCCCCAAGACTAAATCCTGCTACATGAATCTTTTCCGGATTCCATTCCTTTTTGGCAAATTCGACTACTTCCATCAAATCATGATACGCACCAGAATGATATAGCCTTGGATTCTTGTTCATTCTACCTGAGCATCCTCTGAAATTCCAGGCGAGGACATCCCAACCTTTTTCAAGATAACTCTTTGCCAATGCCCTGATATAAACTGCGTTGCTGTTTCCTTCCAGGCCATGACTTAAGATAGCTAAACCTTCCTTTTTTCCACTCCAACACTCAGCATCCAGAAAATCTCCATCCTGTAATTGTATTTCAATTTTTTTCGACTCCGGCAAGGATACCTTTCTGAACAAATAGGGTAAAATGGTTTGAAAATGACCTTTTATCGCATTTGGAATCGAAATTTTGTTTTTATACATAAAGGCAAAGCAAGATGTTTAATCAGGAATTGGCAATAAAGATTTATGTTAAAATCCATTGAACATAGGTTCGACATTCAATTCTAAAATGTGGTTTTGTGATTCTTTAGCTATTCCTTTGCAAAATGCTTCGAACCAATTTTTTTAACCATATCGCACAGACTTCCCCATCACCAATGGCTTTGGAAATTAGCCATGGAAAGGGGAATTATCTATTTGATATTCACGGAAAAAAATATCTGGATCTGATTGCCGGAATATCCGTTAGCAACGTAGGCCATGGGAATTCAGAAGTTGTTCAAGCCATTAAAGACCAAGCTGATAAGCACCTGCATACCCTCGTTTATGGGGAGCACATTCAAAATCCACAGGTTGAATTGGCCAGGTTTATTTCAGATAGTTTACCAGCACCTATTGATCAGGTTTTTTTTGTTAACTCTGGTTCTGAGGCAATTGAAGGGGCGATGAAACTTGCCAAAAGGGCTACTGGTCGGTTTGAAATTGTTTCCTGTCATAGCGCATATCATGGGAGCAGCCATGGCGCACTTTCCTTAAACGGAGATGAATATTTTAAACGCAATTTTCGTCCGCTCCTTCCAGGAATAAGGCAAATTCATTATGGTAGTTTTTCTGATTTGGAGCTTATTTCCGGGAAAACAGCTTGTGTCATTATTGAGACGGTACAGGGAGAAGCCGGAATAAAAGTTGCCTGTAAAGAGTATTTTAAAGCCCTAAGAAATCAATGCGATAGGGTAGGGGCATTGCTTATCTTAGATGAGATTCAAACCGGTTTTGGTAGAACCGGAAAGTTCTGGGGTTTTGAAAAACTGGAGATTGTGCCTGATGTTGTGGTAATGGCCAAAGGAATGGGAGGGGGCATGCCACTTGGCGGATTTGCAGCCAGTCGGGAATTAATGGAAAAGCTGAAATCCAATCCTGTTTTGGGGCATATTACAACCTTTGGCGGGCACCCGGTTTGTTGCGCAGCTTCTCTGGCTGCAGGAAAGTTTATATTTAATCATCACCTGTTGGAACAGGTGATGGAAAAGGAGTTGTTATTTTTTCAATTATTAAAACATCCTGAAATCCTGGAAATCCGAAGTGCGGGATTGATGATGGGAGTTGAACTTGGATCCTTCGATAAAGTACTAAAGGTTATTTCTTATGGTCTGGAAAATGGAATTTTAACGGATTGGTTTCTGCACTGCAATACTGCCTTACGGATTGCACCTCCGTTAACCATTTCAAAAGATGAAATTCATTTAGCCTGCCAAACAATTTTGGAAGGTTTAAACTAAAAAAAAACACAACCAGAAATGGTTGTGTTTTTTTTGGGTTTCGATTGGAATTTCCTTATTAATTCCTTTGAATGGTTATCCATCCATTATATTCTTTTCCGGTTTTTGGTAGGGAGAATTTGTAAAAATATACTCCTTCTGCCAAATCTTTACCCTCCCAAAGGTCACTGTTGCTATAGTTGGTAGACTTGAAAACTTTGCCTCCCCATCTATCAAATATCAACAATTCATTTTCCGGGTATAGGTGCAGATTTCTAATTTCCCATTTGTCATTTCTACCATCACCATTGGGGGTAAACAAATTGAAAAAGGTGAGTGGATTATCAAATTTAACACAAACCGTATTGGAGTAAGAAATATTTTCGCCTCCATTTTCATTTGCTATCACTCTCCAGCACTGCTCAAATCCTTCTGTGCCTACCCGATAGAATTTTTCAATTGTGTTTCCAGCCTCGCTTCCAAAATTAGAAAGACCAGACTCTTTATCAACTTTCCTTAATATTGAATAGTTGTTAACACCGCCATTCCATCCTATGTATGGTGACCAGTTTAATTTGGCACTTTCCTCTTCTTGAAGGGCGGTTGCTTTTAACAAAATGGTATTGTGTGGAAAGCTTTCAACGGTTCTAGCACAGATATTTTCAGTTGATGCCATGTATTGATATGCTGTGGTAGAAGTTGAACCGGGCGCATCAATATAATCGGTAATATTTCTTGGAATTCCGGTTTTAATCTTTTCCCAAACAGATTGGTTAGGCCCTAATGTTCTTCTCCAAACCGTAATGTCTGATTTGTTGGTTAATTGGTTAACCATATTGAATTTTATCTGAACCTGATTTTCATCATTTTCAAATAAAGAGACATTTTGAAGCTGAACTGCCGAGCCATCAAAATTTAGAGGCAGAATGGTATCCTTTTTACATCCATCACTTGAAATTTCAGTCAAAGTGATTTTGTAAACACCTGAATTATTCCAGTTAACCCCAAGAAAACCCCCGGTTAGTGGCGTAATGGCGGTACCACCCTCAATGGCCCAGGTAAACGTTGAATTGGTAAAACCAGGTGAAGATGCTGCAAAATAACCCTTTTGTAAGTCATTTGGGCAAATATTGAGGTTGGTAAGACTTGAAACTCCCGGTACAGGAATGGCATTTACGACAATTGGTTTTGAGATTGGTCTTCCCAGACATCCCTGATCAGATGTTTCTGTTACCGTTACAGAATAGGTTCCCGGAGTTGTCCAATTTACCAAAAGTGAATCAGAACCCTGGCCAGAAATAACATTGGCTTGTGGATTTATTTGCCAATTGTAAGTTGAATTTGAAAGACCAGCCAGACTAAGCGTTTCACGGTTTAACAATCCTCCGCAAACTGAACTTAACCCATTCACATTAAGTGTGCTATCCGGACTTGGGTTAATTCTCACTATAAGAGTATCGGATTTTCCAAAACATTGAATTGGGGTCCCTGTGATAGGGTCAATTGTGTTGCTTTGTTCCTGAATCCAAACTTTTCCTATTCCATTATTTGTTTGCCAATCAATATTGACAGAACCGGTAGAGGTAATAAGAGAATCAACTGTAGCATTCAGAAATCTCCATGTATAGTTAGAACCTGCAGTCGGAACTGTGGAGTAGATTTTTCCGGTTTTAAAATAGGAACATAAAATCTCCTCTCCAAAAGGTTTAACAGGATTTAAGTTTTGATTAATAACCAATTGAATCGAATCTTTTGTTCCAACACATCCAAACCCATTGGTTGGGGTTACCACAATTTTGGCATTTGGATTTGGTCCATTCCAATTCACAGCCACTGCATTGGTGTTTCCACCTGTAGTTTGAGAGCCACCACTTACATTCCAGTTATATGTATTTCCTGGGATTGAGTTGGTAACCGAATAATTCACATTGGGTGTAAATGGACAAACTGTTGGGCTATACAAACCAAAGATCATAGGAACAGGTCTTGGATTGGTGGTTACAACAATCTCATCTGATTTCCTGCATTGGGTCCTTGAATTTGTCATGGTTACCACCAAAGTGTCTTTACGTGGATCACCTGTTTGTGTCATAGTAAATACAGGATTGGAAATATTTTGGAAGGATAAACCTGTATTCGGCTGCCATAAATATCCATAGCCCAATTCAGATGCTTTCCCGATTTCTGTACTTTCACCAGAGCATATTGCCCTATCCAGACCCGCATTGGCATCTGGAAGCGGATTTACCCTGACATTCAAGGTGGCAGAGTCAGCACACTGGGTTGCAATGTTTCTCACTATAAACCTGTAAGGATTAGTTAATACAGTGTTTCCATTATTGGTCAATGTCAGGGTTTGATTGGTAGGATTGTTGCCCACAAAACCAGTGGTAGGGCTCCATTGATAACTGTTAGGTACCAAAACATTTCCAGGCCCTATTTGAATCGTATCTCCGGAACACAATGAATCAAGCGTGCCTAACGTTACAATAGGCAAAGGATTGATTAAGATATTTACAGAATCCGACTTTCTACATTGATTTCCCGGATTTACTGCGGTCAGCACATAAAGCAAATACGCAGAACCAGGCGAGGTTGATGAATTGAAAAGTGGATTAGATATTGTTCCTGATGATAAATTGGTAGCCGGGCTCCACTGGTAATTTAATGTAGGATCAGGTGTTATACCCAGATTTAAATCAAGCGTAGCACAAACAGCTAAAGTATCGTCACTCGCAGCAACTACATTCGGAAGAGGTTTAATTGTAACTGTAACATTGTCAGTACTATCGCATCTGGTTGTTGTAGTTAAATCAGTTACGGAGAGTGTGTAGGTAACCGTGGTATTGTTAGTTCCATTATTCACCAAGCCCAATTTAGGGTTTGAAATATCAGGGTTTGAAAGTCCTGCAGTCGGAGACCAGCTGTATTTTCTTCCTGCAATTGGAGGCAAACCGATTTGAATAGAATCTTTCGAACAAACTTCTTTATCAGGTCCGGCATTCGCATCCGGCAAAGGGTTTACCCGAACGGTTAATAACTTGTTGTTTTCACAACTGGTTGCATTGATTTTAACCAGGAGGTTAAATTGGTATGAAACCGGGTTATCCGTATTATTTATTGCAGAAAATCCGGTTAAGGATTTGGTTGAATCTACCAATAAATTTTTTGGAGACCATTGGTAGGTATAACCATTCACTGAAGTGCCACCAATTAAAATTGTATCACGGCTACAAACGGCAGTATCAATATAGGACAATGGAACAATTGGTAAAGGATTTACCTTTAAAACAACCTTATCGCTGTTTTTACAGGTGGATATCGAATTGGTTACTCTAACTGTATAATTGTAGTATTTAATCAGTTGCGTTGGATTATTAATGTTTAAAACGGGATTGCTTACGTTAGCAGCAGTAATTGCCGAATCCGGTGTCCATATATAAAGATGATTCGGTAAGCCTGATTCACCAATTTGAATGCTTGATTTTGAACATACAACCATGGTGTCTGTCGGTCCGGCATTGGCAATTGGAAGTGGTTTTACGGTCACATTCAATGAATCAATATTTCTACATGTTGTCGTGCTATTTACTTTTGTCAAGTTATAAGGAACAGTAAAGCTTGCACCACCCGTATTGGAATTCGTTAACCTGATAAAAGGATCGGATGATAACCCAGAACTTAATCCTGTATTGGGAGTCCATGAGTATGCAAAGCCAGATTGAGTTAGTTCACCAATTCTAATGCTATCTCCGGAACAAAACGCGGTATCCAGCCCCGCATTTACAATCGGAAGTGGATTTACACGGATATTGATTTGCTTGGTTCTGGCGCAGGTTGTGGAAGAATTGGTAACCAGAAGATTATAAATTGTATCTCCCGGGGTCTGGCTCGGATTGACCAGGTTAATTGAGGTTTGAGACCCAGTGGTATTTGTTAAACCTCTGGTGGGTGCCCAGGCATAGGAAAATCCAATTTGGTTTGCAGTTCCAATGGTGGTAGAAAGACCTGAACAAATTGAATCTTTGGATGCCAGACTGAAAAATGGCAATGGATTAACCCTGACGACAGCTGAATCAAAATTTGTACAAGCAGGCTCACCTGGTAAAACAATGCCTTCAGTCTTTTTTAACTTGAAAGTGTAATATTGAACATTTACGCTATCCGGGTTTAAAGAAACTGTGGTTGTGTCTTTATTTGGATTGAGTAAACCATTGTTTGGTGTCCAAAGATATAATCCGGAAACAGATTCTGCCGTTCCAATCAAAGCTTTTGAACCAGAACAAATGGTTACTGTGTCAGCACCCGCGTTTATTGATGGTAATGCTTTGACTTTAATATCCAAAGAATCAAAATTTCTGCATTTGGTTTGGTTGTTAAGCTTGGTTAATTTATAGTTGAAACTTAGGCTGGGGCCTCCAACATTTGTGTTAACCAAGGTCAGCTTTGGATTGGATTCAGTACCTGAACTTAATCCATTTCCCGGAGTCCAGGCATAACCAAAACCTACTTGATTCAATTCTCCGATAACAACGGTGTCTCCGGAACAAATGGTTACATCAGAACCTGCATTAACCACAGGAAGAGGATTGACTCTGATGTTAATATTTTTACTTCGGTTACATCCGGTCAGAGAATTGGTCACCAGCAATGAATAAGTAGTATCTCCAGGGTTGATTCCCGGATTGACAAGGCTGATGTTGGTGGATGAAGAATCTATGTCGGTTAATCCTCTTGGAGGGGACCAGGCATAAGAAAACCCGGTTTGATTATTTGTCCCAATGTTTGTTGAAAAGCCTGAGCAAATAGAATCCTGGGAGGCAAGATTAAAAAATGGCAAAGGATTAACTCTCACCACAATTGAATCACTATTGATACAAACCGGTTCTCCTGGTTGAGGATTATTTAAAACCTCAGTTTTGGTTAGAAAGTATTTGTAAAATTGAATACCAACACTGTCAGGATTAAGACTAATTGTTGTTGTGTCTTTTGTAGTATTGAGTAAACCGTTTGTTGGAGACCAAACGTAGGTTGCCGAAGCTGATTCCGCAGTTCCGATGATGGTTTTCGCTCCTGAACAAATTGTAGCAGTATCAGGACCAGCATTAACAATAGGTAATGGCTTAACGCTTAATCTAACGGTATCTGTTGAAATACAATTACTTTCCCTATGTCTTGATCTTTGAACAAAAATAAAGGTCTGATTTGAAACACCTGAGTTGACCAAAGTCGCAATGGTTTTAAAACTGGTATCAGAATCGACGCCTGATGAAGGAATCCACTGGTAGGAATAGTAATTGTAAAGAGTAGGTTGGTTGGCACCAATGGTCCGTTTTAAGCCAGAGCATAAAATCGAATCTGGTCCGGCATTCGCAACCCTTGGAACCCACTTTACAGCAATTGTATCTTTGGCAACACAACCTGCCGGACCATTACTGGTAACTATATAACTGGCTGTATCAGATAAAATCGCTTTGGGATTTCTGATTATAGTTGAACTTAATCCAGAAGATGGGGACCATGAAACAGCTGAATATCCACCTGTTGCATTTAATGTTATTGAGCTATCCTGACATACAAACGGTGAAGGGGCAGTTGCAAAAATCGGTACAAGCTGAACTTTGGTAAGCTTTTTGGATGTGGAATCTTTACAACCTGTTCCACTGGTAACAACCAGCTTTATTCTTGCTGTATCTCCTGGAAAACTCACCTGGACTGAATTTCCGGTAGAACTTCCAATGATATTTCCATTTAGCATTTTCCAGTTTTTAACCGTTCCGGCTGGTGCAGAAAAAGTTAAGGATGAGCCAGTTGAACAAAGGGAGTCTTTCCCCGTTA
>JAIXQU010000130.1 GCA_027485575.1 Cytophagaceae bacterium
AAATCCTCGTTGATAACATCCTGTTTTAACTCTACATAAAGTTTAAAGAGCTCAAGAGACCGTTTAAAGTCGCCTCTGAATTCTGCACAGTTGGCCAAATGTTTAAAACAGTTAAAGAGCAATAATTTAGAGTTTACCTCCCTTGCAAAACCAAGAGAATTATTAAAAACTTTCTCCGCCTCAACTACTCTACCAGACCTAAACAACATTTCTCCAAGATTATTTGAGACCAACGAGACCCTGTAAAAATCTTGAGTGGCCAATGAAATCTGAATACACTGATTAAAATATTTGGTGGATTCATCCATATCGTTCTTAATCCAAAAATAGGCCCCACCCAGAAGATTGGATGCGGATAGAAACATTAGTGTATCCATTGGCTCGGAATTGGCCACTTCATAGAAATTGTAAATTTTTTCGAAACCTTCATTAGTAAGTACATTTTTGTAATACATATTTGTGTAGGCTATATTGGCTTCAATAATCAGTCTTTGAATCTTATCCTTGCTTTGCATCGCCAGAATAAGGGCATCTTCGTAAAAATCTAAAGACCTGTCTATCTCATTTAAATATGCACTAACCCTTCCCAGTGAATTTAAAGCCATGTATTGCTGGTCAATCAGGTTATATTCCAATGCCAGAGAATACGCATTGGTAAGTAAACTGTAGCCTACATCATAGTCTGAAGGCCTGATGTGGAGTTCTGCCGGGGATAAAATACAGTCGACTTCTTTATTATATATCTGGTTGTTCTTAAAAATAAACTGGGCTCTTTTAAGATCAAGAATGGCCTTTTCTGGGTTTTTCTTTAGCAATGTATTGGATTCAGTCAGCAAGGCTTCCGCCTTTTTAACACTCCTGTCTTTTTGCGAATTCTGGCCAAAAGACACACCTGAATGGCCCCAAATCAATATAATTAAAGTGAAAAAATATCTTTTACAGAAAGAAATCATAGGGTTTCCAAGGTTCTTTTTCCTGTTTTATCGATGGACACCCCTTTTCCAATTGGTTTAACCAACCAGGTCCCATTTCTTTTTAAAACTCCCCATTTGCCATTCTGCCTTGCATAGGCAATGCCTGATTTATATGGCAAGACTTCTTCAAATTGATTTGGAATCACAACCCTTCCAAACAAATTGATAAAGCCCCACTTTCCATCCAATTTAACGGGTGCATTACCTTCAGAAAATTCCAATATTTCCTGAAATTTTAAATTACCCTGCGCTTTAGCCTGGCTGTTAAACAGTGCATATTCATTCGATTGGACTTTTGCCCAAACATTTTCTTTCAAATAAATCCAACTACATTTTTCAAAATCAGTCAAAAAATCACCTTTTGGCCCAATAAGTTTACATTTTCCTTTCCTATATCCAACCAATGGGAAATCAAAAAGCTCTTGTTCTTTATTAGGAGCAACTATGGAATCAAAAATGGGTTCCACCAATTCTGTTTCAGCGCCAGCTTTTAAGCCCCATTTTTGGTTCTTGGAAAACACCAAATGCCCATTTGAACAAGGAATAATGGCTTCAAGGGTGGGAGGAACCAATATCTTTCCCCTCGAATCTGTCAATCCAAAATTTCCATTCTTCCGGATAACAAAATACCCATCTTTTATCCCTTTGTAAAAGTTTACATTTTGATTATCAATAGGTAATATCAAATTTCGATCCTCCCCTACTATACCAAACAGGTTTACATTTCGGACTAAAAAAGCCTCCTTTAGTCCAATTGGAGTAGCGGCATCAAACGTCTGGGTTACTACAAAATCTGGAAATGAAGTAATGGCTACTTTATTTCCAGAGGTCCAAACCCTCAAATTCAAATCGGAATCAATCGTTGAAAGAGAATCGAAAGAAACATCTTTAAATACACCTTTCTCCACCAAAAAAATCCTGGACAATCCTGGATTAAGCATTTCAATCCACTTTTTAGATTGACCAAATTTACAAGACTGGACCTCCAGAGGATTTATCCATTTCTTGTTTTTTAAATCCCAGATTCCTGATTTTTCACTATTTGAAAAAATTGAGGTTGCTGATTTTCCTATTTCAGCAAAGGAATATTCACCCTCCGGAGAGACATATTCTCCTTTGGTTGAAACAACTTTAAAGTTCCTACCCTTTCGTACAATGGCAAATCCACCAATAAAATTTTGAATTTCATCAAACTGAGGCTCCAAAACAGTTTCCCCTCTGACACTTAATAATCCAAATACATTATCCCGTTTCACTTTAAGTAAAGGCAAGTTGTACTCAATTCCATCCCAAACAGGCCTTAAGAGAATGTATGCCAATGGATTAAATGTGCCAAATTTTCCTTCTGCACTTTGATACAAAAAAATATTTGTACTGATCCTGGATACCTGGCGCATCCCTGAAATAATGACTCTTCCATCGCCATAATAAACCAAATCCTGATTTCCAGCTTTTCTACCTATACCTGCTGAATCGCTAATCGAAGAAATGTCATCATATTGATTCTGAACCAAAAACCTGCCATTTTCTTTACTTACCAATCCCCAGAGACCGGCCTTTTTAACCCAGGTGACATTTCCATTGAAAGTATTTACCTCTTTTACATCTTCGAAAGAAGGTTGAATCAACATTCTACCTTTAACATCGGCCAATCCCCATAAGCCCATTTTTTTCACCCAACCTTTTCCATTGCTAAAAGATGCAATGGCTTCAAATTCTGCAGGCAATACCAAAACACCTTCACAATTCACAATTCCAAAAGATTTTCCCTCCTGAACAATGGCATGCTTTCCTACAAATGGCTTTGCAGTTAAAAATCTTGGGGGAATTCGAAATTCTCCAATTGCGTTTACGTACCCAAAAAGCCTTGTTTTCCTATTTTTTTTTGAAAAAAGCTCCTCTTCGCAATCAAAGGTTTGGCTAAAAATTGGAAAAGATATAATCCAAAAGAAAAATACAAAGTTCAAATTCTGCTTCACAATCTAAATGAGATAGGTGGGGTAAATATAAATAGGTTATTCAATAGCTTTTATATAAGCGAGTCCGTTTTTCTATTTTTAAAAAAAAAGGCCAGAAACAATTTCTGGCCTTGTAAATTATTGAGCAAAAATCAAGCCCTTGCGAGTTGCTTGTCTTTAAACTTTTTTATTTGGGCTTTCAGGGCTTCCATTGCCTCGTCAGTTGCTGCTTCAAAAGAACTGCTACTCTCTTTTACAAATAAAGTATGACCAGGAACGGAAAGCTTAATTTCAATTACCTTGTTTTCATGTAAATTCGTATCCTTATTAATTCTAAGAAAAACCTCACCGCCAGTAATCCTATCATAGAAGGTATCTAGCTTTTCAGCCTTTTTCTGAATATAATCCAATAATTTTTGATCCGCATCGAAGTGAATGGAATGCATTTGTAGCTTCATAGACTTGTTTTTAAGGTTAATAATTATTTTAAATCATCCGTTAATTTCCTGGCTCTGGGATGTGCCTGAAGATATACCTGTTTTAGTTTGGAAACCGAATTGTGGGTATATACCTGAGTTGCAGCAAGAGAAGAATGCCCCAATAACTCCTTTATCGAGTTAATCTCAGCACCAGCATTTAGCAAATGAGTAGCAAACGTATGCCTGAGAACATGTGGACTCTTTTTCTTTTCTGTTGTAACCAAACTAAGGTACTTTTTCACAATTCGTTCTATCAAAACCGGATATGCTTTTTGGCCCTTATCGGTTAGAATCAAAGAATTAACTGAAAGATTGGGTATTTGTGTTTCTATAGATTGAAAGTAATTTTTAAAGGTTAAAATAAGATTTTGATGCAGGGGTATCCATCTTTCTTTATTTCGTTTTCCGAGAACCAGAATTTTGGCGTTTTCAAGATTGACATTTTCCCTTTTTAAGCCCAGTAATTCAGACAATCGGATCCCGGTGCCATATAAAAGTTCAAGAACAAGCTTGTCTCTGACGTCTGAAAAGTGAGAAGAATTTTCCATAATTTCAAACAAGTCCTCAATATTTTTTTCCTTCACAAAAACGGGCAATCTTTTTGGTTTTTTTAAGGACTTAATTGCAGCGACAGGACTGTCTTCGATTTTTCCTTCCCGAATCAGAAACTGATAAAAAGCCCTCAAAGAGGATAGCTTTCGGTTGATAGAATTGGGACTAATCTGATCGTTACTCAAAGATACTACCCATGCTCTGATGTCAGATTTGGTGCAATCAATAAGATTTTCAGTTTTTCTTTCTTTTAAGGCAAAACCCGAAAATTGCCGCAGGTCATTTTCGTACGCTAAAATAGTGTGCTTGCTGGTTCGCTTTTCGTGCCTTAAATGGCTTAAAAAAAAAGTGGTCATCTCAGTTACGAAGATGACCACTCTTATTTTTAAAACCCAGTGATTTCTAAGAATTTTCTTTCTCTTGCATTTGTTGCTTATAAACAGCACGAATAACCTGATTTCTCCTTGCCACGGATGGCTTCATGAAGGCAGAACGCCTTCTAAGTTCTCGAAGAACACCTGTTCTTTCAAATTTCTTCTTAAACCTTTTGAGGGCTTTATCGATAGATTCGTTTTCTTTTATCGTAATTACAAGCATATTTTTTTGAATGGGCTGCAAAAATAGAATTCTCTTTCTGTTTTTGCAACAGAAAAGATTATTTTTTCTTTGGTTTTACGTCAAGCAATTCAATTTCAAAAACAAGAGTTGCATTTGGCCCAATCGGACTGCCTGGAGCACCTTGTTCACCATAAGCTAATTTACTAGGAATCACAAGCTTAGCTTTTGTCCCTTTTGGAAATAATTGTAAACCTTCATCCCAACCTGGAATAACCATACCTTGACCAACTGGAAAATTAAATGGTTGATTTCTTTGTCTTGAGTTGTCAAACTCTTTTCCTTCGTCTAAAGTAGTGCCTACATAATGTACTGAAACTGTATCTCCGGGCAATGCCTTTGGACCTGTTCCCATTTCAGAAACCACGTAATACAAACCAGATTCTGTTTTTTCCAATTTAACATTGTTTTTAGCGGCATATTCTGCAATAGCTTTTGATTGGGTAGATTCAATATTCTTTGAATTTTCTATTTTTACTACACGTACAGCATACTTGATTTTTGAACCGGGAGGCAAAAATTTAGGTCTTTGCTCTGCAGGTTGGCCTTTAAAAATGGAATCACTCGGTATCCAAAAATGTGCGGAATCTCCAGCTGAAAGCAACAAAAGACCCTCTTCAAATGCACCCTTGAACATAGGAGGACCAACCTTACTGGTAATGGGTCGTCCCATTGTATATGTGCTGTTCAACAAGGAATCCTTTTCGGTTTTGTAAGATATATGAAGCGTGATAAAGTCATCCAATTTGGCCGTTGGGCCTTCCTTGTCATCAAGAAGCTCATATTCAAGGCCAGTTGCTGTTTTTTGAGCGCCACCTCCTGGAATTTTATCGCAGGAAGAAAAGATTAATGAACCTGCACCTACAAGTGCCATCATTTGGAATTTGTTAATAAACATTTGATTAAAGTGTTTTAAAATAAGAGTCGTAGGCCTCAGCCAAATTGTTTTTGTTTTGTTTTATAGATTGCATGAGATACTCAACAGTATCATTAATTGATTTTTCAGATTTGCCACCGGAAGCGTTTTTATGACCTCCTCCTTCAAAATATTGACGGGCAAAGGTATTCACATCAAAGTTGCCAACCGAACGAAAAGAAAGCTTAACCATATCTTTTCTTTCAATTACTACTACCCCAAGCACAATTCCTTTGACAGAAAGGGCATAATTTACTACACCTTCTGTATCTCCGGTATCCACCTGATATTCTGCGATTTCTTCCTTGGAAATGGAAATGATTGCAGTATGCAACTCCTTATCAACGATTAGTTTATCCTTCAACACAAACCCAAGAAAGCGTAACCGGCTAAGGTTGTTATTGTCGTAGATCTGTTTGTGAATTTTAGATGGATTTACCCCTATTCTTAAAAGATCCGCCACGATGAGGTGAACAGTCCTGTTTGTACTTGGATGCCTGAAAGAACCTGTATCTGTCAAAATACCTGCATAAAGGCATTGCGCAATTTCTAATGTAATCAGATGGTGGTCACCAAGCAGGGTTATAAAATAAAAAACCAACTCAGCGGTTGCGGCTGCCTGGGTATTCCAAACATTAAAACTTGCAAAATCTTCTGGCTGAAGGTGGTGGTCTATCATTATTTTGACCGCTCTACTACCGGCTACCCAATCTCCAAGGTCAAAAATTCTTTTTAAGCTGTTGAAATCCAGACAAAAAATGATATCCGCATCAGAAAAAATATTTTTAATTTTTTCTGATGGCTTTCCATGGTCATATGCTATGACAGAGGGCTGACCAGGCATCCAGTTTAAAAAAGCAGGATAATCGGATGGAGTAACCACGGTAACATCATGCCCTTTTTGCCTTAAATACCAATACAAAGCCAGGGATGAACCAAGAGCATCTGCATCGGGTTTGTGGTGTGTAGTAATGGCAATCCGTTTCGGAAATTCCAGCAAAGATGCGATTTCCTTTAACTCTCCCTTTGAAAGTAAATTATAAGGGAGCAATTCACTTAGCTCCTGACTTTCAGCGGTTAATAACTTCGACATGTTTTTCTTTTACCTTAATTGGCTGAATTGGGAGAACCTCAATGGTATGTCCTTCTACAGCCAAAACTGTGTTTTCAAATTCAAGTTTAGCTTCAACCAGGAAGGGTTGAGTATCAAAATATCTACTGGAAAAATGCCCAATTAACAATTGCTTTGCATTGTGAATTGATGCGAATCTACCGGCTTCCTGGGCTGTGGAGTGAAATGTAGTTTCGGCTCTTGCCTGCATTTCATTTAAAAAAGTAGCCTCATGATAAATAAGGTTTGCACCAATAACATTCTCAATTATTGAATTGCTGAACCTTGTATCAGAGCAATAAACATACTTTCTCGGAGCATTGGGGGGAGTTGTGAGATCTGAATAGAGCCAGATTTTTCCATCAGAATCAATTACATCCTTTCCATCTTTCAAATCCATCAGTTGCTCTTTGGTAAAGTGCTGCGGAAGGATATCTCTGTTTAACTTATATTTTCTCAGCTTCTCTTCAAAGACAAATCCAAAACAAGGAATCCTGTGATCCATTGTTAAAGTCGTAATTTTTAAATCTTCATTTTCAAAAAGCAATTGATTGCCGTTTGAAATTTCATGGTATTGTAATGAATAATTTAACCTTGAATCAGAATATTTTAATTGGGTTGTAATTATTTCATCCAATCCTTTTGGGCCATAAATATGCAATTCATCCGTTCTTCCTTGTAACTGATATGTAAAAATCAGACCAATCAAACCCAAATAATGATCACCATGCAGGTGACTGATAAATATATGGTTGATTCGGCTGTATCTTACCTGATATCTAAGAAGTTGGATTTGAGTTGCCTCACCACAGTCGACAAGAAACAGATTTTGATTGCTGTTAACCAGTTGAGAAGTATGGTGCCGGGAAAAGGCAAAGGAGGCTGAGTTACTCCCTAATATTTTTACTTCGAAAGTCAAAATCAGCTGTCCTGAGAATCAGATTTTAGCTGGTTCTCAATTTCATTAAAAAGAATTAAATCTATTGCCTCCTCAACGGTGGGAACTATATTCAATACTGTATCCAATTGAGAAATTCGAACCAATTTGGCAACATGGTCTGAAAGGCAGCATAATACAAAGGAACCAATCGCCTCCTGGCACAATCTGTTTCCAATAAGTATAGAACTCAAACCGCTTGAATCAGAATACCTTACTCCAGACATGTCGAAGATAACATTCTTAATACCCTCATTATTGAGGGTTACAAAGTATGCCTTGAGATCACTGGAGATTGTAGCATCCAGTTTTTCATTTCCAAGCTTTACAATAGTGTACTGCTCTTTTTGATTCCTCTCAATGTTGATCATTTTTGTATTGAATGGCGATTTAGAATGCCAAATATATTTTTTTCTATTCGATTGACAATATCTGAATCTAAATTTAAAATTGGTTGATGTCCAGTCATGGTCTCAAAAAGCAATAAATATCGTTCAGTTATTTGGTTTACAAAGGTTTCAGGCATATCTGGTAAATTCTGGCCCTCTCTTCCCATAAAATTATTTTCTATCAACCAGTTTCTTACAAATTCTTTTGAAAGCTGCTTTGGCATAACACCAGTTGCAATGTTTTCTTTAAAATTTTCCAGATAATAATATCTGGATGAATCCGGTGTGTGAATCTCATCCATGAGCATTACCTGGTTGCCAAATAAGCCAAATTCGTATTTTGTATCAGCAAGAATTAGTCCTCTTTCCGTTGCCATTTCCTGTCCTTTGGCAAAAAGCTGAAGGGAGTATTTTTTCAAAACCTGATAGTTTTTGAAATCAACCACACCACTTGCTATTATTTTTTCCTCAGAAATATCCTCATCATGCCCTTGAATTGCTTTGGTAGTAGGTGTAATTATTGGCTCATCAAAACAATCATACTCTTTGAGGCCTTCTTGCATCTTAACCCCGCAAATTTCCCTTTTTCCTGCCTGGTATTCTCGCCATGCATGCCCAACGAGATATCCCCTGACAACCATTTCAACCTGAAATGGTTTGCAAACGCGACCAAATGAAACATTTGGATCGGGCACAGATTCCAACCAATTTGGTACAATATCCCTTGTTGCCTCTAAAAAATAAGCAGCCAACTGATTTAGGATGGCTCCTTTTTGGGGAATTGGTTTGGGTAAAATAACATCAAAGGCTGAAATCCTGTCGGTGGCTACCATTGCCATTTTGTCCTCAAAGAAATAAACATCCCTTACTTTTCCTTTGTAAAAACCTGTCTGACCTGGAAAATGAAATGCTGTGGAATTAATTGCCTGATTGGTCTCCATAATAAAAAAGCAAACATAGAAAAGACCAGCCTAAAATGGATATTTTTTGGCTGGTCTTTCTGATTGAGTTAAAAAGTGGTGAAAGTCCTTATTTTTTTAATCCTTTCTTGAGGACATAATTGCTGTAAAAAGGACCAAATCCAAGGCCAAGTCTTCCCGGAAGCTTATCCTTTTTTATCTTAACCGTATTTTTTTGCTTTGATTGTTGTGCCATTGCTTTGCCTGAAGGGAGTCGGTATTGAAACAACATTGTAGACAAAACCAAAGCAGCAATCCAGATTCTTTTAATCCACATTTTCTTCTTCATTTTCTGATTCGGTTGCATCTTGTATTTCTTCTGATTTTTCCTTGCAGGTCAGGCATTTAAGCCCCTTTTTGTTAAACAACCAAACATTGCCTTCCAACTGACCTACATTATAACCATTTGGATACAATGTATTTCTGAGCATATCACTAAGCTCCCTGTCAATCGTAAATTTCCGACCATAGGGCACATATAGATTCATTGTCAATCTTTGCGCACGGTAAGGAGTATTTGGGTCAATGGTAAGGTCAGAATCAAATATCAGGCTGGAGTCCTGTTGAACCACATTGAGTAAAGCCAGGCGGGCATTCGAGCTGGCTTCTTTTCTGTTTTTACCTTGGGCTTTGAACCTCTTGGTAAGCTTAAAAGTAGAATCTTCCCATCCATGAATTTCAAGTTCCAATGGATAAATGCCATCGGGATTCCCTTCAACCGGATTTAAGTTTAAGCTAACCAGTTCTGATTTAATTTTATATTCAATTGTCTCTACGTAATTCCCTTCTTCTTTAAACTTCTGGGCAAAAGGAATAATGGTAATTGCTGACCCAATCGCACCAATAAAAAACAAACCAACCAATACCAGTCCAACTACAGGAATTATTAAATTCCGTTTTGCCATGAGGCTGAAGGAAAGTAGAAGTAGCAAAATAGCGGGAATCATAGCGGCAGAAGAGGCGAAAAACACCATTAAAGGAGAAATTTCAGAAGCCAATCTACCCAATGGAAAATCTCCGGTTTGAATGCTGTATGCATTGGGTTCAATCCATCCAAGACCAACTCCTGCCAATATCACAATGGCAAATAGAAAACTACTACCAAGGAGGAGTAAAATCAAAGCAACAAAAACCCGGATTGCGTCGAATGCAAATTTTACCAGCGGTCCCAAGCCTGTGACAACCATTGACATAAGTTTAAACGGAAAGGAAAGAAGCTTGACAACATTGTTTTTTGCCTTCTCATCATCAAGCTTGACGTTTTTTCTGATTTGGTCCTCTATACTGTTTAATGTAACCGGGTTTCCTTCCATTTGAATTTCATCGGTCAAAGATTTTGCCTCCGGGGTTATCGCCCAGAGCACTATATAGGTTATCAATCCAACCCCGCCGAAAAATGTAGTTACAAGAAAAATAATCCGGATAATCACAGGATCTATGTTAAAATATGCGCCAATACCTCCCGATACTCCGGCTACAATCTGGTCTTTCCGACTTCGTAAAAACTTCTTGAATTTCCCTTTGTTCTCAAGGTTAGGATTTGCCGGCATTACAATCCAAAGAATCAGATAACCTACTAATATAGAGCCACCTAAACTGGGTAGAATTGTAAATCCAAAAAATAAGGCAACTACCCCCAACCTAAGCCATAATGGATTAATTCCGAAATATGCTGCGACTCCAGAAAGAACTCCCCCTATCAGGGCATTCGCAGAATCTCTTGAAAGCTTTTTTTGTTCTTCAAAGTTACCAGAGGCACTGGATTGGTTTTGATCTGAACTTTCGCTAGATGCATTTAAAGGAATATCATCTTCGTCCATCATATCTTCTACACTTCCAAGTTGCTTCACAATGGCTTCCACATCTTCTATGGAAATTGCCTGTTTGGATTCTGAAATTAAGTCAGAGAATAATTCGGCAATCCTTGCTTCTATGTCATCCTGAATTTCAGCACCACCCTGGATGTTTAAAAAATATTGTTTTACAGAGCCAAGGTATTTTTGCAGGATCTCGTAGGCATCTTCTTCAATATGAAATACAACCCCTGCCAGGTTGATTGTGATTGTCTTTTTCATAACGATTCGGTTTGGGGGTTTGTAAATTGTGAAAGTGTTTCGGTTTTTGTCATTATCTGACTGACTGAAGCAGATATTTCCAGCCATGTATTGCCAAGCTCTTTGAGAAACTGATTTCCAATCTCTGTTAGCATGTAATACTTTCTTGGTGGTCCTGAAACAGACTCCACCCATTTGTAATCCAGATATCCGGCATTTTTAAGCCTGGTCAGGAGTGGATAAAGTGTTCCTTCTACCACCATCATCTTTGCTTGTGTCAGCTCCTGAATCATATCTGAAGTGTACACCTCCCCTCTCGAAATAATGTTGAGGACGCACAATTCTAGAATTCCCTTCCGGAGCTGAACTTGTATATTGTCGATGTTCATAGGAATTTTTAAAAGGTTGATGACGCAAAGATAACTAAGGTACTTTGTATTGCAAAGTACCTGTTTAAATAATTTTCCATACATAACATAGTACCAAGCAAGACTCGCTTCTATGCTTTGTCTTAATCATCAATAATTCAGTGGTTTACAATTTTTGTCTGATTCAATTTGAAACAAATAAAAAAACTTGAACAAATGTTAAGTGGTAATTCTGATGGATAGATAGCTCGTTATTCTTAAAAAATACTCCTTAAAAAATGAGATTCAGCACTCAGGAATGACCGGTTCAGAAAAGGAAAGGAAATAATTTAGAATGATTCACAATAATTTTTTGGCATTGAATTTGACAACCTTAATCATTTTATAACACATATACCAAAATGAAGAAAATATTTTTTGCCCTTGCCTTATTGATCAGCTTACAGGGATTAAAGGCCCAACAAATCTGGAGTGAGGACTTTCAAGGCTACAGTGGCTTTGGAGAAGTTCCTGGAAATGGCTGGATTACAACTGGGGTCGGTGGATTCCTTGTCCGGCTACGGGGACTTAATGCAGATACAAATGTGAAAGTAATAGAAGCCATTTTGACCCAAAACAGGAAAAAGGATTCTTTGATTACCCCTTCTTTTGGACCCTTGGCTGCCAATTCTATCCTTAGTTTTAAAGCCAGACTGGTTGAGAACTACAGTGGTATTATTCCAACTTTGAACCATTGGCCTGCCGCTGGCGATTTTGTTTCGGCCTACATTTCTACCGATGGAGGAACTACTTACCAGCTCCTTCAAAATCTGATAACTAGTTTTCCAGCCACGGGAAGTAGTACTGCCTTTGTCAATTTTTCAATTCCTTTAAATGGATTTGATGGACTTAATGCCAGGGTAAAATTCGTTACGAAATTGACAGCTGGAAGCTATTATCCTAGTTTTGATGACTTCTCTGTTACCAATTTAACCTCCATCAAATCTTTGAAGATAAATCCGGAATTAAGCCTGTATCCCAATCCCAGCAATGGCACTGTATTGTTATCTGCCAACGGGTTTTCTAATAGAGCTCAGGTGGAAGTGTTTAACATATTGGGAACAAAAGTTTTTTCAGGAAACCTAATCAATGAAAAAACCAATTTAGACCTTAGTGATTTAAAATCAGGAGTTTATCTTGTAAAAATCTCTGAAGGCAAACATGTAGCCGTAAACCGGTTAATTTTGAAATAAAGATTCTGCAATAGATAAAAAAAGGCAGAAGAAATTCTGCCTTTTTTTATGCATAAAGCAGACAAACTGCCTTTGCTTCTATCCCTTTCATTTCGCCGGCAAATCCCATTCTTTCTGCGGTAGTTGCCTTAATGGATACCTCATCCTGGCTTATCTCCAATACTTTGGAAATCACTTCTTTCATAGCAGGCACATAACCTGCTATTTTTGGGGATTGAAGTATGAGTGCACAATCTACATTTCCAACTTTCCATCCTTTTTCAACAATCAAATCAAAGGTTCGCTTGAGTAGAATCTTGCTATCAATACCTTTGTATTGGTTATCGGTATCAGCAAAATGAATTCCGATATCTCCTAAAGATAAAGCCCCAAGGAGGGCATCGCAAATGGCATGAAGCAAAACATCCGCATCAGAATGCCCCAAAGCACCTAGCCTTGAAGGTATTTGAATACCACCCAACCAAAGGTGTCTACCTTCTACCAGTTGGTGGACGTCGTAACCAAGACCTACCTTTATTTTTGGCTTCATCAATTGGAAGAAATAGACTTATATATTAATGTGTTTTCCTTTTCAGGAGATATGAGTTTTTTAAATGTCTGCTCCAGAAATTCTTTGCTCACTTTTCCTACCTTTTCTAATTCCTGCTCAAATCCATCCGGATTTCCCAATAAAGTAAAATATGCAAGGTTCAAAGCTCTGTGTAACAATTCAACATCTGCCCCGGCTAACGCGGTTTCAGATTGATTTTTAACCTTTTGCAATTCTTCTTCGCTAAAGCCTTGTTGCTGAAGAAGTGTGATTTCGTCCATCAGTTTTTTCTCAGCTTCAGCAACTGAAATGCCTTCATTTACTTTTCCCTCGATGATCACCAGGCCTGGATCTGTACTTCCAGTCACATACGCATTTAAACTATGAAATATTCTTTCCTCCTTCACAAGCTTGTTAACTAACCTTGAAGACTTTCCATGACCAAGTATATCTGTTAACAAATTGGCGGCATAAAACTCATCATCCATTCTGCCGGACATATGGTATGCCTTATAAATGGATGACATGGGCACATTGGCTTCTACTTCTTTTCTTCTGGCTTCCAATTGAACAGGCTCAACAGGCAATTTCTTTGCAGGCATTTCACCTTTCGGAATAGGTCCAAACCATTTTTCTGCAAGGCTTTTTACCATGTCCGCTTCCACATTTCCAGCAACAACCAGAATGGCGTTATTTGGTCTGTAGAATTTAAAAAAGAAGTTTTTAACATCTTCAATATGAGCGTCTTCAATATGCTTCAGGTTTAGACCAATCGTAGGCCAGCGGTAAGGATGTTTTTTAAATGCAAGATCTCTTAGATGATGCATTGCATCACCATAAGGCTGATTCAAATATCGTTGTTTAAATTCCTCAACAACCACTCCTTTCTGAACATCCAGTGATTTTTGGCCAAACGCCAGACTGAGCATTCTATCGCTTTCAAGCCAAAAAGCAGTTTCCAGATTTTCTACCGGAATCTGGATATAATAATTGGTGATGTCCGGATTGGTGAAGGCATTGTTTTCTCCTCCGACCATTTGCAAAGGCTCATCATAAACAGGGATATTGACAGAACCACCAAACATTAAATGCTCAAAAAGGTGGGCAAAACCTGTTTGTTCCGGATTCTCATCTCTTGACCCTACATTATACATAAGGTTTACTACGGCCATTGGGTTTTCTTTATCAGGTAAAACCAAAACCTGAAGACCATTTTCTAAAAAGAATGAAGTGTATTTTGACATTATAATATACTAAGCATAAACCAATTCTGATTCAATCGGATTTTTTAAAAATTTATAAACTACCACTATCACAAAGGATCTGTTAGAATCGGCTTTGAAATTTTTGAAAGACTGTCTTTCTCATAAGGGAACTGAAGCACCCAAAGCCCAGCCACAAAAGGCAAGAGATTTACATTGAGTTCTTGCGGCAGAACAAACCAAATCGCCAGGACTATTCCAAAATAATAAAACAATAAAACTCTAAGCCACTCCGGTTTTTGGGCTGAAATCATAAGATAAAAACCCAAAACCAAAAAAGCAGGATTGGCCCAAATTAAATTAAAATTCCATGCGGCAGTTTTATGGTTGGTAAAAAACCAAATAAGCGTTTCAATTAAACCTAAAATACCTGCCAGAGAAAACAAAATCCCGTTCCAGATTCTGAATAACCGTGCTAATCTATTCTGTTTGATAAAAAGGAAAATCGAGATAAAAAGCAATACGGAGAAAATAAAGGCGGGCGAAATCAAAAAAGTATCAGACCCAAAACTGGCATCGGATTGATATAATACAGAACTACTTATAACCATCGGAAATTCTAAAAAACCCCTTTTAATTTTTGCCCTGCTCAATTCCTGTTCAATTCCATCTGGTAAAAACCGGAACTCTTTACCTGTCATTGGCTGGTCTATTGGCAGCCCCAAACCAAGGTCAATTCCCAACCTTCCCCATGGCTGAAAAACTGTATATTGGTGTATCAATTTTCGGTGTGTTATTTTTCCTTGTGGCTGAATGGATGACCATAATATACTTTGATTTAAAGCTGAATCCAACAGGTCCACAATTTTTGTAGAGCAATTATTGTAAAAATAGTCATAATGGTACTCCCTGTTTTCAGGCCTTAGATTGGTATTAAGAAAAGAAACTAATTTTTGGATTTCAACTGAATCCAAATTTAAAACCTGTTCTCTTACCGACCTTTTATAGTATCTGTATTGATTCATAAACTCATCCATTGAGCTTAGCCCAAGCATATATAACATAGAACCTTTGGCAAAATTTCCATAAAAATTTTCCTGGTTAAAATCAAAAACTCCATAATTAAACACCAAATCCAATCCATTTATCGGGTCTTTTATTCGAATAGCCGAATGCCCGAATGCCTCATACAATTCAGGTCCCGGCCCACAAGTTAATATGGAGACCTGAGCTTCTTTGCTTAACCTTGGGGAATCACTTTCAATTGAATCTGCCTTCAATGGATTCAAAACGAATAGATTAATGATGAAAAATACACTTATGAAAGAAGGCCAATAACGAAAAGAGAACCGCTTAATTTGGTAGAATCTTAGCGAGAAACTAACAAACAAATATTTGACTTTCATTGTATATCATTTAGATTTCGTTGAGATATAATTTAACCCCTGATTGTAAAGGCAAATAGACCTGTTTATTTTTTAATATTTTACATTCAATTGCAAGACACAAAAATAAATATTGTAAAGTCTCCGAATGAATTGAATTTTATCATTCAGAACCTCGATGGAATTTCTTCCTTAAGGATTCTGAATCAATCCATTTGGGAATCCCGCCATCATGGCGTTGGACAATATTATGAACTTGCAAAAAAAGCAATTGAAATTGCTCTTGAAAATCAGGAAAATATAGATATTGAAGAACTTGCTCAGGCATATTTAAACCTGGGAAATTCTGCCTGGAACCGGTCTGAAAACGAACTGGCTGCCGAGTATCTGCAAAAAGCACAGAAACTATTCCGAAGCATTTCTGAGATTGGAAAATCCGGATTTGCAGAAGCCGTCCTTTCCAATTTACACAGCCAAAAAGGTGAATATGAATATGCATTTGCAATGATTTATAAAGTCATTGACGAAATGCAAAGCATCTCTGACTACGAAGTATTGGGTTTAGCGCAACTTTCTGCCGGAAGTTTTCACTTTGACCTTGAGTCTTACAAAGATTCCTTTGAATATTTCAGGAAGAGTACAGAGAGTTTCAAAAAAATAAATGACAATATAGGAATTGCAAGGTCAACAAACAATGCGGGAATGGCATTGCATAAGGAAGGAAAGCATGCTTTAGGACTGCAATATTGCGAGAAGGCCCTTGCCATTTATGAGGAACTTGGTCTGGACCAAGGTAGGGCAAAAACCAAAAGAGATATTGGCAAAATCCTTGGTAGTCAGGGGAACTTTGAGGCCGCACTCTCTTATTTTAAAGAAAGCCTTTCAATCCGTCAACTTGCCATTCAAAATGGGACCAGTGGAATCGATGGTGTGATTACATGTTTAATGGACATTGGTTCAGTTCTCATTCGAATGAACCGGATTTCAGATGCAAAAGAATCCCTTCTTGAAGCATTAGCTATCTCTGAAGCCAATAAAACCCTTCCTAAAATAATAAAAATCCATCGGAGACTTTCTGAAGCCAACAAAATTGAAGGGAATTTTGAGTTGGCTTTATATCATTTAGAGCAAAACCAGGATCTGAAAAATGATATGCTTGGCCTGGAGACTGCCAATAAAATCAAAATGATGCAGACAAGGTATGCCCTGGATATGGCTCAAAAAGAAACCGAACTGGAAAAAGCCAAACATGATGAGCTAAACTTTGCCTATGAGAAGATTAACATCATCAATAAAAATATTACCGACAGTCTCATGTATGCCAAAAGGATTCAAACTTCTTTTTTGCCATCGAGACAAAGATTTAAATTAACGTACCCAAAGTCATTTATTTTAAATCTCCCAAAGGATATTGTTTCCGGAGACTTTTACTGGACAACACAAAAAAATGGATTTCACCTTCTCGCTGTTGCTGACTGTTCAGGGCATGGAGTTCCCGGGGCTTTTATGAGTATGGTTGGCATTTCATTGTTGAATCAGATTGTAAACGAAAGAGGAGTTTTGCAACCTGGCAAAATCTTAAATCAAATTAATCTGGCCCTAATTAACAACTTGAACCAAACCCTTGATGAAGACTCCGGAGAAGGAATTGACATGAGTCTTTGTGTGTTTGACCCCAATTTTAGTCAGGTAGTATTTGCTGGTGCGAAAAGGCCCCTTTACTATTTAAAAAATGGTTTAATAGAAGAACTTAAAGGAACTCCTGTAAGCATAGGTTTTGACCCATATACAGATTACAGTGAAAGAACCACCCGTTTGGATTTAGAAGGAATTGAACAAATTTTCCTTACAACAGATGGCTACTCTGACCAGTTCAGCAGCACAAACGGTAAAAAACTAATGATCAGTAAGTTGAAGGAATTATTAAAGGCCCAGTCCAAAGAAAAATGTGAAGACCAGGAAGCCTTTTTGAAGGATTATTTTTACTCCTGGAAAGGAAAAGAACCACAAACGGACGACGTATTAATTGTAGGAATCAACTTGACTCCTTAGTTTTTCCTTTCCATTTAAGACACTTTCGAAAATCAAATTACCCTGAAAAGGCATGGATTCTGGTTTTAAAACCAACCGAAAAATGATGGCTGAAAGTCTGGAACCTGAAACATAAACCTGAGCATTCTGGGAATAGTATGGATTTTCCAATTCTGATAGTTGTGCAATAGTATCTGAGTATGAAACGCTAATAGAAAAGATAAACCCAGATTGTTTATTATTACTTGGTTATGAGAGGCTAAAAAGCAAAAAATCAGCACCTTTTATTCGAAATTCGTAGCAGCGCTACGGATACAGAAGAAAAGGCGACTAAGTTTCTGATTTGAAGTAGTTTAGCATCGGAATACCTGCCTGTCGGCAGACAGGGAATTTCTAAAGACTATTCTGGGGTAAATTCAAACCAGCCAAACCACCTTTTTTGGAAATAAAAGACATAAAAAAAGCCCCAAATCCGGAGCTCTTTAAAATAGGTATATGATTAATCAATTACTGCTATTCAACATAACAGGCATTATCAACATCAAAATCTCTTCCCCGTCTTCCAAAGATTTTGGAATGATAAGAGCAGCTTTGTTAGGAGCGGACATTTCCAGGTCTATCAGATTCGATGAAATGTTGTTTAGCATTTCCATCATCAGCTTGGAACTAAAACCAATATCCATCGCTTCTCCATTGTAATCGCAACTTAATTTTTCAGAGGCCTCATTGCTGTAATCAACGTCCTCTGCTGAGATTTGAAGCTCAGAAGAAGTGATTGAAAACCGAACCTGATTGGTGGCTTTATTGGAATAAATTGAAATCCTTTTCAAGGAATTCAAAAGTTCCAATCTCTCCACTGTCATTATATTGATATTATTTAATGGAATTGCATTTTCATATTCTGGAAAACGCTCATCAATCAATCGGCATATCAACTCAATATTTCCAAATTCAAAAAATGCATTGGAAGAATTGAAGTTGAGCTTAACGTTGGTTTTATCGGTGGGCAGCAAACCCTTTACAATAAAAAGAGCTTTTCTTGGCAACAAGATTGCAGTTTCATTTGCTGAAATAAGGTCAGCACGTTGATAGCGAACCAATCTGTGGCCATCTGTAGATGCAAAAACAGTTTTTTCTGCCTTCAATTGCAAGTAAACTCCGCTCATGCTTGGCCTCATTTCATCATTGCTGGTTGCAAAGAGCGTGTTGCTCAAAGCCCTGTTTAATGAATTGGCCTCCATTGAAATTGAAAAAGCATTTGCAACAGCAGGCACCATAGGAAAATCAACGGCATTGGCTCCAGAAACCTTATACCTTCCATTTTCTGAAGTAATTTCAATGCTGTAAGTCTCTTCGTCGATGCCAATGGTAATGGGTTGTTCAGGCAAATTTCTTAAAGTCTCAAGAAAAATTTTGGCTGGAACAGCGATGGTACCTACCTCATCTGCCTCTACTGGCATAGAAATCTTTGCAGTAGTTTGCAGATCGGAAGCTGTGGCTGTTAAAATTCCATCAGTAATATCAATCAGGAAATTTTCCAGGATTGGAATTACAGGATTGGATGCAACTACGCCTGAAATCTGTGATAGATTTTTGAGTAATAATGAAGAAGAAACAATGAATTGCATGGTGCGCTTCGATTGGTATTTGGATAAAAAAAAAGCAGCCTTAGGCTGCCATTCAGCTCTCCCTCTTGGGCTTGAACCAAGGACCCCCTGATTAACAGTCAGGTGCTCTAACCAGCTGAGCTAAGGAAGAATGTGGCGCAAAATTAGATGTAGGAATTTAGATTGCAATACCTCGGCCAATTATTTTTTTATTTTTTTGCTGTATCCGTTGGTGTTACTGTCGCAGCAACTGGAGCAATAGACTGACTACTAATGCTTTCAGTTGAATTTGCAACAGCCTTGCCAAATAAAATTTCTTTTATTTTTACTGACTTCTCTGCAGCATCCGGTGCCGTTGGGTAAGTATTCTTAGATTGATGTGCTGGTTGCCCCATTTCTCCATAAATTCTTTTATTTTCAGAATATTCTTCTTTGGTTGGCAAATCCAAAACTTTGCTGTATCGGCCGCAAGAAGTCATAACTAATAGACTGCCAGCGATTAATAAATTCTTATTCATTTCAAAAATTGATGCGCAAATATAGAAGGAATCCTATTGGATTTACCAAACTGAAAATAATCTAAATTTAAGATTTGGTACGCCGTCTTTTTCCAATATTTTTGTGCCTTCTTCAAAAATCTTACATATCCGTTTTCAATGAGTGTACTCGTTAATAAAAATTCAAGAGTAATCGTTCAAGGCTTCACAGGCTCAGAAGGTTCCTTTCATGCACAGCAAATGATAGAGTATGGCACAAATGTCGTAGGTGGGGTTACTCCTGGAAAAGGAGGTCAGATGCACCTTGACAAGCCGGTATTTAATACTGTTGCTGAGGCAGTTGCACAGGAAGGCGCCAATGTATCCATCATTTTTGTTCCTCCTGCTTTTGCTGCAGATGCCATTCTTGAAGCCTCAGAAGCTGGGATTGGAGTCATTATTTGTATCACAGAAGGTATACCTGTTAAGGATATGATACCTGTAAAGGCCTATTTGAAAGCCAGAAAATCGATACTAATAGGACCAAATTGCCCTGGAGTTATTACACCCGATGAAGCCAAAGTAGGAATCATGCCGGGCTTTGTTTTCAAAAAAGGAAATATTGGAATCGTTTCAAAATCCGGAACACTTACCTATGAAGCAGCTGACCAGGTTGTGAAAGCAGGTATGGGAATTACAACTGCCATTGGAATTGGTGGAGACCCAATCATTGGCACCACAACCAAAGAAGCGGTTGAAATGTTAATGAATGACCCGGAAACTGAGGGAATTATATTAATTGGAGAAATCGGAGGAACCTATGAAGCTGACGCCGCAAAATGGATTAGGTCTGACGGAAACCGAAAACCAGTTGTTGGTTTTATTGCCGGACAAACTGCACCTCCGGGAAGAAGGATGGGACACGCCGGAGCCATTATTGGGGGAGCGGATGACACTGCTGCTGCCAAAATGAGAATCATGCGGGAAAATGGAATTATAGTAGTGGATAGCCCCGCAGATATTGGCGAAACCATGAGAAAAGCAATGGAAAGGACAGGAGTTTTATCCTGATTAATGGACTGGTAATCAAATAATAATAAAGGAAATATAAGCAAGTTGAAACTATGGCACTTTTTGGAAATAACACAAAAGAAAATTTTACACCTAACCCTGTTTCTGCCTCTGTAGCCGAAACGCCAAACCCCTATGTATCAAATCCTAATACCATGAATGTTATTGGAAAAGGTACGACCATTACTGGTGACATTGACACCAGCAACGACATCCGAATCGACGGAAAACTTGAAGGAAACCTTTTTTGCAAGGCAAAGGTAATTCTTGGCAATTCTGCCATTTTGGAAGGAAATCTTTCTGCAGTTACAGCTGAAATTTCCGGAGAAGTAGTTGGAAAAGTTGAAGTATCTGAACTTCTGAATCTAAAGAACACTTCTACAATTCATGGCGACATCAACACCGGAAAATTGGTGATTGAAGCCGGAGCAAAATTCAATGGAAGTTGCAAAATGGGTGCTGTTTCAAAGGAAATTTCTTTGAATGGATCTGAAAATATGAAAAAGCAGGTAGCTGCTTTGGTATAATTTCATTTAAAACTTATCAATCAGGCCGGGCGAAACTCGGCCTTTTTTATGAACCCTTACCTGAAATATACCAACCTCGCCTTCCAATTAATTCTCTATATTTTTTCCGGATACTATTTTGGAAAATGGATTGCAGAATATCTCGGATACGGCAATTCTGCTGGTTCTGCAATCGGCATTCTGGTAATGTTAATGCTTGGGTTAACAAAAATAATCAGGGATTTACTTCAGGAAAATAAATAAAATATTCCTCAGTAAATTCATTTTATAAATCATAAAAATTCAAACCTTTTCAGATTTAATTTCAACGCTGGCATGAAAAAACTATTCCTGATTGATGCCTTGGCTTTAATCTACAGAGCACATTTTGCTTTTAGTAAAAACCCGAGAATCAGTTCAAAAGGCCTGAATACAAGCTCCATTTTTGGTTTTGCAAATACCCTGCTCGAAGTTCTTGAAAAAGAAAAACCTTCTCATATAGGTGTAGGTTTTGACCTGGCAGGGCCCACCTTCAGGCATGAGCAATTTGAAGCATACAAAGCCCAAAGACAGGAACAACCCGAAGACATTACAATGGCCATTCCTTACATTAAGAAGTTGTTGGTTGGAATGGATATTCCCATTCTTGAAATGCAGGGATTTGAGGCCGATGATATCATAGGAACAATTGCAAAAAGAGCTGTAAAAGATGGATTTACAGTTTACATGCTTACTCCGGACAAAGATTATGCGCAATTGGTAGAACCCGGTATATTTTTATACAGACCTTCATACATGGGCAAAGGTTATGATGTTTTGGGCGTGCCGGAAGTCCTCGCGAAATTTAACATTAAAAGACCAGAGCAGGTTATAGATATTCTTGGTTTACAAGGAGATACGTCAGATAATATTCCTGGCATCCCGGGAATCGGAGAAAAAACTGCCCAGAAATTGATTGAGGAATATGATTCTGTGGAAGGGGTAATTGCCAATGCGGATAAGCTGAAGGGAAAAATGAGAGAAAATGTTGAAAACTTCGCTCAGCAAGGCCTGCTTTCCAAGCAATTGGCAACCATTCATCTTGAAGTCGATGTTCCCTTCAAACCGGAAGCACTGGTGATTTCTGAACCCAATAAAGAACTACTCACCTCGCTTTTTATGGAACTGGAATTCAGAACCATGGCGAAGAGAATTTTGGGAGAAGATTTACCCGGAAGTACGCCTTCTCCACAAAGACCTGCTCCCCAATCCAGCAAAAACGGACAACTTTCTATTTTCGGCAATGATGCTGAAGTAGTTGAACAAGTTATTGAGACAACTGAAGAGGAAATTCAATCTGCCACTGAAACCAGAAACACAATTGAAACAACTCCCCATCATTATTATATTGTTCAAAACGAAGAAGATTTAGATTCTTTGGTTGAATTCCTTTCCATTCAAAAGGAGTTTACTTTTGACACAGAAACAGATTCTCTGGAAAGCAGTTTTACCAATCTGGTTGGATTGTCTTTTTCTTGGCAGGAAAGGATGGGTTATTATGTTCCTTGTCCTCCAGACTTTGAAAAAACAAAAGAGATTCTTCAAAAATTTAAAAAGGTTCTTGAAAACGAATCTACAATCAAAATTGGCCAGAACCTCAAGTTTGACATTAATGTATTGGCAAGGTATGGGATAGAGGTGAAAGGCCCAATATTTGATACCATGCTTGCCCACTATCTCCTTCATCCTGACCAAAGACACAACATGGATGTAATGGCAGAAAACTACCTGAATTACAGCCCGGTAAGCATTGAAACTCTGATTGGAAAAAAGGGAAAAAATCAAGGAACCATGGCAGATGCTGACTTAGTTGATTTGGCTGAGTACGCAGCGGAGGATTCAGACATTACCTTTCAACTCAAGAATATTCTTTCACCGGAAATCCACAAACTTGGGCAAGAATCGTTACTTATGGATGTGGAAGGAAAACTCATATATGTTCTTTCCTCCATGGAACGAGCCGGCATAAATATTGACATCAGTGCATTGGGTGAACTGTCAGAAGGCCTTGCTTCAGAAATAATCCAGATTGAAAAAGAAGTTTATGCGTCTGCAGGAGAAACCTTTAACATGGGTTCACCCTTGCAATTGGGTAAAATCTTATTTGAAAAATTAAAACTCGACCCCAAAGCAAAAAAAACAAAAACCGGTCAATGGGCTACAGGTGAAGAAGTCCTTGCAAAGTTGGTTGATGAGCATCCGATAGTTTCCCAGATATTGGAATTCAGGGAGATGCAAAAACTCAAATCTACCTATATAGATGCGCTTCCCCAATTGATTGGGCCAGATGGAAGAGTGCATACCTCTTTCAACCAGGCAGTTGCAGCAACCGGAAGATTAAGTTCGACCAATCCAAATCTTCAAAATATTCCTATCCGGACGGCGAGAGGAAGGGAAATCCGAAAAGCATTTATTGCCCGGGATGCAGACCATCTGATACTGAGTGCAGATTATTCTCAAATTGAATTGAGAATGATGGCGCATTTTGCTGAAGACCAAACTATGATTCAGGCCTTTAGGGAAGGAAAAGATATTCATTCTATAACGGCCTCAAAAATATTCAAAGTTGAGCTGGATAAGGTCGATTCTGACATGAGGAGAAAAGCGAAAACCGCAAATTTTGGTATTATCTATGGCATTTCAGCTTTTGGTCTTTCCCAACGACTTTCAATTCCCCGAAAAGAAGCATTTGACTTGATAGAGGCTTATTTTTTAGAGTTTCCATCGATTAAAAAATATATGGATACTGTCATTCATGTGGCTCAGGAACAGGAATTTGTATCCACGATTTTGGGAAGGAGACGATATTTACCAGACATAAACAGCAGGAATCAAACCCAGCGGGGTTTTGCGGAACGAAATGCGATTAACGCACCCATTCAGGGTTCAGCTGCGGATATGATTAAGCTTGCCATGATAAATCTTCATTCCTGGATGAAATCTGAAAATCTGAAAAGCAAAATGGTGTTGCAAGTGCATGATGAATTGGTTTTTGATGCCCATAAATCTGAAGTTGAACTTCTGAAAACAAAGGTCCCGGAATTTATGTCAAATGCAATCCCGTTGATGGTTCCTGTTGAGGTTGGTTTAGGCGTGGGTGAAAATTGGTTCGAAGCGCACTAAAAGTTATTTTATCAGAATTTGTTTTTCTTTTAAATAACCAGAAACAACACCAAGCCCGCCTTCCACATTTTTAAACAACCGGGTAGGTTCTGCAAATGGATTTTCTCCATCGTAGTTGTAAAGTGATTCCTGAAAGTTTTTAAACTCCTCATTACCTTTAAAAAGCAGGAACATATATACATTGGAGTTCCCATTGCCTTCAAAAATGGAACCGGAGGGAAATGTTTTTGAAAATGACTTTCCCTGCTTACCCTCACCAGAAAAAATAGAAAGTTCATAGTTTTGCTGCAGGTCATAGAAACTTGAATCTGGTTTACCACTACCGTCAATACCATTTAAATATAGGTAATAACCGTAGGTTTGGTAATACGCATTTTTCAAATCGTTATTAACCATACTGGCCTTAAACAAATAGCTGTAATATTCTTTGCCATCGTAGTTAACCATCTTGTTGGAATCCAGGATGGATACCTGAAAATTATTTTCAGTCCTTTCCGGAATGAGGGTTGTACCAAAAACTTCCTTCCCACCTGGCGGTTTCGCTCTTACTGTATAGCTGGTACCTGGCAAAATTTGAAAATCTGATTTCCTGAAAAAATACCGGTTATTTTCGCTGTTGTATTTAAGGGTAAAACTTCCTCCGGGTCCGGTTATGGTAACTTCTCCGTTGGAAATGATTTGTTCATTTTGAGAATTTGGCAGAAAAATAGGGGCTGTCCAACCCAAATACACATACGTGATTTCTTCATCTGGCGACAAAAGGGCTGACAAAACCAACTTTTTATCTGTTTGAGGAGGAGGAATGGTGGCGTCCCGCTCACAGGCAAAAATCAACGGAAGGATCAATAAAAAAAGCAACGACCTTTTCATTCGTTTAAAATTTAAAGTTATAACTAAGACTTGGTATCAAGGGAAACAAGGTGATTTGTTTTAAAGAATTCACCTGTTGACCATTCATTCCTGTTGAACTCCCGACATAGTAGAAAAAAGGATTTTTACGATTATACATGTTATAAACGCTTAATTCCCAGGTAGCTTCTCCCCATTTGCTTTTGTTATGCCATTGCAAAGCCACATCCAGCCGATGGTAAGACGCCATTCTATAGGCATTCCTGTTGGTGAATTCCTGCGCATTATTAAATCCATCTAAAAACCGTGAAGCAGGATTAGGATTTGGTTGAAACTGAGGCAACTGATAAGAAGAAACAGGAAGCGTAATTGCATTTCCAGTTCCATAAACCCAGGTGGCTGACATAGAAAACCGTTCCGAAAATTTATACATTCCTACAACTGAAATGTCATGTCTTCGATCGTATCTGGCGAAAAACTTCTTTCCTTCATTTAATTCAGGAAACTGAAGTTGGGTCCAGCTTAAGGTGTATCCCACCCAGCCTGTAAACTTCCCTACATGTTTTTGAAGCAAGGCCTCCAATCCGTAACTCCAACCTTTTCCTTTCACAATCTGATCTTCCCAGGCATAGGTTTTGGTGATGTTATTGCTTGATTCAACATCAAAAAAACTGGCTCCATCCTTGTAGTTGATTATTTGGTTCATACGCTTGTAATACCCTTCCAAAGAAAAAGTTAAGTCATATTTGGCGATGTCTTTTGCCAATCCGAGGGCAATTTGCTGGGAGCGCTGAGGTCCGATGTTCGGAGAAGAAGGAATCCAAAGATCCGTAGGAAGCCCAATTCCAGTGTTTGAAAGCAAATGAATGTATTGGTTCATGTCAGCAAATGATGCCTTAATTGCCAAATCGCTCTTCAATTTATATCTGGATGAAAATCTAGGTTCCAACCTGAATCTGGTAACCCCATCTGAATAAAATGAAGTGGCCCTGACCCCTGGATTTAAGGTCAGATTTTCATTCACCCGAAACAAATCCTCGACATAGACCGCCGATTCCAGACTTCCATATTCTTTTACTTCATTTTTAAATTCACCTGCCGAAGCGTCTTTCAAAACAATGGCCGAAGGAGTGAAAATATGATATATGGCCGCACCTCCAAATTTGATTTGGTGACTGGTAGATGCATAATAGTCTAAATCTGCCTTGGCTGAAAAATCTTCAATTCCAGAATAATACTTGAGACTGAAATTGGAACCAGGTCTATTCGATTCATTGTAAATATTAAATCGGTACCGGCTGTAAATGAGCGAGGTATTTAAAAATAGTCTTGGATTAAAAACATGATTCCACCGCAAAGTAGCTGTGGCATTGCCCCAAAAAAGACCGGCTTCTTCTTTTTCACCAAAGACACTTTGCCTTTCCACAAAGCCAAACAAATCTCTGCCAAAATATCCACTTAAATAGAGCTTGTCTGAGTTAGAAAAGGTATGGTTAATTTTTGCATTCAGGTCAAAAAGATAAAACTTGGCTTTGCTGTCAGAATTTTGAAATGGTGCTGCCAATACATCCAGATAACTTCTTCTTCCTGAGACTAAAAAGGAAGTTTTATTCTTCCAGATGGGTCCTTCGAGAGTGAACCGTGAGGCAATCAAACCAACACCCCCCTCCCCTTTTATTTTTTGCTGATTTCCTTCTTTCATCCGCATTTCCAACACGGAAGAAAGCCGGCCACCGAATCTGGCTGGAAATCCACCTTTGGTTAACTCAATGGTTTTGAGGGCATCGCCATTAAATAGAGAAAAAAAGCCAAACAAATGGAAAGCATTATAAACCGGGGCATCATCCAAAAGAATCAGATTTTGATCCGGACCTCCTCCCCTGACATATAAGCCTGCCGAGCCTTCAGAACCTTTTTGAACACCAGGCATAAGTTGCAAAACTTTGATTACATCCTTTTCTCCCAAAAGGGCAGGTATGGATTTAACATCGGAAGGTTTTATGGAAATCTGACTCATTTGAACCGACTCAGCCGTTTTTGGCATCGTGTCTATTCTCCCAATGATGGTCACCTCGTTCAAGGTTTTTCCTTCCTTTAATGACACATTCCGTACTTCTGAAGCAGGACTGGAAAAATGAATGGATTGAACTTCATATCCCACATAACTAAAATAAAGTGTTACTGAATCTCCCGGAATTGTTAGGGAATAGTAGCCAAATCCATTGCTTACGGTCCCGGTTTTTAAACGGGGAATATATACGCTTGCACCCACCATTGGCTCATTACTTCCAGCTTCGGTGATATATCCACTGATTGAAAATCGCTTTGGCTTTATGTCCTGGCCATATGTAAAATCAGGGAAGGCAATGAAGCCCAATAAGCCAAAAACGATTAGAAGCGTTGTTTTTTTCAACATAAACAGTATAAATCTGGAATAAACATCAATGTACACGGATATCCGTTATGTACTAAATAAAATATTCTATCTTTTACAAGTTCTTCATTTTCAAAACCATATCTGCCCTGAGTTGAAAAAGCCTTTCTTCCAATCCTACCGGATAACCATGCGGATTTTCAAATCTTTTGATGGTAGGATGTATCATGGCCAATTCTTCCCTTGCTTTTCGTTTGGTTTCGTCGAGTGATGGTTTGTTGTAAACACATTTTCCCGCCCTGAAAATAGGAACAAGCAAATCATCGGATGACCAATCTGCCTGAATTATTTTCCGTTTGGTGAAATCGGCCGGATCAATCATGGTGGCTGGAAGGTTAAATCCCAATTCTTCATCAAAAACCATATCTGCTACAAAACCTTTTCCATCATTAAACCTTTTGACCTGCAAAATTCCCGGAACATTGATTTTTCCGGCCTGCTCACTTAGCTTAATTTTATACTCCCAGTTGCCTTTTTCACTTTTCAAAGCGGTTAATTTATATACTCCGCCCAAGGCCGATTGGTCAGAGGCAGAAACAAGGTTTGTTCCCACACCCCAAATATTGATGGCCGCACCTTGCTCTTTAAGAGATTTGATCAGGTATTCATCCAAATCATTGCTTGCAGCAATATTGGTTTTATGAAAACCTGCTTCATCGAGCATCCGACGGGCTTCTATGCTCAGATAGGCAAGGTCGCCGGAATCCAGCCTGATTCCAGACAATTCATACCCTTTTTCTTTCAGTTTTTTTCCGACATGGATGGCATTTTCAACCCCTTTAATGGTATTAAATGTATCGACAAGAAAAACAACATTTCCGGGCATAGATTCTGCAAATGCCTCAAATGCCTCAACCTCAGAAGCAAAAGTCATAACCCAGGAGTGCGCATGAGTTCCTCTTACCGGAATTCCAAAAAGCTTTCCAGCCAACACATTGGAAGTTGCAGAACAGCCACCTACATAAGAAGCACGGCTTGCCGACAATCCTCCGTCAATTCCCTGGGCCCTTCTTAACCCAAACTCCAAAACAGGATCTCCTTTGGCTGCATGGCAAATTCTGGCAGCTTTGGTGGCAATTAAAGTTTGAAAATTTATGGCATTCAACAAAAAAGTTTCAACCAATTGGGCCTGCCAGATGGGTCCTCTCACCCGAACCAATGGCTCTTGTGGGAAAACGACTCTGCCTTCAGGCACGGCATCTACATCGCATTCAAATTTCATTTCACCCAGCTGGTACAAAAAAGCCCTGTCAAACAAAGCGGTTCCATCCGGATTTTTCAAAGAAGAAAGGTATTCCAGGTCGCCGGGTAAAAACCCAAAATTTTCCAGCCAGTCTATTGCAAAATGCAACCCGCAACTCAAAGCATAACCGCCTCCAAACACCGGATTTCTATAGAAAAGATTGAAAACACTTTCTCTTCCTGCAATTCCTTTTTTCCAATAGCCCTGGGCCATTGTAAGCTGGTATAAATCGGTAAGCAGAGAAAGTGGCGCCTGATAGATGTCTTTATTAATGTTCATAAAGTACTAGTAAATAGCAGAAATTAGGTGAGAAAAATTGTTTAGTAGCATCTGGAAAAGCCAAAAATAAATTTTTCAAAACAAAGTAAGTGAAATTAAGAACCGAATCTCTTTTTGGGAGAACTGTTGAAAAATCAATATAAAGAGTTGAATTTATTCCACATAAAGCAACAGCCCTTTCAGGTAATCACCTTCAGGATGGAAAATATTGACCGGATGGTCCGGCGTTTGAGAAAGAGGTTTTACAATTCTCACAGACCTGCCCGCATCTACAGAAGCCGCAAAAATAATCTTTTGAAACAAGTCTTTATCAATGTGTTGAGAACAAGAGAAGGTGGCAAGCAAGCCACCGGACTTAATTTTCCTTAAGGCTGAAAGATTGATTTCTTTATAGCCTCTGGCTGCTTTATCTACTGAAGCTTTGTTTTTTGCAAAAGCCGGTGGATCAAGGATAACCAAATCAAAATCGCTGTCCATTTCCTTCAAATAATCAAAGCAATCTGCTGCAATGGATTTGTGCTTTTTATACTTGGGAAAATTGAGTTGAACATTCCGATCTGCCATTAAGCATGCATCTTTGGAAATATCGACCGACAAAACTTCAGTGGCACCACCCGCAACGGCGTAGGCAGAAAAACCACCGGTATAAGAGAAGGCATTTAAAACCTTTTTGCCTTTGCTCAGGCTTTTTATTATCTCCCGGTTATCCCTTTGGTCAATAAAAAATCCGGTTTTCTGACCTTTTTCCAGGTCGACAAAAAATAAAAGGCCATTTTCTTTGGCAATAATTTCCTTTTCTGGCTGTCCGGAAATCCATTTGCCATCTTTATCATGGGAATGCCGATGATAAATCTGCGTAAATCCCATTTCTGTTAAAATGTCCTGCCAGGTTTTAAGCCATTGCTTGGTGGCATCGATTAAAGTATGGATAAATGCAGTGTTTCCACCATACACATCTATTATTAGACCGGGAAAAAAATCTCCCTCTGCATGAAGCAACCGGTAACTATCTGTTTCAGAATCGACAACCAACTTTTCGCGTAAAACTTTGGCCGCCAATATTTTTGATTTCCAATAACCCAGGTCAAAACCCGATTCAGGCTTTGGCCCGGAGTGAAAAATCCGGCAAACTATCTGACTTGTGGGATCAGAAAATCCATAACCTATAACAGCACCCGCCTCATCCACAACCTCCGCTATGCCTACCGATTTAGAAACCTCGCCAACAATGGCCCCGGAAAAAACCCAGGCATGACGTTGTACAAAAGGTTTTACCCTTTCCTGCTTTATTTTGATTTGTTGCATTTTAATTGGAAAGGCGTAAAAGTATGGATAAAAGCCTCAGATGCCGGGTAAAAAATCGGACACCTGAGGCTTTGGCTAAATCAAAACATTGAAAATAAAGAATTACTCCTTTAACCAGCGGATGCTTTCGCCTTTGTTGGTGTTTTCACCAACAAAAACTCCTATGTAAAAGAACCCCATAAAATCTCACCAAATCTTCATTCAGGAATTGTGATTATATAAGACAGCAACAACAGCAACATGTTCTGAATCAGCCTTTATAATGACTTAAAAAGGAAAAATTTTGGTCCATATTTTCATAGAAACTTGCCGATGACCAGTAATAGGACTCAGGAATTTGGCAGATACCAGCATTTACTGGGTTCCAATGGATGTATTCCAAATTCTGCATAAATACTGAGTGGGAGAATAGCTCCACAGAAAGTGGATTTCTTTGCCAGAACTGATATTTTCTATCCTTTGCATTTACCTCAAATTGGGAAAGTACATGGGGGTGAAATTCCATCAAATCGAAGCGAATTTTTTGAGCGATAAATCTGAGAAAGTCTCGCTGAATATCCTGGTAAAGATGCGGTGGTTTTATTTGCCATATCAGATGGATGTGATTTGACAGAATACTAAAAGAGAAAAGGAAAATACGATTGTCTTTCACCAAAAACTGAAGGCTGTCTACTATAATCTGTTTGTACTTATCAGGTTTTAGTAAGTGCTTAATCTCATAAATATATGCTGTAAAAAAATGAGGGTACTGGGTTATGATTTCCATAATGCTGTAAATTCGGTGAATCAAAAGATACGCTTCAACATGAATTATTGTTGGTGAAAACACCAAATATGGTGTAACCATGATACAAAGTTCCGGATGTTGCCAGCTTTGGAATAATGAAACTATATCCAACGGTATTGACTGGCAAAATGCCATGCTTTAATAAAGTCCAAATAGAATTTACAATTTCTATTTTTAGTTGGACCTCATTCCAGTTTCTCCAGTGGAGAAATGACTAAGGCAAATTTTAAATTCAAATTAGACTTTATATAATTTATTGAATGACTGATTTTTGTTGGACTTGATTCGCCTTCGGAGGAAAAAAGTATGTTCCGACAATCAAAGGGTAGAAAGGAACTTTTGGCTTTGATTTTTACGTTTCCAGTTGACCTTTTTACCTGCAAAAGCTTTTTTTTCAAAAAAAATTAAGACTGAATCAGCAAATGTAAAAGCTGAACCAAACCACCCATAACACAGTTTACGTTATCGATTTTTTTTGGTAATTTATTGCAAAAAAATGAATGAAAAAAACCAC
Source organism: Cytophagaceae bacterium (assembly GCA_027485575.1). Lineage (GTDB taxonomy): Bacteria > Bacteroidota > Bacteroidia > Cytophagales > Flexibacteraceae > CAMDMI01. The sequence continues at coordinate 31,925 of JAIXQU010000130.1, forward strand.
AACTACTTCATTTTCAAACCAATTAATCCTTTTTTGTTTCGTAGAAAACGGATGCAAAACCCCTGTTTCAATTGCCAAATATTAAAAGTTGAATCATTGCCATTTAAGCCACACAATTCCGTAAAATCCTAAACCTCCATGCCTTGGAATGAAAGTCATTTGATTTCACCGTTAATTTTTTACCATCTTTTCACAATTTAATTACTTTTGTGAGATTATCGAATCAAAGCCAGATCAACTAAAAATTTTTTCATGATAAAGCTGTACTAATCCCCTCATTTATTAGGACTTATAAAAGAAAGTAAAGATTTTATAAAAATTTACTTTGAGGTGGATTACGATTTTCATGTAAAAAGGATTGAGGAAGATTGGCATTGCCGATATACTTAATGAGATTTATTTTACATCATTCTTACATATACCATCATTTTAATCAAGAAAATTATGAATTTTTCTACTTTAATCAGGTCTGGAAATAGGGCTTTGCGTGGCTCTGGTTTTGGGAAAGTGGTTTTAGGGTTGTTGCTGGTGGCTTCGCCGTTTTTGGTGAAAGGACAAACCACCTATGATTGGTTAAACACTGCCCCGGATGGTAATTTCAGGCAAGGTGCTGCCGGTGCACGCTGGAATCCAGGAGGATTGTTTGACGAACCTCCTTATGGTATCGTTCAGTTTAACAACAATAACCAGACGACCATGACAAACAATGTGGCCGGAACCTGGAGTCAGTTTAAATTCAACTTTGGATCTTCGGCCACAACAGGAAGAACTATTGGAGGTAACACTGTTCAATTTTTCGACTTTGGTGGCACATGGCCTTTTATCCAAAACCAATCTTCAGCTTCCCATACCATCAACTTTCCAATTTTGGTGGGCACAGGTGGTACATTTAATCTGGAGCTTGTTGCCAATGCAGGTAACCTCGTTTTTGGTGGTACCTTAGGAAATCAGGGAAAAAATGTATTAGTATATGGAAATAATACTGCCATAGATGGGACCAATCGTTCTGTTCGTTTGGGGGGCATCACCAGCGGCGCAGGTAAATTAATTGTTTCCCAATTTGGAGTAGCTAAACTAAATGTAGCCCACACCTACAGCGGAAACACTGAAATTGACAATGGAGAACTATGGATTGAAACTGGTGGTAGTGCAACAAGCAGTGCTTTTTTTGTAGGAAACGGTGGTCAATTAGGTAACGTAACCAAGCTTTGGCTTGCCAATTCAACAGGTGGAACAACATTTTCAAACAGCTTCACCATTAACAATGGAAATGCCAATACTCGTGAAATTGGCGGTTTAAATTCATCAGGAACGCATACATTTTCTGGTTCCATCACCAACAACTCTACAACCGGAGGTTTATCTGTTAACGCCTTGAGCGCCGGAGGAACCACCACCCTTTCAGGCGTAGTTTCTGGTGGAGGGGCAATTTCTACTACGGGTTCAGGAACTGTTATTATTTCAGGTGCTTCTCAAAACACCTACACCAACACATTTACAGCGGGTGCAGCTACAACAGTTTTCAATAAATCTGCCGATACCAGGGCCATAGGAACTGGAAATATGACAATAAATACAGGAGTAGCGGTGAGAACCGATGCCAATAATCAATTGGGGACAGGAACTCCTTCTTTAATTACCATAAATGGAACTGGTGTTTTTAACCTAAACAACACCAACCAAAAAATTGCTTTAGCTAGTGCTAGCACAACTTCTTCTGTTACACTTGGTAGTGGAACTTTAAATATTGACAATGCCGGAACTGATACCTATGCCGGTACAATCACCGGTTCTGGTGGCCTTACTAAAACAGGTGCAGGAACACAAATATTATCCAATACAGGAAACAGTTATACAGGTGCTACCACCATTACAGGTGGTATTTTGCGTTTAGGTGCTTCAGGCGTTATAGCCGATGCCAGCAACGTGGTAATGAACGGTGGTACATTGAGTACGGGTGCTGCTGCCGGTTTTGCTGAAACGGTAGGTACACTAAGCATGACCGCAAGTTCCACAATTGCATTAGGCACAGGTAGCCATAACTTAACATTTGCCAATAGCAGTGCTACAGCTTTCACGGCTGGAACAATATTGACCATCACAGGTTGGACAGGAACCAACAACGGAAATTCTTCTGGAACTGCGGGTCGAATATTTGTTGGCAATTCAGCAGGTGGGCTAACTGGTTTGCAATTATCAAGAATTCGATTCAACATAAGCTCAGTTCTTTGCGGGGCTATGCAACTTAGCACAGGTGAAGTTGTACCAACAGGAGGGCCGGTTCAGTATTACGGCGGAGCAACTGGAACATGGACTGGTAATCTTTGGGGTGTAAATGAGCTAGGACCATACACAAGCGTTTGGGTATCAGGTAGCCATGCCATAATGAATATTGCCAGCGCAAATACTTTAACATTTGCAACAACCAATGTGGCTGCAATTACCTACAACGCCAATATCACTTTTGCTTCTGGCGGAACTTTTCAAACTGGGCCTTCTGGTGGTGCCATTTGTCCAATTTATGTAGATGCCACTAGAACCTTTACAATGGCGGGGCAAGGAATTTCAACAGCAGCAGGTTCGGGGTTAATTAAGTTGGGAACGGGAACTTTGCAAAGTACGAATGGTAATACCTATCCTGGTGGTTTTACTTTGAATTCAGGTACAATGGTTGTTGGAGGGGTAAATGCCATGGGAAATGGCGGTGCATTAAATCTTAATGGCGGTACACTAGGAACGGTTGCCAATAGAAACATTACAGCCAGATATACCGGAATTAATATTGGTGGTGATTTCACAATTGGAGATGCAGTAAACAACAGCACTTTCATTTTTGCGGATAATGTTGCCTTAGGAAGTGGTGTTACCCGAACAATAACACTTGGAGCTGCAGCGACTCAAACGTTTAATGGCATTATCAGTGGTACAAGTTCAAACTTAGTTTTAGCTGCAACAGCTGCAGGCTCACTTCAATTGGGTGGTGTAAACACGTATGGAGGAAATACAACAATCAATGGCGGAACATTACGAACCTCCGTAGCAGCCGCACTTCCATCTACAACCAATGTAACTCTGGCAAATACTGCCGGAGCCAATCTGGATTTGGTAATCAGTAATCAAACAATTGCCTCCATTGCTGGTGGAGGTTCCACAGGCGGAAACATTAGTTTAGGTGCTACGGTTGCGGCCCTTACTGTTAATCAATCTACCAACACCACATATTCAGGTTTAATCAGCGGAGCTAGTATCGGAGGCCTGATCAAAACAGGTTCTGGAATATTGACCCTAGGTCACACGGCCAATACCTACACTGGCCCAACCACAATCACAGCAGGTGAACTTCGGATTAACCCAAGTACAACAACCGGAAGTTTTGCCTCCCAGGTGGTATTAAATGGTGGAAAACTTAGTTCCACAGGGATAACCTTAAACACGGTTTGGACAAATTCATCTACATTAAAGCTGGATGCAAACTCAAGCATAGATCTGGGTTCAAATGTGCATGAGTTAAGATTTGCGGCTTCAGACGCAATTACATGGGGGGCTTTCACCATAACTGTAAATGGCTGGACCGGAACGGCTGGGAATTCTGGAGCCACAGGTCGCATTTTTGTTGGAACTACAAATGGTGGACTAATTTCCGGTCAGTTAAGTAAAATAAATTTTGCAGGATATGGCAGCGGAGCCGTAATTTTATCAACTGGCGAAATAGTTCCAGCCGCTGCTCCTGTCAGCTACACATGGACAGGGGGCGCAGCAGACGGACTTTGGGCCTCTTCCGGCAACTGGAGTCCAGCTGGAGTGCCTGCTTCAGCTGACCAGGTAACCATAGTAACAGCAGGTACCAATCTTAATTTAGCAGATGCAAGAACCGTAAACAATGCCGTTTTTAATGGCAACTTCAATGTAACATCAACAGGAAGTTTGACGGTTACAGGAAATGTAACCTATACTTCAGGAACAGGAACCTGGGATTGTGCAAGTACCTTTACCATGTCCTCTTCTTCGTCGCAAACCATCCCTGCCTACAATTATGGAAATTTAGTGGTTTCAGGTGGTGCCCGAACCTTGGTAAATGGTTCTACAACAAGGGTTTGTGGCAACTATACACCCGGCACATCCACAACGGTGACCGGAAGCACTTTTGAGTTTAATGGAACTGCAGCACAGGCCATCAATAACAATGCGGCTGCTTTTGCGACTTTAAACATCACAAATTCCTCTGCAACAGTGACAGCAAATGCAAACGTCACTGCCTCAACAGCAATGACAGTGGGAAGCGGCGCTATTTTCAATATGGCATCTGCCACAACTTTAAATGTCAGCAGTGCTACCGTTTTGGTTACGGGTACTTTAAGAAACTCAAGTGGAAACAGTATTACCCAAACCAGTGCCACTGTAACGATTAATGGAACCTATGACCACAATATGAATGGAGGAGCAGTCCTTTCCGGAACATGGGGTGGGTCTTCTAATTTCTTAATAAACACCGGAGCAACAACGGCATTACCTGCCAGTAATCTGGGACAATCTTTTAACGATGTAACAATAAATGCGGCCCTTATTGGCACGCAAAATTTTGGTGCAGCACTTACCACCATCGGAAGGGACCTCATTGTGAATGGAACTGGTTCTACCATAGGATTAACAGCAACAACTGCCTATGCCGGAACAATCGGTCGGAATTTCACTATCAATGCAGGAAATATAACCTTAGTAACAGGTAACAATACCAGCAATGCTTCATTGGCTGTAACTGGAAATGTGAGCATTAATGGTGGTGGGTTAACGGTTGCCGGCGGTTCATCTTCAGGAACTGGAACAGCCGCATTAACAGTCGGAGGAACTTTTTCCAACTCATCTTCAACAGGAACTTCTTTTGTGCTGAATGGCGGATCAAAAACAGGAGTAACAGCAACCATTACAGGCCTTTACACACAATCTGGTTCTGGAACTTCCTCTTTGGGTCAAAATACTTCAGGGGCAGCTACGCTTACTTGTAATGGAGGGATTACCATCTCAAATGGAACATTCAATGTAGCCAACGGTGGGCCTGCAACTTTAACAGTTGCCGCCGCCAATACATTGACGGTAAGCGGAGGAACATTAATTGGTTCAGCTACTGCACATATTAGCACAATCAATGCCAATGGCAATGTGACCGTAAGTTCAGGAATATTGACTTTGGCCAATATTGCTTCCTCAACTTCTAATATGACCATGGCAAACAACAATACCATGACTGTCAGTGGTTCAGGAACAGTAAATGTGGCTGTTGCGGGAATTGGAAATTTAAATGTGGGTACAAGTACAAGCACGGTCACTACAACGGCTTTAACAATCAATGGAGGTTCCTTAGTTATAGCCAGTGGCGGAACAGGTACCGTTAATAGCTATGCTGATTTGAATTTAACCAGCGGTTCGATGAGCAGAAGTTTAGGAACTGCGGTTTTCAATTTTCTAAAACCAGGAGTTGACCCAGTTATACCTGGAAACCATGTTATTACGCAATCTTCTGGGACTATTTCAGGAATCATTGCTATGAATGTGGGTTCTGGTGCAGCAAATTGGCCATTGCTGACTCTTGGTTCTTCAACCATCAATATTGGAGCAAATACTACTTTAACAATTACCGCCAATGCCAAAATTGACTGTGGAGCCACAAATGTTCTAACTGGCTTAACCTTTACCCTTGCCACGCAGGGAACTTTAATCACAGCAAATACTGCAGGAATTACAACCGGAGCTTCTGGTTCAATTCAAACAACCAACAGAAATTTTGGAACCTTAGGATATTTCATTTATAATGGAACAAGTGCTCAGGTTACAGGAAACGCATTTCCAGCCAGCTCTGCTATTTTTTCGATATTTAATTCAGCGGGAGTAACTTTAACATCCTCCCATACCATTTTCGCCGGAGGCCAGTTCATTTTATTCCTTTCACCTTTGGGAGGCTTTTTGGATTTGGCAGGGAATAACTTAACCATTCAAAACACGGCTACCATAGTTGGTGCCTCATCTTCAAATTATATCAGAACAAGTGGCGCAGGAAGATTAATCCGAACCGTTGGAACCTCTGTTCTTTTTCCAATCGGAACAAGTGCAGGTTACAACCCACTTCTATTAAGTTCAGGAACCAGCGATACCTATGCCGTAAGGGTTATAAATGGTGCAATCAGTGGGAATACTACCCCAAATGACATTACAAAAACAATTAACCGTCTTTGGGAAGTAACTGAAGGAACTGCAGGTGGAACGGCCACAATAGTTGCAGCCTATAATGTTGGTGAAGAAAACAATGCAGGTGTATTTAATGCTGCTTCTCAGCGATATATCGGTATTGCAAATGGGCCGGGGGTTAATAGTTTTTCCCAAGTAGTAACAGCTACAGGTACCACCACTTTTACCGCTTCAGGAAGCATGACACCAACGGTTGCCTCTTATTTTATTGGTCTTGGCAAGGACGACGGTTTGGTTTCGCCAATTACCACTTATACCTGGACCGGACTGGCAGGAGATAATGCCTGGACAAGTCCAAACAATTGGAGTCCAAATACTAGTGCAGCTGGTCCAACTGCCATTGACCATGTCATAATCAATATTGCCACCGCTCCATTGATTATTTCAGGAAGCAGAACCATATCCAATTTTGAGCTTTCCGGAACCGGAACTTTCAGTATGGCGGCTTCAAGTACTTTAACCATAAATGGTGATTTGACTTATAACGGTTCTTCAGGGGCCACTGCCACGTTTGACTGCAGCAGTACTTTGAATATAACCAGTTCATTATCTCAGCCGATTCCTCCATTAAATTATGGAAATCTCAATGCCTCAGGAGGTGCCAGAAACTGGTCTTCTACCGGTACCATAGGTATTTGCGGAATCTTTACACCAGGTAGTTCAAATAACATTTCAACTTCAACAGTAAATTTTAATGGTGCAGCCGGGCAAACCATAAATGCAATTAATTATTTTAACCTAACCAATTCATCCAACACAACCCGTACCCTTGGTGCTGGCACTATTGATATTGCCAATTCATATACACCAACCACGGCTGTAACAAGTCCAGGCACTGGTACGGTAAATTTTAGCAGTGCATCAGTAAATCAAACCATTCCTTGTTCCAATTATTTCAACATTACCAATACTGGTAATTTCAACAGGACACTAGCTTCCACTGGAGCAAACACAAATAAAATCACCGTAGCCGGGACCTTTACTTTTGGGACGGGCCCATATACCATCGGAACCAGCACTGTTGAATATACAGGTGCTGGATATAATTTAACAGCTTTTACGTATTATAATGCCATTTTCAATGGTTCTGGAATATTCAGTTTGAGCGGCAATACGATAACCGTTAATAACAATTTCAATGCTACTGCCGGGACTGTAATAATTGGATCAAGTGGAGGTAATGGGATACTTAATGTCAATGGAACATTGACGATAGATGGAGGCACTTTAAATACAACCAATACCACAACAGCTGGAACCATAAATTTATTAGGTAATTTTGGAATTAGCGCTGGAACAATGACAAAATCAGGGTCAGGAACCGGAACTGTTAATTTTATACATGCCAGCAATCCACAAACTTTTAATCAAAGTGGGGGCACCATTTCTAATGCGAACAATTGGAACTTTGGAAATGGCTCAGTTGCCAATACTGTACAGTTTACGTCAAATGTTTCGGCAAGCACTGGTGTATTTAATGTAAACTCAGGAACTACAGTTGACTTAGGAGCAAATCAATTAACGGTTACTTCAGGAACCTTTAATCTAAACTCAGGTGCTAGTTTTATAACTACCAATGCTGCTGGAATTTTAGCAGGCGCAACAGCAGTCTCTGGCTCAATACTAAGAGGGGCTTCTAGTTCTTTCTCATTTAATACAGGAGCAAACTATACATTTGGTGGAGCAAACACAGGTACGGGATTTACGGGTGCCAACAATTTAACTATCAACAATGCTTCAAATGTTACTTTAACATCTTCTGCAACAGTATCTGGGACACTTACTTTTTCAAATGGAATATTAATTCTTGGTGCAAATACCTTAACCGCTAATGGATCTGTTTCAGGTGCAGGAGCTACCAGATATGTAAGAACCAGTGGAACAGGAAGATTGATAAAATCGGTCAGTTCATCTCCCGTTTTGTTCGAAGTTGGAAATTCTGCTTATAATCCCATTACAATTGCAAATTCAGGTACCAGTGATGTACTGGGAATTGCAGTGGCTGATGCCATTAGTCAAACACTTAATAATTCCAGCAATGTTGTTAACCGAAGCTGGACCATCACTGAAGGAACAGCTGGCGGAAGCAACCTGGCTGTAACCACACAATGGAATAGTCCGGGAGAGGAAGCGGCTGGATTTACAGCTGGTTATGCAGCTGGTACAAAGCGTTTGGCAGTCTGGACTGGTTCAAACTGGACACAAGTAGCTGTAAGTTTTTCTGGTGCGGGTACAAAAACTTTTTCCACCAGTACAAACTTTTTACCTGCAACCTTAACTCCTGGCACTTATACAATAGCAGCGGGTATTGATGATGCATTTATTTGTACAGCCCCACCAACCATAACCAGCTTCCTGCCAACCAGTGCTTACGCCGGTGATGCAATTACCATTACCGGAACTGGCTTAACGGGATTAACAGTTGCTTCTATAGGAGGAATAAACGCCACAATTGGGACTCAATCCGGGACTTCTGTTGTGTTAACCGTTGGTCCAGGCGCTTCAGGAAACATTATTTTGGGCACCAATGCATTATGTACGGCTACCAGTAGTGGAACTTTTACCTTTTCAGGATTCATTTCCACCCAGAGTGGTCCATGGGGAACGGGAGCAACATGGCGAGGAGGAAATGTGCCAACCACTCCTGGAGCCACAGTAGTTATTGATGCGACACACAATGTTACTTCCAATGTAGCATCCAATCCAGCATCAATTACTGTAAATTCTACTGGAACGCTTACATTAACCAATTCAGCAAGGTTGGGAACCAGTGCCAGCACGGCAGTTGTAGTAGATGGTACCTTAACATGTCCGGTTTCGGTAATTGGCGCATCCAATGGCATGTATTGCAATACTTTAACAATCAACAATGGTGGTATTTTCAACAACAATGCCGGAAACGCAGATGCCATTTCAGCCCTTACTTTTACAGTAAATGCAGGTGGAACATATAACCATGATGCTGTCAGTAGTAGTACAAATGCAAATACTTTTGACATGGCAGGAGGAACCAGCGGAAATTTTTTCAATGCGGATGCCACTGTGAATATAACCAAATGGGGGCAAACAGGAAACACCCCTACGGCTCCATTTCCAACCTCAGCAACAGGAACTTATGGAAATTTAACCATAAATATTACTGGCCAGGTATATACTGGAGCATGGAATATTCAGGGAGGAATCACAAATACCAAAAACTTCACCATTATTGGAACAGGTTCAAGGGAATTACGGATTTTTACAAATGCAGCAGGTGGAACATTGAATGTTAGTGGAGATATGAGCGTTACCGGAGGAATAACAGCCCTTCTGAATTCTGGTTCAACATGTTCAGGAAGCTGTCCAAACGCAGTACTTAATGTTTCCGGCAACTTTAGTGTATCAGGCGGGACATTTGATTTAACTGGTATCAGTGGGAATAGTACAACCGGAAATACAACGATTAACCTATTTGGTAACTGTTCTATTTCTGGTGCAGGCCAAATTCGTCGAACAACTGCCAACTCAGGAACCAATGCCATTCGCTTTGTAAAAAACGGAGGACAAACCTTTTCTACCACAGCTACTGGAATCAATACCAATGTGGTAAACATCGACATTGGTGCTGCTGCCGCTCCTGCTTTACCAGTATCTACAGTTCAGATGCTTAGCAATATTCCAATGAACGCTGGTGCTACAATGACTGTGTTCCAAAATGCCACTTTGGATGCCAGAGCGGAGCGTACTGTAACCGGAGGAACTTTCACCATGAATACGGGTGGTCAAATCAGAATTGGCTCACAACAAGGAATCGTTTCATCAGCTTCTGGTTCGCCCAACAATGGAAACATCAGAACAACTACCCGAAATTATAACGGTGGAGGAAATTATTCATACTGCAGCTTTACCAACAATCAGACTACCGGAGATGGATTGCCAACGACCATAACGGGTGTCTTGAAAATTGCCAACTCAGGTACAACTTCTAACAAAACTGTCACCTTAACCACAGTTCCTACCACCACGACAACTTTAACACTTGATTCCGGTTTCTTTGAAGCTGGCGTAGGGGGAACTATTAACATAGCCGCAGGCGGGACTGTTATCCGAACTGCTACGGGAACCGGCGATTTTGCAACGGGTTCGAGTGCAGGAACAGTTAACTTTAATGGTGCGGGCTCTTTCTCAGGAAGCTCTAATCCTTACAATGTAACGATCAATACAGGAGCTGTAAACTTTGGGGCTGACGTGGTAACCATTCAAAACGGAGGTACTTTCCAGATTAATGGGGGAAATGTAGGTTCATCAAACCCTCCTTATTATGCGGTTGGTTCTACATTGAGATACAATACAGGTTACGGTCGCTTTGACGAATGGAATTCAACCAGTGGCAGAGGATACCCACACCATGTCAGAATTAGTGCAGGAACATTTGACCTTGGAAGTGGTGGTTCGGCAAACCGACAATGTGGTGGGAATCTCACCATAGATGATGGCACCACTTTTACAATGAGTGCAATGGCTAATTCATTAACAGTTTCAGGCAATGTGACTATGGGTTCTGCCGCAACAGCAACATTGACACTTTCTTCAGCTATGGGTGGTGACCTTTATGTGGGTGGGAACTGGACACGAAATGCTACGTCAACTTTAAATACCAATAGCAGAGAAGTTATTTTCAATGGTACTGCTGCTCAAAGCTTTACTGGTGTTACAACATTCGATTATATACGGATGAACAACAATTCGACCGGACTAACTCTTAATAACAACATGATTGTTAATCAGCGATTGCAGATAGATGACGGCCAGATAATCCTTGGAACCAACAATATTACATTGAATGGATCTGCTTTTGTTACCGGAGGAGGGGCTTCTGATTTTATCGTAACCAACAGCACCGGGGTTTTAAGTCAGCCTGTTGTCAATGGTGAAGGAGACAATTGGTTTCCGGTTGGGCCTTCTACTAACATTTTTGGCCCGGTTACATTGAACAATACAGGAGCAGGTACAGATAATATTTCAGTCCGGGTTCGGGACATCCGTGCTATTGCCAGCCCAACCTACACCAATGCTGTAAATGACACTACACAGATGGTAAAAATGGAATGGTTTATGAACGAAGGAACACCGGGCGGCAACAATATCAGAACCACTTTTGGATGGCAAGGTGCTGGCACTGCCGGTGCAGGCAATGTCGAAGGCTCTGGTTTTGACAGAACCAGTGGTGTCTATCACGGAAATTACAATGGAACAAAATATGTAGTGAGGGCAGCCAATGCAACAGGAGGCTCCAACCCATGGTTTAGCCTATCAACAATCGCACTTCCATACACAGGGAATCTAAGTAACCAGGCATTTGTGGTTGGAAATATCAATGGCATTTTGCCTTGTTTCCAGACCTTACTGGCTGGCGATTGGAATACCAGTACAAACTGGGTAGATCTGTCAGTTCCACCATTGGACGCCACTGTATGTCTGAACCATGCAATGACTCTGGCTTCTGCTCCACCAAATCCATCCGGAGTTACCATCAATGCCGGAGGTTCTGTTGCTATAAACAACGGGGTTACTTTAACATTCGAACCCAATGCATTTTTCACCAATAGCTCAGGGTCTTTCAAGAACATGACAACCGGAACCATTCAATTCTCAGGATTGGCTGTGGTGAACGGAGCAAATGCGATTGGATTTAATAATCTTCAGCTGAAAGACAATACCACATTTACTACCACACCAACCATCAACAATGAATTGGAAATATTGCCAGGTGGGTTTGTCATTTCAGCAGGTAGTGTAAATTATGGAGCTTCGTCAACCTTAAAATACAATACAGGTGGCCCTTACAGCAGAAGTAATGAATGGAGAGCAACCTCTGGTGCGGGCTACCCCGCCAATGTTTTGGTAACTGGAAATACTTCTTTAAATCTGGATGCAGGAACCGGCGTAAACCGAATGATTCAGGGCAATATGCAGATTGACAATGGTTCTTCAGTGACTCAGGGTGCTACTGGATTTAACCTTACAGTTCCTGGAAATTTCACATTGAATGGTGGCTATACCCAATCGACCACTTTTGGAGGAGATTTGGTTTTAGGCGGCAATTGGAGTTCTGCATCAACGGCTACCCTAACGGCAAACAACAGAGATGTTCGATTTAACGGAACCAGCAGTACACAAACCATTGCAAACCTGGCTTCTGGCTTGCAGTTTGGCTTTTTGACAGTGGACAATACCTCGGTTGGAGGCGTTGATTTGATGAACACAATTACTGCCAATACTTTCCGTGTAAATGCATCCAGAACATTTAGTCTTACTTCTGACAAAATCATTATTTCTCCAGGCGGAAACGTTCAGATCAACGGAACTTTTAATGCAGGATCGGGAACCATTGAATATACCAATGGAGGTAATTTTACCAACGATGGGACATTCAACAGGGGAACAAGCACAGTTGACTTTTTGAGTACCACACCCGGAGTAGTGGTTGGTTCAGTACAAACCAATTTCCATAACTTAAGACTTGCTCCGAGTGGGTCGGTTAATTTCAATTCCGGAGCCTTAAGGGGTAGGGTTTCCGGAACCTTGCAAATGAGGGCCGGAAGTTTCTGTATAGGAAATGCACCAATTTATGAAGCAGGTTCAAAACTGATGTATTCTGGTGGTGGCACTTTCAACAGAAATGTTGAGTGGGATCCAACTACCCTTCAAAAAGTTGAAGTAACCAACAACACAACCTTAAAATGTGGTCCAAATGGAACAGGCTTTTCACATGTGATGGCCGATTCACTCATCATTCAATCTGGTTCAACTTTTGACATGAGTGGTCCGGATATGACAGCTTCAACTGTGGTCGGAGGAAATGTTCATCTCAGGGGAACATTAACACTTTCCAATACAGCTGGTGGAGATTTAGAAGTTGCCGGTGACTGGCAAAATGATGGCGGTACTTTCAACTCCAATGGCAGGCTTACCACCTTTAACGGTTCATCGAACGGATCCATCAAGGGTTCATCCAACACCACATTCAGCTTCCTGACTGTAAATAAGGGAATCAATAAAACGCTTACCGCCTCCGTTCCATTTACGATTTCCCGACCTCCTGGAGGAACAACACTTCAGATTTCGGGTGGAATCTTTGATTTGAATGGCCAGACTTTAAGTTTGGGATCTGGAAGCAATACATTGAGAATTGATGCCGGTTTTACAAACGGCCAAACATTAAGAACCGGAGGAACAAGTATAACAGCATTCTCTAATTTCAGAAGCAATGGTTCCAATACCGATACCCTAGGTGGAAAAGTTGACTATTCCGGCTCTGGTGCGGAAACACTAATTTCACCAGTGAAAGGATATAATTTGTTATGGATAACAGGTGGCTCAACCAAAACCATCAGTCAAAATACAAGGGTGAATGACAGCCTTTGGATTGCGCCTTCTACCACTTTGGATTTTGGTGCATCTGCTTCAATTTTGGAATCCAAAGGAAATGTGGTAAACAATGGCTCGACCATTGGTTCTGGGACTGGAAAAATAGAATTGAAAGGTTTGGCTGTCCAAAACATTAGTGGAAACGGTACGTACAGAAATCTGGATGTGAACAATACCAACAACGTAAACAGTACAGGCACCCCTACCATTTCAAGCAAATTGAATGTGGTTATTGGAAAAATTCTACAGGCCTCAGCTTCTGATAGTATAACGCTTGGTTCAAGTGCAACGATTACCGAAATTATTGGTGGAGGTGAGCATTTCGTCCGTGGGAAATTATCTACGACCAGAACTGTTGGTACGGCGGCAGAAACTTTTGGTGGAATGGGAATAGAATTAACTGCAGGAGCCAATTTAGGAACCGTTACCGCAACCCGGCAATCAGGAATTGCTCTTACCGGCACAGCATCATGTTGTTCCGGATTTACATCCATCAATAGAAATTGGGTAATTAAACCTTCTGTTCAACCATCTTTAGCTGACAGAAATTTGACTCTTACATGGCAGTCTGAGGATGACAATGCTATGGATATGACAAATCTTCAATTATGGAAAAGATCAAGTACGGCTTCTCCCTGGGAAAGTATTGATGCGACACAGGATGTTTCCTTAGGAAATCCAAGGTCAGCTTCCTGGACCGGTGTTTCAAGTTTCTCACAATTTACCGGTGCAGACCTAAGTAATCCATTGCCACTTGGATTGATATCGCTTTCCGGTAAAAACGAAAACGGCAATGGTTTATTAACCTGGAGGGTGGAAAATGGAACAAATCATTCCATTTATAAAATATATAAATCAACAGATGAAAAGAATTTTTCTGAAATTGGTTTGGTAGTTGCCAAAGAGAATAACAATCAGAATTCATATCAGTTTACTGACAAGGATTTGAAAAAAGACAGTTACTATAGAATTCAATTGGTTCAAAAAGATGGAAAAGCAGAAGTATCCCAAACTGTTGCTATCAGGACCGATGCCTTTGGAAAACCGCAAATCAGGATGTATCCAAACCCAACCAGTGGCGGGGCAAGAATATTAATGGATGGCAACTTCAACAATGAAGGAATGATGTCTTTTGAAATATTTGGTATGGATGGAAAAGCAAATGGAAAATTGGCTGGTGAGTTCAATGAGATCAATCAGAAATTTGAAAACTTCACTTCTACCTTGCCAGCCGGAATGTATCAGGTAAAGATTACATCTGCTGACCAGGTAAAAACTTTGAAACTCATTAAGAGATAATTTTTAAATCTTTTAAAAAAGACCGGTGCTCTATAGTGCCGGTTTTTTTTTACTTAACCGAATTAAAAACCAGAAACGTCACTTGCTATTTTTATCCAGATTATATATTTACGTTAAATGGAAATAGAACCACTTTACTCCGCTTTTCTTCGTTCTTCCGGAGTAAACACAGATACCAGAAGCCTTCAGGCCGGACAAATGTTTTGGGCTTTAAAGGGTCCAAATTTTAATGGAAACCAATATGCGAAGAAAGCTCTTGAATTGGGTGCTGCTTTTGTGGTCGTGGATGAGGAAACAGGAATAAGAGATTCCAGGATTCTGAAAGTTAGAAATGGGCTAAAGGAATTACAAAAATTAGCCCATCACCACCGGTTGGTTTGGGGAAAAGAAATTATCGGAGTTTGTGGATCAAATGGAAAAACCACAACCAAAGAACTTATTACCCGGGCATTATCAACTGAAATGCAGGTTTTTTCAACCCCTGGAAATCTGAATAACCACATCGGGGTTCCACTTTCCTTGCTGAAACTTGAAGCCAATCACGACATTGCAGTCATTGAAATGGGCGCCAACCATGCCCGTGAAATTGATGATCTTTGCTACATTGCCGAACCTAACTCCGGCCTGATTACCAATATAGGAAAGGACCATCTGGAAGGATTTGGCAGCATTGAAAAAACGGCAAAAGCCAATGGAGAACTTTTCGATTTTCTGCACCATCATTTGGGTACTGCATTTATCAATACTACTGATGAATGGAATGAAAAGCTGAAAACCAAAATTCAAAAACAGTTTTTATATCCAAAAGAATCGGATAATGTTCAGATCGAATTGTTGGCTTCTGATTTTTACCTAAAAGTACAATATGCGGGAGAGGTTGCAGAAACCCGTTTAATGGGAAAATACAATTTCAACAATCTGGCAACTGCTTTGGCTGTTTCTGCCTTTTATAAAATCGACCCTAAAAAAGCATTGCAAGCTGTGGCAGGTTATGAACCATCGAACAACAGATCGCAGATAATAAAAACGGAAAGAAATACAATCATTTCTGATGCATACAATGCGAATCCAAGTTCTGTTTTGGCGGCTTTGGAAAATCTTTTAGCCCTAAAAGCTGAAAAGAAAACGGCCATTCTTGGAGATATGCTTGAGCTCGGAAAGGAATCGGGAAAAGAACACAGGGAATTGGCCCATTGGGCAAAAAACCACAAGGAAATCCGGTTTATGGTTACTGGGAAGGAAATGGAAGAGTTTTCAAAATCTTTTCCAGAGGCTATTTATTTTGAAAACAAGGATGACCTGAATGGCTTTTTGGAAAAAGAGAAACTTGAAAATGAAATGGTCTTGCTGAAAGGATCAAGGGGAATGAAGCTGGAGAGCCTCATACCAGTTTTGTAATTCAGAAAGCGTGGTTCTTTACCGCAATTATCTGTGCAGCAATGCTAATCGCAATTTCTTCAGGCGTCTGGCTTTTAATATACATTCCAACCGGAGCAAAAATGGATGACAGCCAATTTTCATCAAATCCTTCTGATTTGTAATCGTTCATCATTTTTTCTATCTTCTTTTTGCTGCCCAAAACGCCTAGAAAAGCAAACTTTTTATCCTTCAAAGCCCTGATGGCAAGGTCGTCGGTTCGATATCCAAATGACATGATGACGACAAAATCAGTCGGGTTTTCAGGAATGAGTTCAGACAAGTTTGTGAAGTCGGAAACAACTACCTTTTCAAAAACAAACTGATTTTCAGCCATTGTATTAAGATTGGGCCGGTCATCGTACAAATGGATTTGAAAATCCATCATGGCCATAATTTTGCTAAAAGCGAGGGAACAATGGCCTGCGCCAACAATATGCAAGCGAGGCCGGAACCCAACCGATGCAGCATAAAACCAATCGTTTTCTGAAAAAACGATGGATTCAGGTTTTTGGAAAGTTTGGTTGGATTCAAATTCAATGCCTTCAGTTTTTAAAGTCAGGGTTCCCGTTTCTCCCTTTTCAAAGTTTGTAACCAGTTTTTTAACAGCCTCTAAATCTGTGTTTTGTAACGGATAAATGAGTATGGTCTGTTCACCGGAGCAGATCAAACCACTTTGTTGTTTTGGGGCAGACTTGTCATGGATTTGCCTGTGGATAGAAATTTCAGCACCGGCCTTTCTGAGCATCTCCTTTGCCCTTTCTACAAACTTATGTTCCATTATCCCGCCACCAATAGAACCCTCCAATTCTCCATTTTGGTTTACGGCCATACAAAATCCTTCCCTCCCTGGACTGCTGCCCAGGCTTTCAATCACATACAAAAGAACCGTTGGAATTTTGAGCTCCAGATTTTTCCGGATAAAATGCCATGTTTCAAGATTTCTCCCCACGCCTCAAATGTGAGAAAAAAGGTCTTCTATTCAAATATCACATTCGAAATGCTGGAATTTTGCAATCCATGTATGTTGATACTAAGTTTTTAAAACACTCAGAATTGGCGTAACTCAATGCCGAACCATGATTATTGCGAAAGATAAAAATGGCGTATAAACCGTTTGGGAGACAGTTAAACTTATTAAAATTCCTGAAAATCATTTCGTAAGAATAAGAACAGTCTGTCGGTTATTGATTTGAGAGAACTAAAACAAATTCTTGTGGGCTCAATACAGGGATTTCAGAGCCGGAATAGTCTTTTGGGTTTCGTGTAACAATGGCGGAAACTGTGACCGCAGCTCCAGCCGAATATTGAACAGCATCTTCAAAATCCTTCCAACCCAATGCGAGAGCCGCAAGAATTGTTTCTTTGCTCACCGTTACGATATTCAAAATTTCAATCAAATTGGTGATAAACCCAGTGGCCAAAACGTTTCCAATTTTATTTGAAATTATGTAATATACATCGGTTATGGAAGATGCCGACATATATATAGCTATCTGCTTATCCTGGGCGGCCTGGAAAATGATTTTTGCATCATCATAATAAGGCATTCTGGCAAGTGCGATATCAACGATAATGTTGGTATCAAGCAACACATCTCTCATAAATACTTCTTAGCGATATGTTCATGCCTGGCTTTTCCTGGATCATTCACTTCATGGCCCTTCAAAATACCACCCCATTTTTCAATAAATTTGATTGGGGTCATCTTCTCCTCTGGTTCTATGGTTGGGTTTAAAATCACATCCACAGTAGAGCCTTCGACAGCTGAACCTACCGGCAGCTGAATGGTACCATCTCTGGCAACTGTCGCAGTAAATCGAATGGTTTTTGCAATGGTCATGATGTTTTCTATTTGAATCCAAAATTAACCAATTTAGACAAGATTATGCAGTCGAATTTATCTCACCTGTCCTGAGTTTTCCGAAGGGAACTGAGGACGATTAATATAGACAGTACCTCAGGTTAGGTGGGCGCTCGTCGGGCGAGGTTCTACCTCGTTCGAACTATTTTCTGGCCTCCGGCCAACATACTCCGTTCACTGTTTGGCAAAGACTTAGTCTTTATCAGTGTGAATTCGAATGTTACATTCGACAAGATCAATTTCTGAAAACCATGCATCTTGAAACTAAGTTTCTAAAACACTCCGACGTAGAGTAACTCTACGCCGAACAATGGGTTTTATTTAATAAATTGATTTACAGATTTTACAGATCAAGAATATAGCATTGGCAACATTTGGCAGAAAAATTGCGAGACCATGGATTTGGCCACTTGGTGCATAATCAGCGTAAATGCGAAAGATAAAAATGGCGTTAAAACCGTGTGAGAGACAGTTCAACTTATTAAAAGTTCTGAGACCAATACGCAAGTCCAGGGACTGTTGGTAGTAACCGACCTGGTTCAAAATCATTGATTTTTTTGTAGGTAAGTAAAGATTGTCCCATGGCCGGAAACACAATCGCTAGCAAAATAAGGGTTGAAAAAAACTTGTAATTCAGCTTTCTTTCTATCGTAAAACTTAGACTTTGCTGTTTGTACTTTTCACTTTTTTGGGTCTTTGCTTCTCCTTTTGCATCAAATCAAGTTTGTCTGCCAAGGAATCTTAAATCGGAACCGATTGGTATTTTTTGCAACTTCACAGGCCGCTTATTGATTATTCCTAACATATTGATTTCAAACTTAATATGGCTAAATTTTTTGATAAGTTAAAAACTTTTAAGAAAAATGATTTTTCACGGATTGCCCTTATCTACTAACAATAAAGACATTATGTCTACCTTTGAACTAACAACGGAATTCTTAAAATAAAAATAAATGAAAAGACCAAAATCAATTCTAAACTATGTTTTATTGATAGGTACAACAATAGCACTGTTGTCATTTGACTTGCCTGCGGGTTGGTTTGCAGCGGGAAGCAAACCTAAAAGCTATGAAATGGGCATAGACAAAGGTGCCGGACAAGATGGTAAAAATGCAGCGACTATAAAATCCATCGAGAAAATGATAAAAGGGTTTGGAACCTTAATGCAACAAAAAAAACCAGACAATTATCTTGGAAAACGAATAAAAATGACTGGTTTTATGAAATCCGAAAATGTTGCAAATTGGGCTGGACTTTGGTTTCGTGTTGACCAGGCAGGTTCACAACAATCGCTTTCATTTGACAATATGGGCGACAGACCCATTAAAGGAACCACCAGTTGGACAAAATATGAAATCGTGTTGGACATTCCAGAAAATGCATCCCAAATTGCATATGGAGCATTACTGGATGGCACAGGACAAATTTGGTTTGACAATATTGCTATAGAAATAGTGAATGATAGTGTTCCAACAACTGGTTTGCAAAACGGAAAAAAGTCTGCAACACAAAACGAGCCTACTAATCTTGATTTTGAGAAATAAGTGTCAGGGAATAAAAGAGCGAGTCATAACAAAACCGACCAAATTTCTAAGAAACGCGGAAAACCTGTAAGAAAATGTTTTCTATGTGGAACGTTTCAGGGAGCCAGACTAAAAAACTGATTTGGGTTGGCCTTTCTCTAATCAAATCGGCTAAATGGTTTGGAAATTTGAAAGATGTAAAAACCGCATCTTACACCTAATCATCCTTAACCATTTGATTTTCTTGTTTTTCGATTTTTTTGATTTCCAGCTTGTCGACCAGGAATTTGATTAGTTACCAGTAGTTTTGGGTTTTGCTTTCGGTTTAATTGTGGCTTCTTCCTTTGGCTTTTAGCTAATAAATTATATCATTGACCAACAGATAATTAACAATCTCACGTGCAAATATGCCAAGGTTGAATAGCCATTCTTAATGTAGATGGGCCCTAAATCCACTTCTGTTTTCAGGCTTCGGAAAATTGGTTCTATCTCCCTGTTATGTTGTATGTTTAACTACAGATTGTCTTCCTGATTTACCTTCAAATTGGTCCAAAAAAAAGACGCCAATCGCCTCCCCAGCTTCCCTTCAAATAACTGACTTAACTAAATCTTTCTATCTTAAACACCAAAAAGCATTTCTGAATCAGAACCTTCTTTCAGAAAACCCATTTCATAAAGTACAGTCATTGTAATAATAAATATTATCAAACCAATTACAGCATAGATCAGTAAACGAATGAAATTCTTATCATCCGATTGGCGATCTTTTATTTCTTCCAACCATTTAAGTTCAAACTCCATTTTAGTATATTGATGTTGGTTCAATATAATGTAATCCATAGCACCTTTTTTCAGTGAAATGGTTGCCCACTCCTCATTCTTTGTTTCAGAAAAAACAAAAATCTCTGTTTCAGGAGATTGTTCCTTAAACATTTTGACCAGGTCAAACCCATACTTTTCATTATTAGTTTTATCAAAATGCTGAATGTCCAAAAAAATGGCAAGTGGTTTTGACTTTTTAACTTCTGGCAAACAGTTTGCAGCATCATCAAAATATTCAAAATACCAATGTGACTGGTGGCTCATACTTTCCGAAATTTCATTTTTCCGGGAGGTGTCAGATTCAATTACGAACACGGTTTTATCTCTGGGTACCTTGATTTTATCCGCCATTTTCAAATTGGTTTTTATGAATTTAACCCAAATATACAGAACAGCAACAAGAAAAAAATGATATCCATCAGTTAAAAAACCATGTAAAAACTGAACGTATACCGTCACTTTCTTTGACCAGATTTCAAGAAGAAAATAAAAAACATAGAGGCCTTTTTTCTTGTTTAAGCGATACCAATAAAAGTCCCCGGTGTTTTGTAAGCCGGACCTTCAATACAAAAACAAAATTCTACATTCAAACAAAACTTGCCACTATGTACATGTCGTTACATAATCCATGGTAAATTTGCGTATCGATTCTGACGGTTCAATTTGAAAAACAACGCCTCTGAAATTCTGGAACAACGTCTGGGTTTTGACCAGATAAAAACTTTAATATCAGACCAATGCCATGGCGATGTGGGGAAGAAAATGGCTGAGAACTTGAAAATGCTTCGCCAATATGATGTGGTGATTGCCCATCAGGAGCAAGTACACGAATGCCAGAAATTGATTCAGGAAGGAATATCGTTACCGGAAAACAACTTTTTTGACCTCCTCCCCTACGCGGAACAACTTGAAATAGAAGGATTTGTTCTCATGGGTGACCAATGGTCCCGCCTGAGCCGGGGGTTAAGAACCATTGAACTTTGCATCAAAACCCTGCGCAAAAACCAAAGCCAATTTCCAAGACTATTTGCACTTTGCCAAAAAGTTGAAATTCCAACTGAGATTTTTTACAACATCGAAAAGGTTTTTGACGAAGATGGCGACCTGAGAGATACTGCATCACCCGAACTTAACAAACTCAGGAAGAAGAAAATAGACGAGCAAAGTCGCTTGCGCAGAAAACTGGACCAGGCCCTTAAATCTGCCATTGCCCAAGGCTTTATTGCAGATGATGCAGGAATCACTTTCCGAAATGGGAGAATGGTTATCCCAATTCTGGCTGAATATAAAAGGAAAATCAAAGGCTTTGTGCACGATGAATCAGCCACGGGACAAACCGTTTATATAGAACCCGAAGAAGCCCTGGACTCCAACAATGAGATACGGGAAATTCAGTTTGCCGAAAACAGAGAAATTTATCGGATTCTCACAGAGTTAACACTCAGCATAAGGCCATTCAGAAGGCAAATTGGCATGGCCAACAACTTCCTTGGCGTATTAGATTTGATTCGTGCAAAGGCCAGATTCGGTCTTAAAATCAAATCAAATCATCCCGGGCATCATCCAGCACCCGATTTCCGACTTTTTGAGGCAAGGCATCCGCTTTTATATTTGTCACACATTAAAAGTCATAAACCAATTGTCCCCTTAACCATCTGGCTTACAAAAGAAAAACGGGTTTTGGTTATTTCAGGGCCAAACGCCGGAGGAAAATCGATTTGCCTGAAAACAGTAGGATTGGTTCAATATATGTGGCAGTCGGGTGTGCCAGTTTCTGTGGGTGAGGGATCTAAACTTGGTTTTTTTGATAAAATTCTTGTAGATATTGGTGACCAGCAATCACTTGAAAATGACCTGAGCACCTACAGTTCCCACCTTTCCAATATGAAAAATATGTTGGTTGAGGCGAATGAAAAAACGTTGATTTTGTTGGATGAATTTGGAACCGGCACCGACCCTGCCTTGGGTGGACCGATTGCTGAAGCGATTCTTGAATCACTTTGCCACAAGAAAATCTTCGGTTTGGTAAACACCCATTACACCAATCTTAAAAACTTTGGCAACCGCCACCCAGCCATAGAAAACGCCGCCATGAAATTTGATGGTGAGAAAATGGAACCGCTCTTTCAATTGGAAATAGGCCAGCCAGGAAGTTCCTATGCTTTGGAAATTGCAGAAAAAATTGGCCTGCCAAAATCCGTTCTTAACCAGGCAAAGCAAAAAATAGGCATTAAAAAAATTAACGTTGACAAACTGATTTCTGACCTGGAAGAAGAAAAACGACTTTGGGAAAACAAAAACCAGGAGTTGAGCAACAGGGACAGAAAAACCAAACTCCTCTTGGTTGAAAATGAAAAAAAGCAACAAGAACTTGACAATCAGCGTAAAAAAATACTAAATGACGCCAAAATAAAAGCAAGCAAAATGCTTGAAGGCGCCAATCAGAAAATTGAGGAAACCATCAGAATTATTAAAGAAACCGAAGCAGATAAGTCCAAAACCAAAGTCGCCAGGGCTGAATTAGAAAAAATCAAAACAGAACTGGAGCCCGAAATACTTGTCCTTGAGGAAGAAGAAAAAGCACCTAAAAAAGGACAACCCATCCCGGTTAAAGTGGAAGTGATAGCGGGAATAATTGGTGTTGGAGACACTGTAAGAATAAAAGGAACCCAAAGCATTGGAGAGGTGACTGGTTTCAGGGGAAAAGATGCCGAAGTGACTATGGGTGAGCTTAAAACCAATATCAAAACTGAAAAACTTGAAAAGTTATCAGGCAACCCCAATGAACAAAAATCAAGAGAAAGACGCCCGACCTCCAGCCTGAACCTGAATGAGAAAATGATGAACTTCAACACCCAGATTGACCTGCGGGGAATGCGGACAGATGAAGCAATCAGCCTGGTGGACAACTGGTTGGATGAGGCAATTTTATTGGGTCAAAAGGAATTACGCATTGTACATGGAAAAGGTGATGGAATTTTAAGAAACATGGTCCGCATCCATTTGAAACGCTACAAACAAATTGGAACTTTTCAGGATGAACATGCGGACAGAGGTGGTGCGGGTGTGACTTTGGTTTCCTTGAATGTTTAATTCCGGAAATTATTTACGAGCTAACTCAGGTTGCTTTTTTTAAAATTACTTCAACTTCCGGGACGGATAATCGGGTAACTCTGGCAAGACTTTCGATCGAAATCCCCTCCTTGTGGCCAATAATAATTATGTTTTCCTTTTCTTCATTGATTCCTTGCTTATATCCTTTGGCAATTGCCCCGTCCAATAAGGCCTGCTCCACCATGACTGAGTCCCAATATTTGTCGTAAGTTTCTAGTTCTGCTTTGTTGAAAGCACTTTCTTTTAAAATATCAGTAGCTTCTTTTAAATCTGGATGTTCCATAAAGTCTGGAGATAAATTTTCGGTTCTATTTTCTATTTCAGTAAGAAAGCGCAGCCACAAAACGCCCAATGCCTTCTCTTTTAAATTTTTAGCCTTTACCTTTTTTAACTCAATAAATACAAACTCGAGACCTGGCAAATGTCTTTTTGGCTCATCTACGGTTACAATTTTGTAATGATGAAAATACGCATCCATTTCATTCTCAAAATTATGGTTTACCAGGCTTAAGGCATAAACTGGCTGAAGGAATTCAAAATGCTCACCCTTTTCCAATTGTTTTATATACGCTTTGGAAGTATTGAACAAAACTCTGTTTTTGAAAGAGTCTGTCCAAAGCATCTGCATTTCGACAATAAATTGCCTCCCAAAATTATCCAGACATCGAACATCAACAATGGTATATTTAAAGAGAGGAATTTCGGGAATTAGTTCAGCAGGTAAATATTCTATGTGCTCAATTTTTCTACCCTCCTCTAAAGGAAGAATATTATTTAAAAAACTAATGAGCAAATGAGGATGTTCGGCAAACACTCTTTTGAAGGTCAGGTCGTTTTTGGGATCCAGATACCGCATTCGAATCAATAATTGTTACAAATATAATACACCAGCAAAGATTCAACAACGGTCAATATCATCCAAAATGCTGCCCCTTGCTAATTGGAATGCTGCAGCCACTTTCCGAACTTTCAAAAACGGCCTCAATAACCCTCAAAACCTGAAGAATCTCAGAAGTCAAAACGGGAGGTTTGCCTCCCGTACGAATGCATTCAAAAACTGCATCATAAAAATCCAGATAATTCCCTCTTTCATTTTCGAAATATTCCAGCTCCAATCCTTTAAGACCTTGTTTTCGAATGGTTCCTTTGAATTCTGGTAACTCAACACCATAATCTGAATCCAGACAAGATTTCCCAGATTTCAATTGTGACTCCTGAATATCCATTCCATCCTTTTGAAAAGAAAACAACTCACCTTGAATCTTGTATTTTAAGGCAAAATCAGGAACCAGATAAGAGGATTTCAACTCAGCCACCAAATCCGGATAATGAAGCACAATATGAAATGCATCTTCAACCTGTGCACCTGGCCGGATTTTTTGAATGAAAGCGGTGACAGCCACAGGAAACCCAAACAATTGCAAAGCCTGGTCGATGAGGTGTGGCCCCAGATTCCATACCAAACCAGAACCAGGCTGGCGAGCTTCTTTCCAGGTTTGCGGTTCAACTCCCGGACGATAACGGTTGAAATTCGTTTCGAAATGAATCCATTTTCCAAGAATATCCGATTCCTTTAACTTTTTAACAGTCAGAAAATCGGAATCCCAGCGCCGGTTTTGGAAGGCAGTGAGCATTTTTCCATTTTTCTCTGCCAATTTTATTAAAATTTCTGCTTCGGAAACTGAAGTCGCAAATGGCTTTTCAACCACCACATGGCAGCCCATTTCCAAAGCCATTTTCGTTTCCTCAAAATGTAAAAATGGAGGCGTATTTACTATGACCAAATCTGGTTTAATATCAACCAGTGCATGTTTCAGACTTTTAAAAATCTGTGCATCAGGGCAATAATCATGGGAATCAACTTTCGTTCTCTGGACAATTCCAGAAATCTCAAAACCTGAATGTGCTGAAAGCAGCGGTCCATGAAAGACCTTACCGGACATTCCAAAGGCAGACAATACGGTTCGGATTGGTTTATTCATAGTTTTAGAAGATTGCGAAAAAAGAGAAATTGAAAACAAAACCATGAAAAAGTTTTGAAATGGAAGATGGTTTCCTACTTTTGCAGCCCAATTTAAAAAGGTTCCGTGGCCGAGTGGCTAGGCAGAGGTCTGCAAAACCTTCTACAGCGGTTCGAATCCGCTCGGAACCTCTGGTTTTTTTTAGGAAAAACAATTGCGGGAGTAGCTCAGTTGGTAGAGCGACAGCCTTCCAAGCTGTAGGTCGCGGGTTCGAGCCTCGTCTCCCGCTCTGAAAGGAGCTTAAAATTTGAAATTTCTGCTTCTAAAAAAAATTAAGAACTGCATCCGGAAAGGTGCGGTTTTTTTTTGTCCAAAGAGGAATAAAAGGATTTACCAGATGCCATAAAAATCAGAAGGCGCCCAATGAGCGCCTTCTGAAAATTTCAATAAACCCAAAATCACAATTACGGCCCCTTTTCCCTTAACGGGACCGCGATGCAAATGTCATACATTTTTGATTGGTTACAAATAAAACTCGCATTAAAATATTATTAAATTCACTTTATTGATCTAAGTCAGTCAAAATAGATTTTACAAATTCTAAACTAATTTTATTTATTTAACGCATTGTTATGCAATATTTTATACATTTTTTCCTACAAATCTAAAACAAATTTCAGGTAAATATTACCGATATTAGGATTCAATTTCCAGATGAAAAATAAGTCCTGATGAGAGAAAATCTCCAACAATTTTTTGTTGATTTTTTGCTTTAATCTACCAAATCAATAGAATTATAAAAAAAAGAGAATACTGCGGTGGCAAAAGGAGAAGAAATCAGCCCAATTGTTTGGGGACCTGATACCAAAAATTAATCGAAAAATTCAAAGTCAAAGAACCACTAATCAATTTCTAAAGCCCCCGGTTGGTTATCAAGCTGTTCAAAAATTGAATTATTGCTAACATATTCCGGAACAATGGACTTCATTTTTGCCACAATTTCAAACTCATCCTGCTGAACTAAAATTGAGATCAAATCCTCTATTTTTACTTTAACTTCTTCAAAATCATATTCTATAACCTTGGCTTTCATTATCTTAGGATGGTGGGTAGCCAAAATATTTTCCTTTTTCGCCAAAAGCTCTTCTTCCAACTTTTCTCCAGGTCTTAATCCTGAAAATATGATATCAATGTCTTTGTATGGCTCCATTCCGGAAAGCTTAATCATCTTCTCAGCTAAATCAATGATTTTTATGGGTTTACCCATATCAAAAATGAAAATCTCACCTCCCTGACCCATCACCCCCGCTTCCAGGACCAATTGACATGCTTCCGGAATGGTCATAAAAAATCTTGTAATGCCTGGATCAGTTACAGTTATTGGGCCACCAGCTTCAATTTGTTTCTGAAATCTTGGAATAACAGAACCATTAGATCCCAACACATTACCGAAGCGGGTTGTAATAAACCTTGGACCGGTCTTTTTAATTTTTAGAGAGTTATTCAGGGATTGAATATATATCTCAGCAAGTCGCTTACTGCAGCCCATAACATTGGTGGGATTTACCGCCTTATCCGTGCTTATCATCACAAACCGCTCAATCCCAAATTGAACAGCCAAATCTGCCATGGTCCTCGTGCCCAAAACATTGACGCGGATTGCTTCATTGGGCATTTGTTCCATAATGGGAACGTGCTTGTAGGCTGCAGCATGGTAAATGATGTCTGGCTTATACATACTAAAAATCTTCTCCATCCGATTTTTGTTACTAACATCCGCCACTACTTCTTCTAAATCTGCAAACCCAAACTCCTCCTGGATCTGAAGGCCTAATTCAACAAGAGGAGATTCAGCAACATCCACCAAAACAAGCTTTGCGGGCTTAAATTTGGTTAACTGCCTTACGATTTCTGAACCAATGGAACCAGCTGCACCCGAAATTAAAATTATCTTTTCAGCCAATTGAGATTCAAGATATTTATTGTCCAATACAATCGGGTCTCTATCCAGCACATCCTCAATATCAAACTTCTTAAGCCTTCTGATATCAAAAACGCCTTCCATTAAATCATTAATTCCCGGAGAAGACATCATTCCTACCTTAAGCTCCAAACAATCTGCAACAAATTTTTGCTTCCTGAATGATTCAAGGTTATGCATTGATAAAATGACAGAGTGAATATTTCGCTTCTTGACCACTTCAGCAAAATCTTTCTCAGCGTGATAAATCCTTTGCCCTTCCAGGACTTTTGCCACTATCAAAGGATTATCGTCAAACCAGGCCACCATTTTGTAATGACCGGCTTTGTCTGCTTCAATTGCTTTTTTTATCAATATTCCAGATTTTCCTGCACCAAAAATCGCAATGTTTTTTTTCGGCCCCGCTTGCCCAAACTTAGCAGACCTGATTTCTTCTAAAATCATTTTGATGGATATCCGATAAATAACCAACATAAAACTCAGAAGAATATAGTCAATAAAAATTATTGAAATAGGATAGAAGAACAGTAGCCTATCCCCCATCTCATAGGTTCTGAGTAAAAGATAAACAATGAAAAGGAAAAAAGAAGAAGTAGAAACCGACCTTAAGACAACCCTTGCATCTTGTTCTCCGGTAAATTTTATTAGCCCGGCGTAGGTTTTGAAAAAATAAAAACTAGCTGACCTGATGGCCAAAACATAAATTAAAGTAAAGGGTAAATAATGCAGAAATTGGGCTGGAATATTAAAATTAAACCGAAGTAAATAGGCCGAGAATAAAGAAATCCCAGAAACAGAGATATCAAGGATCAAAATTAAAAACCTTGAAAGCAGAGCATGGGTTAAAAATTTCTTTACTGGCATTTTTTAGAATTGATACAATAATATAATAAATAGAATTAGGACCTTTCCTTAAAAAAAGCGATTTACTTATCCGGTTTCAACATGATTCAATTTAATGAAAGATTGGCCTGACAATGACTTCAATGCAGCAAAACAAGCCAGATGTGTATTTTTCAATGAGTTCCAGCTAAAAACTGATTGACCACCTTTTTCATTTTGGTCGACTATGGCTTTGAACATTGAGTCATGACCTTTATCCAGACTTCCTTTTAAACTTGAAAAACCAGGAGTATCAAAACCTTCAAGCTTCCTGAAATTATCTAGCACGAGGGTTTTTCCACTGGAATAAACTTCAATTCGCTCCTTACTATAAGCCTTTGAGCCATTGGAAAAGTAATTAATTACACCCAATGAACCATTTGCATATTTTAAATGGATGGAGGCTATATCAGTTTTCTGGTCCGGATTTTTTCCTAATGCAGACATAAAAACAGATTCCACTTCTGAGTCTGTAAAGTAGCTTATTAAATCAACAAAATGACAAGCTTCTCCAAGAATCCTGCCACCACCCTGATTTAAGTCATGCACCCAACTATCAGCAGGAATAAAGCCTGCATTCATTGTGGCAATCACAGAAATGGGAGAGGGATTTGAACCGAGAATTTGTTTAATCCTAACCGAAAACGGAGAAAATCTCCTGTTGAAACCGACAGAAATTGACTTTCCGGAATCCAGAAGTGCTTTTTCAATCC
>JAIXQU010000181.1 GCA_027485575.1 Cytophagaceae bacterium
ACAATACGGCCAAATCAGGTGATTATATTTTCCTGACCAAATCATTGGGAACCGGGATTTTGGCCACGGCAATTAAGCGAAATCTTATAAACGCGGATTCGCTTGGTGGATTCTATGCCCAGATAACAAAACTCAATAAAATAGGGGAGGTGCTTGGTCCGCTTTCTGAGGTTCATGCTGTTACAGATGTTACTGGTTTTGGTTTGATGGGACATTTGATAGAAATGGCGGAAGGAAGTAATCTGAGTGCTGAAATTAATTACGGTCAATTGTCTTTGATGGAAGGAGTTAAACACCTTTTGGGGCAAAATATTATTCCGGATGCCACCTACAGAAACTGGAATGCGTACAGTGAAAAAACCCTGATTAATCCGGATGTAAACCAGGTAGAGTCTTTTCAGATTTTGCCTGACCCCCAAACAAACGGCGGATTGCTTTTTTCTGTGGCTCCATCTTCATTAGAGGAAATTCAAAACCTTTTGAGAGAACATAGGTATGACAATCATTTTTTACCGATTGGGAGATTCGTGGACCCAATTGAGAAAACTTTATACGTTCTTCCTTAAAATATGTTGATATTAAGGGTTTTACACACATCAACTTCAAGTGAATTCCGGAATGTCTTCCTAAATATATTTTGTGAGCATTCAGTCGGTGAACAGAATGTATAATTCTGGAATTCAGGTTTACAATTAGCGCTCAGGTTGTTTTTCAAACAAAGAAATCAAGGCTTTATAAGTTTGATCTACGGCATTTTGTAAAATCTCTTCCCTGTTTCCGGTGAGCTGAAACTGAAACGGGTAAGGTATGGACTTCCACAGTATGCAAATAAATACCGTCCCTACCGCCGATCTGATTTGATAACCGGTATTTGGGGTTGAGGCAACTCCGGTCAGAGAAACATACAAATCCGTATTTTTTATCAGTTTTTCCAGTCCCAGTGCCATTTCTATAGTTGTTTCTGCAGATTCAGCGCTAAAGGTTTCCAGCGTTTCTATTTTGACGCCTAAAATACTGGTTTTTAATTCTTTGGAGTAGGTAATAACTCCACCTTTTAAAATGGCGGAAGCCCCCGGATGTCTTGCTAAATTTGCAGAAAGCAAACCCGCAGTCATGCTTTCCGCAAAAGCGATGGTCAAACCTTCTTCCTTCAGAATGTCAAAAAGAACTTTTGAGGTATCAGAACTTTGATTTTCTGTTGGATATTTTTTCACTTTTCAGATTTAAGCATACAACTGAACACCCTAAAAAATTAACTTTTAAACTTTGCCTTTAACAGGGCCAATTGTTCATCCTTCGATAACTCTGGTTTCAAGGTTTGAGCTTTTGGCACAGGTTTTTGGAGTTCCTCCTTCATCGTCAGCGATATCCTTTTTCGGGCTTCATCTACTTCGACTACGGTTACATTTACCTTCTGACCAAGTTTTACGATTTCATTGGGGTCTTTGACAAACCGGTTTGCCATTTGACTTGTATGTACCAACCCATCCTGATGAACTCCGATATCAACAAAAGCGCCAAAGGCAGTAATGTTGGTCACAACGCCTGTTAATTTCATTCCCGTTTTTAGATCACTTATTTTTTCAATCCCATCCTGAAACTGAAATGCTTCAAACTGCTCTCTGGGGTCCCTGCCTGGTTTAGCAAGTTCGGCAAGAATATCTTTTAAGGTGGGAAGTCCAACTTCCTGATTTACATATTTTTGAATCACAATTTTTTGCCTCAGTTCCGATTTTGAAATGAGGTCTATGGGTTGGCAATTCAAATCTTTTGCCATCGACATGACCAAATCATACCGTTCCGGATGTACGGCTGAAGCATCCAATGGATTTTTCGCATCTCTTACTCTTAAGAAACCTGCACATTGTTCAAAAGCTTTTTCACCCATTCTTGGCACTTTTTTCAATGCTGACCGGGAGGTAAAGGGCCCATTTGAATTTCTGTAATCTACAATATTTTGTGCAAGAAGAGGACCCAAGCCAGCGACATAACTCAACAACTGTTTGCTGGCAGTATTTACTTCTACACCTACAGCATTTACACTTCTCATCACCACATCATCCAAACTCGTCTTTAATAGTTTTTGGTCTACATCATGTTGATATTGACCCACTCCAATAGATTTTGGTTCGATCTTTACCAGTTCAGCAAGGGGGTCCATCAGTCGCCGACCGATTGAAACAGCGCCCCTTACGGTAATGTCTTTATCCGGAAATTCTTCTCTTGCGACTTCAGAAGCAGAATAAATAGAGGCCCCACTTTCGTTTACAGACACTACCTGAATCGATTTTGAAAGACCAAGACCTTTTACAAAAGTTTCTGTTTCCCGCCCTGCGGTTCCATTTCCAATGGCAATGGCTTCGATATCATATAGTTGAACCAAATGTTGGATGGTTTTTCCGGCCTGAAGTGATTGTCTTTGCGGTTCATGGGGATAGATTGCCTCAAAATGAAGAAGTTTTCCCTGAGCGTCGAGGCAAACCAATTTACAACCCGTCCGGAATCCAGGGTCAATGGCCATGGTTTTTTTCTGGCCCAGCGGAGCTGCCATTAACAATTGGCGGATGTTCTCAGCAAAAATCCGGATGGCTTCAGCATCTGCTTTTTCCTTGCTATCCATGCGCATTTCGGTTTCTAAGGCCGGCTTTATCAACCTTTTAAAGCTATCTTTCACAGCCAGAATGACCTGCTGACCAGCCTGATTTTGAGATTTTACCCAGATTCCATTCAATCTTTCCAATGCAAGTTCTTCATCTGGTGAGATATCCAGGCTTAGAATTTGTTCTGATTCAGCCCGCCGAATGGCTAGAATTCTATGACTTGGGGCTTGAAACAAGGGTTCACTCCACTCAAAGTAATCCCTGTATTTCTGACCCTCCGATTCTTTTCCCGGGAAAACTTTGGCAGAAAGCAGTGCTGTTTTTTTAAAAATTGTCCTAAGGGTTTGGCGTGTTTCCGCATGTTCGTTTACAATTTCTGCTATGATATCTCTTGAACCTGAAAGCGCATCTTCAACATTCAAAACGCCCTTTTCTTCTGAAATATATTTTCCCGCTTCCTTATCCAGCGGAAATTGGTTTTGGTCCAGAATGGTCAATGCCAAAGGCTCAAGGCCCTTTTCTCTGGCGATAGAAGCCCGGGTTTTCCTTTTTGGTTTATAGGGAAGATATAAGTCCTCAAGCTGAGACAAAACCCCGCATTGCTCAATTTTGGACTTTAATTCAAGCGTTAATTTCCCCTGTTCTTCAATGCTTTTTATTATGGCTTCTTTCCTCTTTTCTAAAACTTCAATTTGAGTTAATCTATCCCGGATTGCAGCAATTTGCACTTCATCCAAACTTCCGGTTGCCTCCTTTCTATATCTGGCAATGAAGGGTAATGTACCACCTTCTGCAAAAAGCTTTTGCACCATTTCAACCTGCCATTCTCCAAAATTTAATTCCTTCGCCACCAAAGAAATCATTGTTTTATTGCTGCTAATCATATCTACAAAAGAAAGTTCCTAGTTTCAATTGAGGAAGTTTTTCCAAAAACAATTCCAATTTAATTATTAACAGGTTGAATTTCAGCGGGGTCTACTAGGACTGAATGTTGGCTGTTGCCTCCTCAGCCAGTAGGGTAGCTTTAGCTGTCGCTCATTTGTTTTCCAAAAAGTTATAAACAGGCCGATTAAAAGTTTAAGAATAGGAAAGTTGTTTGTCAGGCCTCAATTTTTTTTAAACTCAGTTTAATAAGGTTAAAATTCTTTAATTATTTTAAAATCAAATATTTAGCTAGCCAGGTGATTGGTCTTTTTGGGTTTTACTTTTTCTTAATAAAGGTTAATTTGGGTAAATCTTTGTATGTAAGGGTGATCAGCCAGAGTTCAAATCTTATACTTGCAATTGATTAAGGGACATAAGACATAGAACAAAAATTTAGGACAACCTTGAAATTTAATTAGTTATGAAGAAAATTTTCCATAAAACCATCCTGTTTGCCACTTTGTTAATATTTGCTTTCAGCGCAGCAAACGGGCAATCAATGGGTCCGGCCAAAAGATCGAAAAAATCCGGAGGTCCAAAAAAGAAAAACATTTATGCCGGCGAGTCGAAATCAGACTTTGTTGAAAATTCTGAAAAAGGGTCGGTAAACTGGACCGACCAATACATTGAAGCTGAGGGAAATTCAGTATATGATACCACCCGGTTTAAAATCAAAAATCAGGCAAAATTAATGGCCCAAAGAGGAGCCCTGGTGGATGCGCAAAGAAATCTTCTCGAAATAGTAAATGGGGTTTTGGTAGAAGGGCAAACCACTGTGAAAGATTTAGTGGTCGTAAGTGATGATGTAAAAACCAAGGTCAGCGGGATGTTAAAAGGTGCCATTCAGGTTGGAAAAACCAAATTTGAAGATGGTGTTGCCACAGTAAAACTTAGAATTCCGCTTTATGAAGACGGTTTGGCAGAAGCAGTGGATACAACAACTCCTCCGGTTGCTCCTCCGGTTATTCCGGGACCTGTAACAGACTCACTTCCAAAAAATATATTGATGACTGTCAATGGAGAATACAAACCGCGACTTTTTCCAAAATTGACGGATGCCCAAAATCAAACCATTTTGGACATGGCCGATTCATTTGATCCCACAAAAGGAAAGGCCCCAAAAATACTAA
Source organism: Cytophagaceae bacterium (assembly GCA_027485575.1). Lineage (GTDB taxonomy): Bacteria > Bacteroidota > Bacteroidia > Cytophagales > Flexibacteraceae > CAMDMI01. The sequence continues at coordinate 4,655 of JAIXQU010000181.1, forward strand.
GGCAATCAAAAGAGGCTTTGGATGCAATGAAGGGCAAAAAAGGGACTGAATTATTGGAAGTTACTGCAGATAAACTTGGCAATCTTGTCCTGAACGAAAAATCAAAAGCCAGGGTTGAAAAATGGAAAAAAGCAGGGCTCATAGTTTGGAGCATTGTTAAAAAACTGATACTTCCAATCTAATTTCGAAAAATGAAAAAGCTGTTTTTACACATCTCAATATTCTTTTTAAGCCTTTTTTCTGCTTACAGCCAAAGTTCGACTGTGACAGTGAAAGGTCAGGGCTTGACGAGAAATGATGCAATAAATGATGCCAGAAGAAATGCAATATCCACAGGAGTAGGAGTGAGGGTTCAAGGCGAAACCCAAATGCAGGATATGGTAGCCATCCGGGATGCGGTCACTACGCAAACCCAAGGCATAGTAACCAACGAAAAAATAATTTCTGAAGTCCAAAAAGATGGAATTTATGAAATTGAACTGGAAGCTACGGTAAACAAGGATACGTATGAAGCGAATGTCAGAACCCTTTCTCAAATGGTTGGAGGCATCCGGTTTCTTACAATTGTCAATCCTGAACTTGCCGCCAACGGTGAACTGCCTGATTTATATCGCTTTGCAGTGGATAGAGTTAATGAATACTTATTGCAAAAGAAATATAGGGTTTTGGAATCCAAGCGGTATTTTCAGATTTTAAAGGCTACTAAATCTATTCTGGATAAGGATGAAAGTGACCTGAGCTATGAGCAAAAAATGGGGATGCTTGCGGATGCCCAAATGCTGTTTGAAATTGATAAGATCAATGTTGATTTCAGGCCAGGTTCCGGTAGTATCCCTGGTCAGACCAAAGTGTTTTTCGATGTCAAAGTTTTTGACAATTGCACAGGGGAATTGCTGGGAACTACACCATTGGAATCCGGTTTTGTGATGTTGCCAAATCCAGATGCTGCTCAAAGAGAAGCAGTTAGAATGGCAATCGAAAAAGGAATGGTAAGGGTGTTGTATCTGTTTAACGAAAGCATGGGCTCATGGATTAATGAAGGTGCACCTTACCGGGTCAGGATTTATAATGCAACAAGCCCGGCATTGACTTCCAGGGATATGCGACAATTTAAAAATAAGCTGACCAGCAATTCTGACTTTGGAGGAACATTTGAACCCAACCTGAACAATGGCTATTTTCTTTACAATATCTCCTACAAAAAGAGGTCAGATCAAATGTCGGATTTGCTTATGGATTATGCCGATGAAACTGAAGCTTTGAAACCCTTGAAAATGGATGTTTCATTTCAGTTTGGACGATTCATCTGTTTTACACCTTCCGCCCAAAAAGATGCTGTAAAACCTTTGCAGGACTTAGACAAGGTTCAGGAAGCCATTGAAAAAAAACAATCAACCAATGACGATACCCCATTGGATATTGAAAAAATTCTTCAAAAAACAAAGGCAGTGAAACCCGCAGTTTTGGCCAAACCAGACTTTATGGGAACGTCCAAGCCTACGCAAACCACAAAAAAGACAACTACAAAAACTTCTAAACCCAAAAAGAAATAAGCCATGTTGAAGCAATCATTCATTTGCCTGATTCTATCAGTCTGTATTCTGTCATGCAGTAAAAACTACTTTCAGCAAACGAACTTATCTCCGGCTTTCAGCAAGGTAAATCGATATTCGTTGATCCTGATGAAACCAAAGTTTATAACATCCAAAACAATAAATACGGATGAAGCTTTGAGCAGATGTATGTTTCACATGAAAGCGGAATTGACAAAACTCAATTTCGATCTGTTGGGTGTTGATAAGTTTGAAGAGCTAATCCAGGCAAGAAGTTTTGGTGGGTCAGGAGTTGTTCAGGAAGATTTGGCTTTGGAATTGGCAAAAAAAGCAGGAGCAAACACCCTGGCATTCACTGAAATATCAACTGAATCTATAGAAGGCGGGTTGCCACTCATGGCCACAATCCGGATTTTAAATACAGCCGATGGTTCTCAACTTTATATGGGAAAAGCCAGAGCCGACAATCCGGCATCTTTGGAGGCGGGTTTGGAGTTTGCCATTGAGAAGGCGCTGGAGGGCTTGAAGTGAGTTCAGAATAACAGCATGAAAGAGCAAAATGCCATCCAGATATTTGAAAACTCAAAGGTCAGGTGCTTCTGGGATGCCAGTCAGGAGAAATGGTTTTTCTCCATCATAGATGTTATCGAGGTTCTTACTGGGTCAGATCGCCCGAGGAAGTATTGGAATGACCTTAAAACCAAACTTAAAATTGAAGGAATTGAACTGTCCGAAAAAATCGGACAGTTGAAAATGACTTCATAAAAATAGATCTGTTTGCAAGAGCTTGAATCATTGAGATTTTGATTTTGTTGAATTCTTATATATTTGCAATAGGGTAATCAATTTATTTTTTGGATATTAGAATGACAACCACTGGTTTACAAATTGAAATTAATAATCTTCCTTTCAAACAGAGGAAAGAAGTTGAAAAATTTGTGGAGTCTTTAAAAACCGAAGCCAAGCCAGAACCCACAAGAAAAAACAGAGAGTTTGGTTATTTTAAGGGACAAATTAAATTGTCAGATGATTTTGATGCTCCGTTAGAAGACTTTTCTGAATACATGTAATGGCTTTTTTACTGGATACACATACTTTTTTGTGGTTTGCAGTATTTGTTAAACCTTGAAGGTTTTGAAAACCTTCAAGGTTTTTTTATTATTGGCAAAGTGAACTCTCTTTATGAGCCAATTTGGAATTGCAACTTGTTTCTGCCAACTTTACTTTATGATAATAATTTCTGAAAACAACCCGGAATATAAAAAGATTGAACTCAAAATCAATGCTTTATCCAAGGTTAAAGGATTTGATTCTGAAAAATACAAGGGCAAATTAAAATGGGGGCAGGATCCGGTTGAGTACCAAAAGGATCTTCGTAAACGAAAATAGAATGAATGCACTTTGTGTTGATACCAATATTTTAATTAAGCTTTTAGATGGCAATGAATTGGTAGCGGAAATCCTGAAAGGAAAATTGATTGTCATTTCTGAGTTCACTGAAATAGAACTCCTATGTAAACCCAATGCAACAAAGACCCAAATCCAGCTCATTCAATCACTGATTAAGGATTGTTTTGTCATTCGCTTTGATGAGGAAATCAAACAACGGAGCATAAAAATGAGAAAATCCTTTGGATTGGGATTATTAGATTGTTTCATTTCCTCAACCGCTTTTGTGAATGGATTTCCATTTCTTACCGCTGACAGGGAGTTTGGGAAGTTATCCAAAGAAATGGAAATTATTTTGTTAGACTAATCTCAAAGTCGGCGAAGATTATTTTTAACAAACCTTAACCCCCACCTTTCACCAAACTTTCTTTATTTGCCCAATAAAAAAAAGTGCCCACCTTGTTGATAGCCTTTTAATGAAAATCTTTACCCTCCTCCTTTCCTTCCTTTTTCTCTTTTCTGGTTTAAAAGCCCAAACCGTTACGGTCACCGATGTAGTGCAGGATGGGCAGAAACTGATTGTTTCATATGACATTACAGGAGGAACCGGAAACTATGAGGTAAGCTTGTTTTGTAGTACTGATGATGGAACCACTTGGGCCGGACCACTAAAATCGGTGAGTGGGGATGCGGGAAAAAATGTTTCCGCCGGCATTGGTAAAAAGATTACCTGGGTGGTTTTAAATGACCGGGCAGCATTGGATGGAGATAATATCCGGTTTAAGGTAAAAGCCAGTAAAGGCGAAAGCACTGTGACAGATATTGATGGCAATACCTACGAAATAGTGAAAATAGGCACTCAAATTTGGATGAGTGAAAACCTGAAAACAAGTAAATACAGGGATGGTTCACCAATACCCACTAACCTTGATGATGTGAAATGGGCCAATACTTCTTCAGGAGCGTATGCCATCTATAACAATGATCCAGCCAACAATTCTACGTATGGCAAATTGTACAACTGGTATGCGGTAACCGACAGGCGAGATCTATGCCCAACCGGTTATCATGTACCCAGCGATGAAGAATGGAGTATTTTAGAAAACTTCCTGGGGGGCACGAATGTGGCTGGGGGTAAAATGAAAACTGCTACTGGTTGGAAATCACCATATGTAAAAGCTACAAATGAAAGCGGGTGGTCAGGCCTTCCGGGCGGCTACCGAACCAATAATGGTTTTTATAGCAGCGTTACCTACTACGGCTACTGGTGGTCAACTGCGGTGAACAGTTCCAGCAGTTCGTGGTACCGTTGTCTCGGTATGGACAATGGCAATTCTATCCGATACAACTACAATAAGCAGGCTGGCTTTAGTGTCCGCTGCCTCAGGGATTAAAAGATACTTTTAACATTGAAACAATGACCAAAATCTTAGTAACTATTCTTCTTTTTATTGGTTTTTCAGCTTTCGGCCAAACCATCGAAGGCGTCTCCAAACCCTATTCCTTCCACATCGCTCCGGAGCCGCACTATTGCGAAAAACCCAAAGCCCCCGCCAATATCGCCCTCGAAAATGTAAAATTTGAAGATGCCAACAACAACGGCATCATCGAAGCCGATGAAAAATGCACTCTGAGTTTCGAGCTTTCCAATTTGGGTAAAGGCCATGCCTGCCAGGTAAAAATGAATTTGACAGAAACCGGGGCCGCTAAGTCTGGCATACAACTTCCACCCGCTGAAGTCCTTCAGGAACTTGCCCCCAATGAGCGTAAAAAATTTAGTTTGGTGGTGCAAGGGACTATGAAACAAACAAGCGGACAAACTACCTTAGAACTTTCCGCACTTGAAAAAAATGGCTTTGATGCCGATCCGGTTAAAATCAATGTCACCATTCAGTCCTTTCTGGAACCAAAACTTGAAATGGTGGATTCAAAGTTTTCATCCGTTACGGGTTCTATGCAGGCAGGTGTTTCCATTACGCTTCGGGCTGCCATTCAGAATCTGGGAAAAGGCCCGGCAGAAAACGTAAAAGTGAAAATAAAACTGCCTGAAGCCAATGTGTTTTTGTCAACAGATGAAGTGATAGAAATTCCATCCCTGAAGCCAGGCGAAAGCAAAATGCTGGATTTTGAATTTATGGCCAATAAAAGGTACGACCAGCCTACGGTTCCCTGCATCATTACCATCTCAGAAAAGTATGGCAAATTTGGCAGCACCAAAACCAACGAGGTAAGCATGAACCAAAAGCTATCTACACCTCAAATGGTGGAGGTAAAAGCAAAGGAAATAAAGACGGAAGTTTATGCGCCTGTTTCCCTCAACTCAGATGTGGATAAGAACCTGCCGGTTTCCAAAACCCAGAATCCCGATGCAGTGGCCGTTGTGATTGGCAATCAGCATTATCTCAAAACAAAGTCAGTTGATTATGCCGGTAACGATGCTGCAAGCATAAAGAACTACCTGGTTCAGGTAATGGGTTTTCGGGAAGGTAACATTCTCTATTTCAACGATGCTTCTTTGGATGATTTTTACACCATTTTTGGCAGGGAGAAGCAAAAAGGCATGTTGCACGATCGTGTAAAACCCGATTTGAGTGATGTGTTTGTTTACTACAGCGGGCACGGTGCGCCAGATTTGGGAGAAGGTTCAGAAAGCAAAGGCTATATTGTTCCGGTAGGTTGCAATCCCAATTATGTCGCACAAGGCGGCTATTCGCTGGAAACATTTTACAACAACCTGGAAAGACTGCCTGCCAAATCGCTGACTGTTGTTTTGGACGCCTGTTTCTCTGGAGAAGACCTGATTCAGAAAGCCTCGCCGATGGTAATCCGGACAAAGTATCCGGAGGTAAAGAAAGCCATGGTGCTGGCTTCCAGCAAAGAATCCCAGGTTTCCAATTGGCATGTGGAACAACAGCATGGTCTGTTTACCTATTTCTTCCTGAAAGCAATCCAGAAAAAGGAACTCTCTGACAAAAACAGAGATGGCAAATTAACCCTTGAGGAAATCTACCAGTTTGTAAGCGACCAGGCTGAAGGTGTTCCCTACCATTCTCGTCTCATGTATGGCAGTCCAAGGGAGCAAAACCCTATGTTGATAGGTTCAGACAAATCCAGGGTTTTTGTGGATTTCGGTAAGTAAAAAATTTATTAATTTTCCATCAGCTTTCAAAAAACCGGCTTGAGTAAAAAGTAATTTTTACCTTTGGCCCATGGCAACCAAAGAACTGATAGAACAAATAAACCAGCTTCCTGAAAAGAAGGGGGGCATAATTCTTGGTCTTGCAAAAGGTCAATTCAAAATGCTTGATGGTTGGAATGATCAAATTCCTGGTTTTGAACCTTACATGCCTGCATTAAAAAAACTCTAATCTCATAACTCTAAACTCATAACTCATAACTTTAAACTCATAACTCTTTACATGAAAAAAATCCTCCTACCATTTCTATTCATTCTCAGTTTCACAATCGAAATTTTTGCCCAATTCGATGCCGATTCTTTACCACCAATCGCCGTAATGGATGTCATAACATGGTCAATCGGGCGGTCTTTCAAAAAGGAAATCAGAAATTCAAAAATACCAGTGGGTTGTAAAATATATGCCTTGCCTTTTCGGTGTGAAAGAGCGGGTATCGATACTTTTAAAACCCCATTGGGCATGAAGATTTCGGCTGAATTGTCTTTTAAATTTAAGCGATTGGCCCAGGAGCGAAAGCTCAAAAAGTTTAACCTGAACATTGTAAGTCCAGACAATGAGAACAAGCAGCTTTTTGAGTTGATGGCCAGAAATGTGACTCCACCGGAAAGCATGGCTGAGGAGTCTGAATTCTGGAAAAATGTAAGCCAGGGACAACGACCAGACTATTATATGGTTGGGAAATATGAAATCATTGGTGATTATAAGGCGGTTAGAGTCAGTCAGGTTGAGTTGATTAAAGATGCATTAAATCCGAAGCTGAAAGAGTTTTCGGATAAGATAACATTGAGTGATTCAGATTTTGATTTTGAAGATGAAATAGAAAAAGAGGCTTTTAAAAAAATGGATGGAGCAGTTGGAAACATAGACGAGGCCTATGCCCGGCTTGTAAGACTCAACTCAAAAGGTCAGTTTGCTTCCATCTCAATTGTGGATGAAAAAACAGAACAACCCATTTCTTTAAATTCAGATTTAAAGGTAGGAAAGGGATATCAGTTAAAAGTTGACCTGATGCAGGACGCTTATTTATATGCTTTTTACTACGAAAGCAACGACTTGACAGGCAATAAAATGTACATGGTTTTCCCATTCGAGAACGGCCAAAAGAATTTTATGAAAAAAGGAGTCAACATGCTGCCGGATGATGAAAATGTTTTCTCGCCATCTGAGCCGGCTGCCAATCAGGTCTTTATAAAACTAATTGCCTCAAAAAAGAAATTGCCATTAAATATTTCAGTAAGTCCGGAAGGTTTTAAATATTTATCCCCTGAAAATTGCCTCAGGTTTGTTACTGCAATGGAGAAAATTCCTGCACCTGAGATTGATAGCAACAATCTCATCAGGGGAGTTGAGTAATAGCTACTTGTTTAGTATTTCTCTTTCACTTGTTCTTCAAATAAAGGTCACCTTCCACAGGAGTTCCATAAAAGGCGGGATTTAAGTCTGAGTAAAAAAAACTTATGCCGTTCATTAGTAAACTTCAGGCGTTTGCTTTGGTCATCAGGCAATTGGGGAAGTTTTTGGCGGTTCAATTGTAACCTTAAGTGAGGTGTTTCAAGGTGCCGCCATTATAATTCAAAACTGATCGAGGTGAAGTTCTTTTTAAAGATATTCCAAAATCCATTGCAGCGGGACGGTACCTTTCCTGGATTTTAGATAGAAAGTCTTTGCCAGATTGCTTTGGAATAAGAGCTGAAGATAATTCGGGTCAGGTTATGGCAATCCGGCACAAAACGCATAATCTTGCGGGGCTTCAAATTCATCCTGAATCCTTAATAGCAGAATTTGGAAACAACATGATAAAAAACTGGTTGGAGAGTTAATGTCCTCAATCAGGGATGAAGATTTAAACAAAAAAATAATTAACAAATGGCTTTAAAAACAGGAGACAAAGCACCTAACTTCTCTTCAAAAGATGAAAATGGAAATCAAATTCAACTTTCTGATTTTCAAGGTAAAAAATTAGTACTTTACTTTTATCCAAAAGATGACACCTCCGGTTGTACTGCGCAGGCATGTAACCTTCGGGATAGTTTGCCCGCATTATCAGCTGCCGGTTATCACATAGTCGGGGTGAGTACTGACGATGAAAAATCTCACCTTAAATTTATCGCAAAATACAATCTCAATTTCCCAATCATTGCCGACACCGAAAAGCAGGTTGTTGAAGCTTATGGGGTTTGGCAGGAAAAATCAATGTATGGTAAAAAGTACATGGGAACTGTCAGAACCACTTTTATTATCAATGAAAATGGCATAATTGAGAACATAATTGATAAGGTAAAGACAGCTGAACACGCCGAACAAATTCTCGGATAATTAATTTTTCAATTATTTACTCCAACCTTTTTTTAGGGCTGATTGTCTTGGCTTCATGAAATGCCTGATAGTTGACGATATGCATCCATTTTTGATTCAAAGCCTTGAGTCAAATGGATTTGTGGTGGACTACCATCCATTAATTTCCAGAGTGGATGCGTTAGAAATTTTACATTCCTATCAGGTTTTAGTGGTAAGGAGTAAGTTTTTTGTAGATGCCTCCATTATGGACAGCGCACCTGGTCTGCTATTGATAGCCAGAGCAGGTGCCGGCCTTGACAATATAGATGTTGATGAAGCGAAAAAGAGAGATATCTCAGTTGTTCATGCTGCCGAGGGAAATTCTGATGCAGTTGCAGAACACACAATCGGGATGATTTTAGGCTTACTTTCCAAAATCGCATATTCAGACAGACAAGTAAGACTTGGAATTTGGGACAGAGAGGGTTCCAGAGGTATAGAGTTGAAAGGAAAAACGGTTGGAATACTTGGGTATGGAAATATGGGCACAGCAGTTGCAAAAAGATTGGTTTCTTTTGGATGTAGAGTAATTGCCTTTGATAAGTACCTTGAAATATGGCCCGACAACAATGCCGAAAGAGTGGATATTGAAACGCTCATCTCTCAAACAGAAATTTTGAGTTTGCATATTCCGCTCACAAGCGAAACAATGGGAATGGTAAATTCCGATTTTTTGCTAAAATTTAGAAAAGGGTTGTTTTTAATCAATACATCACGTGGGGGAATTGTGCCGGTTGAAGATGTTCTTTGGCTTATGGAACAAGGGCATATTTCAGGTTTGGGTCTTGATGTTTTAGAAAATGAACCACCTGCAAAAAAAAATCAAATTCTTCCATCGAAATATGAAAAGCTTTTTGGAAGAAATGATGTGGTACTAAGTCCGCATGTAGCGGGTTGGTCCATAGAGTCTTATGAGAAAATTTCTTTCGTTTTAGCAGAAAAGATACTCCAGTGTTTTAGCCTATTAAAAAGGGAAAAGAGGTAAATTTTAATGTTAAGCGAATAATATTTTTTGGTCAAAGGTTAAGAGCGAATTAGTTTTGCTTGCTTGAAAAAATGAAAAGTTAACGAAAAACTGTTACGTGTTGGTAAAAATGAGAAAGTTAGCGATGTTGGTGGCCATGGGCTTCACATTGTTTTTGGGAGAAATTTCAAATGTATTTGCCCAAAACGGTAAACTTACAGGTCGGGTTTATGACAAAGAAAATAAGGAAGCTCTTCCTTATGCTGCCGTCAAAATCTTTTCCGGAGGTGCAATTAAAGGTGGGGGAGTTTCCGATTTTGACGGTAAATTCTCAATTGCTCCGATAACTCCAGGAACATATACCATTGAAGTTTCCAGTGTTGGATACAATAAATATGTAATTGAAAAGTTTACCATCGGTTTTGAAGAAACCAAGAAAATAGATTTCGCCTTGACTTCCTCTTCAACCACTACTGAAGCTGTCGAGATTGTTGCTTATAAAGAGCCTCTCATTGGGGTGGATAATGGTGAAAAAGTAAGTTTAAGTGCCGAGCAGATTGCTAAAATTCCTACCCGGAATGTAAATAGTATGATTGCCACTCAGGCAAATGTGTATTCAGCAGATGATGGGGGAGGGGTAAACATAAAAGGGATGCGTACTGGAGATAATGCCGTATTTATCAACGGAATACGTCAATTTGGAACATCACTTCCACCAGCTGAGGCCATTTCTGAATTATCAATTGTAGCGGGAGGAATTCCAGCACAATATGGTGATGCCCTTGGAGGTATTATCTCAATTACAACCAAAACCGCAGCGCAAAAATTCTCATTTGGTGTGCAAGGTGAAACTTCCTCTTTATTTGATAAGTGGCATTATAATTTCGCAGGTATCAATGCCTCTGGTCCAATTATCAAAAGAAAAGAAGAGACACTTGCCGATGGTACAAAAACCGAAGGAAGAACGTTGCTTGGTTTTTTTGGAGCAGTTCAATATACCTCCAACTATGACAATGACCCTTCGGCCTTACCCATTTATAAAGCAAAATCCGGCACCTTAGATTCTCTTCGGGATAAGCCACAAAGAAGACTTCCTGGTACAAGTTCATATACCGGAAGGGCAAATTTTTTCAACAAAAATAATTTTGACCAAATTAAGGCCAGGCCAAATGTTGGAGACAGGAATATACAGTCTAACTTTAACTTTGATTTTCAACCATCTGAAAATATGATACTTACCCTGGGTGGTAACATCAATTATGCATTTTCAAAAATTGGACCAAATGAAGACAATGGTGAAAACAACCCAAACCCTAATTCTTATCAAAATTTATTCAACTTTTCAAACAATGGAAATAGAGAAGATCTTAACTATAATACCTTTTTAAGATTCAGACAAACCTTTAACACAGGCATTGCTGATACGGGGTCATTATTGAAAAACGTATATTATCAAATACAGGCGGATTATGTGAGAAGAAACATCAAATCCTATGACCCAAGATTTGATGATAGATTAAATGAATACAACTATGTTGGTAAATTTAACATCAAAACTCAAAACATAAACTGGCCATCACAGGCACCAGCCAGAACTCTTACCTTCAGAGGTGTTGACGATGCTGGCAATATCTTCACCAAAGACTCTGTTTTTACCAGCAGGCCAAGCAGACAGATAGTTTTCCAGAACGAGCCTCAATCCATAACTTTTGAGCCTTCTACTATTAATCCAGATCTTACGGCGATAAACAAGCAAATCTTTGAAGAAAATACCATTGTCAATGACTTTCAGCTTTTTGGCTTCAACGGATTTCTTAATGGACCAACTGGGAGAGGAATTGCTGACCAGGGTTATTTTTATCCAGCTCTAGGTAAGAGTCAGGTAAACTTTTCGAGGTCTAGAGATGAGCAGTACAGGCTATCATTTCAGGCAGCAGCTGAAATAAAAAATCATACCATTAAGATAGGTGCAGAATTTGAGCAGCGAATAATACGAAACTATAGTACTTCTGGTTCTCTTTTTGGTAGAGCAAGGCAGCAAATTAATGGCCACCTAACCAGTGGAACTGCTGGAGAAAACATAAGAGTAGATTCAAGTATTGTATCAGATCCAATTGACCCCAATTTTGGAAAAACATTATTGCGTGTTTATCGAACACCATTTGTAAACCCATTGGTAGATGGTTCATTAAAGCATCAGGGTCAATCTGACTTTGATTTTAATTTCAGACAAAGAAATGGAATCCCGGTAGGAGAGGAAATCTTTTTGGATAGTTATCTTCCTAGCAGTTTTTCCATCAATGATTTTTCTGTCAGCAATATTCTTGACAATGGAAATCAGCCGTTTGCAGCCTGGGAAGGTTATTCTGCATATGGAAGTCTGGCAAAAAGAACTTCCTTCTTTGACTTCTTTAAAGATACAGTAAACAGACCGATAGATGCCTTCCGGCCTTTATATTATGCAGGTTTTATTGAAGACAAATTTGAAATCGGAGATTTGATTCTAAGATTGGGTTTGAGGGTCGATGCTTTTGATGTAAATATGCCGGTATTAAAAGATAAGTACACTTTTACAAAACTAACTACCGCAAAAGATTTTTATACAAATGCAAACAGGACCAAACCTGCGTCTGTCGGGAATGATTGGGCTGTCTACGTAAACAATCCTGCCAGAAATTTTAACGGTTCAAATTACAATGAATTTCAAGTGGTTGGATATCGAAATGGGGATACCTGGTATGACCAGAATGGTTTGGAAACCAGTAATCCTGCCAGTCTTGAAGTTAACGGAAGTGTTAATCCATTCTTTGACAATTTCACAGTTAAAGAAGAATACCAGAAAACATTGCAAAGAACCAATGGGATAACAATTGATGCCTATCAGGATTTTAAACCTCAGATTAATTTGATGCCAAGGGTTTCTTTTTCCTTTCCTTTAAGTGAAGAGGCCTTGTTTTATGCCCACTATGATATTCTTACCCAAAGACCACTTGGTGTGGATGACAATGGTTCGATTCAACAGAACTACGCCAATCCATTGGATTATTACAGGTTGTCTATCAACAATGGTGGATTTATCAACAATCCAAATTTGAAGCCTCAGAAAAAAATTGACTATGCATTGGGATTTCAACAAGCCTTGAATTCCAGATCGTCACTTAAGTTATCTGCTTTTTACTCTGAAATTAAAGACCTGATTCAGGTAATCAATGTAAACTACGCATACCCGATTCGATACCAGACAAGTGGTAATCAGGATTTTAGCGTTGTTAAAGGTCTTTCACTGCAGTATGACCTTAGAAAATCTGATAATTTTACGGCATCTGCTTCTTACACACTTTCTTTTGCAGAAGGGTCAGCTTCCAATTTTGCAGGAGCACTTTTGAATACTTCTACACCAAATCTGAGAAATACAACGCCATTAAATTTCGACCAGCGACATGCCCTTAAATTAAATTTTGACTACAGATATGGTCCGGGAGAAGGGCCGGAAATTTTAGGAGCGACTCCATTTGAAAATGTAGGATTGAATGCTACATTCTATACAGGTTCCGGAACACCATTTACACAGGATGGTTCTCAATGGGGCGGTAAGTATCAGGTAAAAGGTTCAATCAATGGTTCAAGATTGCCTTGGAACAACAGAACCTCTGTAAGGATTGACAAATCATTCATTTTACAATCACCTGGAAAAAGGGCTCATAATATTAATGTCTATCTCTATGTTCAAAACCTGTTCAATGCGCAAAACGTTTTGAGTGTTTATTCAAGAACATCCTCAGCCACAGATGATGGATTTTTGGCCTCAAGTTTTGGACAAAATTTGGGCAGTCAGCAGCCTAATCCTGATAGCTATGCAATGTTTTACAACATGGCCATCATGAACCCTGACAATATTTCATTGCCAAGAAGATTTAGACTAGGCGTTTCCTATAATTTTTAAACTTAGACACTTAATCAAGATGAAAGCAAATCTTAACATTTTAAAATTTTTACTGTTTCTTGTTGTTGCTGGATTTTCACCTGACCTTTTTGCAGGTGAACCCGAATCAAGTAAATTGGCCAACAGAACTGCTGGAACACAAGGTGTAAATGCGGTTGAAGCCACTTGTAATGTTGGAATTTCACGATCGGATTTGGACATCAATAATGTTCGAGCAAGATATATGAATCAAGGCGATATGTTTTGGGATCCAGGCATTAGTCTTCCCAGATATGAGGTGCCAAAAAGGACAGACAATTCCTCCTCTTCCAAGCACTCCATTTTTGCTGCTGCCATATGGTTGGGTGGTATAGAAAAAGGTACCGATAACATCGTGGTAATGGTTCAAACCTACCGTGGTCAGTTAAGAAATTACTGGCCCGGCCCAATTAAAAATTACAGTATAGACACGGCTTTTACCAAAAACTCAATTTGTTCAGCCTGGGATCAGCATTTTAAATGCAATCGTTCTGCTGTCAGGAAATTCAAAGATGATTTTGATGCAGGATTAATTACCGATTGTGAGGCTCAGATTCCTGCGGAAATTAAATTCTGGCCTGGAAAGGGAAATCCATTCCTGAAGCAAAGATCGGAGTTCCTGGCCGATCCTGAGGCCGTAAATTCTGTAAATTCCAATCTGGCCAATTTCTTTGATAGAGATAGTAATGGGGTTTATAATCCTTGCCAGGGTGACTTTCCGCTTTGGGCAGGAACCGAAAAAGATAAGGAGTGTGAGGGTACAGAAGTAAATATCAATTCGGGAGCTGACCAGGTTTTATGGTGGGTTTGTAATGATGTTGGAAACAAAAAGAATTTTCAGGAAAACACATCCCTGGTTCCAGGCTTAGGTATGGAGATTCAATATGAAGCTTTTGCCTATGCCTCAACGGATGCCACCAATGATATGACTTTTTTAAGGCAGAAGCTTTACAACAAAGGGAACTTTACTTTGGAAGATACTTATTTGTCCCAATGGATGGATCCAGATCTTGGAAATGCCGGTGATGATTATGTGGGTTGTGATGTTTTACGGGGATTGGGAATTTGTTATAACGGAGACGATGATGATGAAGGTCTGAACGGATATGGGCAAAATCCTCCGGCAGTTGCTGTTGACTTTTTTAGGGGACCTTTCCCAGACGATAAGTTTGACCAGGTGGATTGGGATTTGGATTGCAGCGGACCAACCACGGCAACAAACAAGGATACCAATGAAAGAATTGTAATGTCTGGTTTTGTTTATTATAATATCGGTGGCAATCCTAGAAATGGTGACCCAACTAAATATACTGATTTCTACTATTATATGAGAAACAGGTGGAAAGATGCCTCCGATATTTCATTTGGTGGAGCAGGTTTAAGTCCGGTATCTTCTACAAATCCTAAGGCAAGATATATGTTTCCGAATGTTACCGAAACAAGTGATCCGTATGGCTTTGCATGTGGAAATGTTGGATGTGAGCAAACAAGAAGCTGTGGAAGTGCATGGAACGAAAAGTCGGCCGGTAATCCTCCCGGAGATAGAAGATTTTTGGCAAATAACGGTCCATTTACGCTTAAGCCAGGCTCGGTCAATGAATGTACTATAGGAATTGTTTGGGCAAGAGCAAATGCCGGAGGAGCTACAGGTTCTTTTGGTAAACTTCTTGCCGCAGATGATCTGGCTCAGGAAAGATTTAATTCTTGTTTCAAAAGAAATGTTGGACCAAATAATCCCAACCTGGAAATTACCGAGTTGGATAGGAAGTTGATTTTCAATATTTTCCCTGATACCATTGTAAAGAAGCCTTTGATGACTTCTCAGACTTATACCGAGTTAAATAGAACAGTAGACGGTGGAACACCTTCTGACCCACAGGATATTTATTATAGGTTTCAAGGATTTAAAGTTTATCAGCTATTTGATGATAAGGTGTCTGTACAAGATTTAAATAATCCTGATAAAGCCAGACTATTGGATGGAGATGTAAATGGAGATGGTGTTGTTGATTTTAATGGTATTATGGATTTAAAAGATGGTGTAACCAATGTCAGCAATCTTGAATTCAATGCAGATTTTAATACTGAGATATTAACACCACAGGTAAAAGGCGCTCCTGATAAAGGTATTTTCAGAAGCTTTCAGGTGGAGAGAGATATGTTTTCAAGCCAAAGCGGCGGAAAAGTTTCCAACTTCAAAAAGTACTATTATGCTGTTGTAGCCTATGGATATAACAACAATAAAAAAGCAAAAAGACCTTATATTCAAGGTGTTCTTAACTACAAAATTTACACAGCGCTACCACACAAGGCTAATCCGGAGTCCTTTGGAACACTTCTTACAGATGATTCAAAATTTGGGCAAGGATTTGGAATTACCCGACTTGCCGGAACAGGTAACAGTGGAAATGTTTTGGAACTCGCAACTGGTGAAGAGGATAAAATTCTTCAAAACAATTCTGTTCAAAGAATCTCATACAAAAATGGTAATGGCCCTGTCGACATTAAGATATACAATCCAAAGGGTTTGAAACCAGGTAAATTTCAGATTAAGTTATCCGGAAGATTGCGATACTCGGCTTCATCCACCAATTATACGTTTAAAGAAGGGGAGGTTATTGAAGCTTCAGACGAATACCCAGTTGATGATAAATTCAAGCTTAGTAGTAGATTTTCGTACACAAAGGGAATTGCAAAAATTAATAGGGTATTACCTGTAGACGGATTTCCGGATTTGATTGATTTAGATATTGATTTGATCAATTGTGGAAATGGTGATTTTGCATACCAGGAGGATGAAATAGAAATTGACTCCAGGACCAGAGATACGGTTTTGATTAGATCGAAAATCAAGGGTTGTAAGTTTTGGCTTCAAGGTAATACAGGTGCTAGTTCAGAAGTATTAGAGTTTAATAAGTTTGATTATTGGAAACTGACCAATTCTGATTTGAATGAAACGATTTATGGTTCCAATCCTATTTCTGCTTTGTCAGAAGAACTTATTCCGGAATATGGCATTGCCATCAGACCTAAAAACGGTAGAAATCCGGGTACCAATCCATTTGATGAATTGGAGTTAAATGGAGCATTGAAGGCAGAAGTAATTTTGGATGAAGACCCATTTAAAATCTGGACTTATGGTGCACCCAATAGTGAAACAGAAGTTTTACGAAGTGATAAATTCGCCCAGAATAATATTTATTTATCATTAGATCCAAACAAGAGTTTTACAAGTTTCGGCAATAGTGGTTGGGCTCCGTATGTTTTGGGAGATAAGGCTCAATCTCAGTCTCCGACTGTTCGAGGTCCACAACTTCCATCAACTTCAGGAACAGATCCGGAAAAAGTCTTTACTCCAAGTAATGCATTGGTTTTACAATCATTGTCCAAATGTCAGAATGTTGATATTGTTTTGACCAGTGATAAATCAAAATGGACCCGATGTGCGGTGCTTCAATATGATACGCTGACCACAGTTAGTACAAATAATACAAAATGGACGCTTGCCAAAAGCAGAATTCCATCAGTAAATAAAGATTTTGCATCAGATGGGACCAAATCTCCATTCAAAACAGATACACTTTCAAGAGGCATGAGTTGGTTTCCAGGTTATGCAATTGATTTGGATCGAGGGGTAAGACTCAATTTGATGTTTGCCGAAAGTCAGAGTGATGATAATGATACATCTCGAAAGGGAAATGATTTAATCTGGGAACCAAGAGTAGGTTTTGGAAGGGCAACAGGTACTAAAT